>NZ_JBBKZV010000003.1:0-389043 GCF_037889915.1 Variovorax humicola | reverse complement strand
GCGGTGCTGGTCGGGTTCTGCACCTTGCCCACGTTGTCCACATAGCTGCCGGGGGCCGCCGGAGTCGCAGGGGCGGTGATGTCAACGGTGATGACAATCGGACCGCTCGGCAGGCTCTCATTGCCTGCCAGGTCGGTCACCGTGTAGGTGATGTCGTGCGGACCTTCGGTCAGCGGCGTGTCCGGCGTCAGGGTGCCGGTCTTCGGTTCGTAGGTGGCAGGCACTTCCTTGCCGTCCACGTACAGCTTGGGCGTCGTGTCTGCAGGGATCGTGCCGATGTTGATGCCAGGCGTCGAATCGTCCGTGGCCGGGGCGGTGCTGGTCGGGTTCTGCACCTTGCCCACGTTGTCCACATAGCTGCCGGGGGCCGCCGGAGTCGCAGGGGCGGTGATGTCAACGGTGATGACAATCGGACCGCTCGGCTGGCTCTCCTTGCCCGCGGAGTCGGTCACCGTGTAGGTGACGTCGTGCGGACCTTCGGTCAGCGGCGTGTCCGGCGTCAGGGCGCCGGTCTTCGGGTCGTAGGTGGCAGGCGTCTCCTTGCCATCCACGTACAGCTTGGGCGTCGTGTCTGCAGGGATCGTGCCGATGTTGATGCCAGGGGTCGAATCGTCCGTGGTCGGCGCGGTGCTGTTCGGGCTCTGCACCTTGCCTACGTTGTCCGCAAAGCTGTTCGGGGCAGAAGGTGCCTTGGGCGCGGGAGAAGGCTCAGGCGGCTTGGTAGGCGCTACCGGCATAACTGGGGCCTCGTCCTCCTTGCTGTCCCTGTGATGCTTGTACGCAGCTGCTGCCGCACCCAATGCGGCGACGCCCAGTCCCGCCAACAGCAATCCCCCCATGTTCGATTCCGCGGCAGGTAGCGCGCTGGGAAAGAGCAGGAACGTGTCGTCGATGGCGTCCCAGGGGGCGGTGGCTGGCGTGATCGTCACCGTCGGCGGTGCCGCCGCTGCTTCACCAGCGTCAGGATCCACGGCTTGGTTGATGTCGAAATATGCCGGATTGCTCGGCGAAGTCTCGCCGTAGAACTTTTGCACATCCAGCACGGGCTCGCCGTCGACTTCCACACGCAGATCGGGGCCGACGCGTTTAACGACGAGCTTGGCCGGCGCCTTGCCGGTGGCTTTGTCGATCACTTCATAGCGCGTACCGGCCTGCGCGAGCACTTGCTGCTTGCCGCCCTCGATTGGGGTTTGAGTGGCGCCTTGGCTAGCTGTCTTCTGGATAAGGATGAGGGACATGGGTGAGACTTCTTGTGAACTTGACTTTGTTGATCGCGTATCGGACGCGACGAGGACAATGGAGGCTGTGGATCAGTGATCAGTGGGTGGAAGCGGCTTCGACGGAAAAACGCTCGATCACGACGCGGCGGTTAGGGGCCAGGCACGCAATGAGCGCCTCCTTGGGCTTGACTCCAGTGCAGGCCACGACGGGGTCGGCAGCGCCCTTGCCGATCGCGCTGATCTGATTGGCGTCAAGGCCTTGGCGCAAGAGATAAGTGCGCACTGCTTGTGCGCGGCGCAGCGCGAGAGACTGGTTGTGGGCGCTATTTCCCAGGCGATCGGTGTAGCCCTTGACGACGAGCGGGGTTGGTTGAACGACACGCCCGCGCGCCGCCGCAGCAATCGCGTCGAGTTGCTGCTGGGGCAGGCGCAGGACGTCACTGTCGAAGGCGAACAGTTCTTCGGCGCTCAGGGTGATGCGCTTGGCTCCGATCGGCTCCTTGGGCGCGGTGACCAGCGAGGCGAGAGGGGCGCGATCGGTCGCGCCCATCCAAAGGGCGCCTTCTTCGTTGAGCCAGACCGTTGCCGCAAAGGCTCCCGTACCGCTGCGCACGAGGTACTGCCGCAGCCCGTGCTCGCCGCGCGCCGCCGGTTCGCCTACGGCGTCCGTGACTTCCTTGTCGGTCAGACCGATGGTGAGACGTTCCAACGCGGCGACTTCGGTGACACGAACGCCGGCTGCGGGGGCCTCGATCCACGCGGCTCGCGAGGGGTTGCGCAACGCGTTCTCGGGCCAGAGCGGCAGATGCTTGTCGTAGCGCAAGGCCGAAGGCATCGGCAGGGCTGCGGCGGCCGGCGGGTTGGGCTGGGCGCCCACGGCGCCACAGCCTTGCAAGGCGATGACGAACGAGGCGAGCGCCAGCGCGGATAGAAATGAGCGCAGACGGACAAGATGGCGCATGAAAAACTCCCTTTACAAAGCAAAAACGGAAAACAAAAAAGAGGTGAGCGAGGTTGCGCGTAGCGTCAACGCTCGCCCATGGACTGGGTGATCGTTTTGGAGACTGGCTTGGTGAGATAGGACAGGACAGTGCGTTCCATGGCCTTGATCTCCACGCTGGCGGTCATGCCAGGACGGACTTGAATTTCCTGGTGGCCTTTTTGAGTCTTGAACTCGTGGCCCTTGATGCGCACCTGCACGCGGTAGAAGGGCTGCGGACCCTGGCGGGTGTCTTCGATCAGGGTGTCGGCGCTGATGTAGCTGACCTCGCCGGTCATGGAACCGAAGATGCTGTAGTCGTAGGCGTCGAGCTTGACAAGCGCAAGGTCCCCAACCCTGATGAAGGCGATGTCGGCAGGGCTGATCTTGGCTTCGGCAATCAGGTCGCTGTCGGTAGGCAGGACTTCAAGAACGATGTCACCAGGGCGCACGACACCGCCGAGGGTGGTGACGCGAATGTTCTTCACGATGCCGTCCAGCGGCGAGGTGAGTTCGGTGTGCTCCAGAACCTGGCTGCGATCGCGAAGCTGTTCGGTCTGCGTGTTCAAGTCCTCCTGCGCCTTGGTCATGTCGGCCTGCGCATCCTGGAAGTACTTGTTGCGCTTGTTGACGATTTGCGCCTCGGTTTCGGCGACCTGGCGCTGTAGACGCAGGATGTCGGCGCGGCTGACGTCCCCCGACTTTTCCAGGCTCTGGTACATGCGCAACTCGTCGCGCCCGAGCTTCAAGCTCCTTTGCAGCGAGGCGACGTCCTGATCGATGGCGGTCTTGCGCTTTTGGTACAGCTCGCTCTGGTTGGAGATGTATTCCTTGTATTGGAGCAATTCGGGCGCGAAGGCCAGTGGCTTGCCATAAACCTCGGCACGGAGCCGCGTGAGCGTGATGTTCAGCGCAGCAACCTTGGCGCTGCTGTCGTCGACGGCGGCTTGGGCGCGAGCTTTTTCGAGGGTGGCCAGCAGCTGTCCAGCCTTGACCACATCGCCTTCCTTGACGTGCAGGGCGGTGAGCACGCCGGCATCGGACGCCTGCACGACCTGGGTGCGCGCGCTGGCGATGATCTGGCCGGCAGCGCGTGTGACTTGGTTGATGTGCGAAACGGACGCCCAGACCAACAGAACGCCAAGACCCAGCATGCCCACGCGCAGAGCCCAACGCGTACCGCGTGCGGGGCGTGGCTGACCTTCCATGCCGTAGTAAGACTCTGCACTCATGATGCAACTCCATTGATTTGCTGGCGAACGATCACACGGGGTCCGGAACGCAAGGGGGCAATGGCGGCAGCGTTGATGCTTGCCACGCCATTGGCAGCGGTGGGCGGCTCGATCGTGGACGGCTGGGCGGCGGCCGGCTCCGCAGAGGACGGCCCCTCGGCGGCCGGGCTGGGGCGCTGCGCGAGCCGAGCCAGCACTTCGTCGCGGGGGCCATCAAGCACGATCTTGCTTCCGGACACGACGACAAGTCGGGAAACGAGCGTCAGCACCGAGGGCTTGTGGGTGACGACGATTAGGGTGCGGGCGCTTTCCAGCTCCTCGGCCAGGACGCCCAGGCAGCGCTGCTCCTGTCTTTCGTCCATGGAGGCGGTGGGCTCGTCGAGCAGCAGAATGTTGGGCTGCACCAGGAGCAGGCGGGTAAAGGCCACGAGCTGGCGCTGGCCACCGGACAAGCCTGTGCCACCCTCGCGAATGGGCAACTCCAGCCCTCGCGGATGACTTGAGACAAGCTGAATCAGGCCGGAGCGAACGAGCGCCCGATGGATGACATCGTCACCAGGATCGGGCAGGCCGATCAGCAGGTTTTCGCGCAGCGTGCCCTGGAACAGCCGGTGATCTTGCGCGAGGTAGCCGATCTGCTGGCTCAGCACTTGGCGGTTGATCTGGCCCATGTCCAGGCCATCGATGATCACGCGGCCCTTTTGCGGACGATACAGGCCGGCCAGGACCCGCAACAGGGTGGACTTGCCGGAACCGATGGTGCCAAGCACGGCAACGCGCTCGCCTTGTTGGATGCGAAGTTGCGAGACATGGATGCCCTGTCCGCTTTCCGGGTAGGCGAAGCTGACATCGGCGAGGTCGAACTGGCCGCGCAAATCGCTGGGTGCGAGCGGCGATGTGACGCCGTGATGGTCGGTCTCCAGCGCGTAGAGCTGGTCGAGGCCTTTCATCGCCGCCGTCGCATGCGCATGCTGCACCATGAGGCCGGGCAGGGCGAGCACAGGGCCCAGAACGCGGCCACCGAGGATGGAGCAGGCCATGACGGCGCCGCCGGTGATGTGTCCACCGATGGCCTCGATCGCGCCGATGGCAACGACGGCGCAGTAGCTGATCTGCTGCAGTGCGCTGCCCCAGTAGGCGAGGCCTTCGCTGGCGTGCTGCATTCGGAGGTCGTTGCGCAAAGTCTGCCCGGCGAGGTCGAGCCAGCGCGAAAGGAACTTCCAACCGCCTGCACCGGCCTTGATGGTTTCAGCGCCGTCGACGGCCTCTACGAGCAGACCGGTCCTGTGGTTGGCTGCTTGTGCACTTTGGGTGGCCATCTGCTCCAGTCGACGGCGGGCGATCAAACCCATGGCAATGGCGATCAGGGCTACGAGGAGCGGGACGCCAGCAATGAGAGGGGAACCGATGACGGCGATGATGACCAGGTAGATCACGGCCATGGGCACGTCGACCAGCGCGAACATCGTGCGCGCGGTGAGAAAGGACCTCACTTGCTCGTAGCCACGCAACTGCCCGGCCAGCGTACCGACGGAGCCGGGCATCTGGTCGATTCGCACCGACAACAGACGCTGGAAGATTTCGCGTGACAGGCCGCCATCCAGGCCGATCACGACACTCTCCATGATTCGCGAACGCGCGAACTTCAACGCGGTCTCGATGAAGATGACGAGCAGAACGCCGACTCCGAGCACGACCAGCGTGCTCTCGCCGCGGGTAGGGATGACGCGGTCGTACACCTGCATGGAAAACAGCGACCCCGCCAGCGCCAGCAGGTTCATGAAGATGGTGGCGAGCACCCCTTCGGCGAGCACCCCCCGGTAGCTGCCGATGATCTTGCGAATCATCGCCATCGGCTTGCCAGGACCATCGGCGGCGGTCGTCGCGACCGCTTTGCCCAGGCGCAGGCAGAGGTCACCGGCGCCAAGCCCGGCCAGAACCTGCACCCCGCCCTCCTGGACCAGCAACCACTGCCCCTGAGGCGTCCTCTCGGCAATGACCCCCCATCCCTTTTCCTTGACGAAGACAAGCAGCGGCGCATGCGCGAGATCCGGCTTGCGCAGCATCGTCGGCTGCTCCAGGTCCAGCGCCCGGCAGATGTCGGCCAGACCGGCCAGCTGTTGTGCCGAGTCGGACCCAATCTGCGCGACAGCGGCCTGCAAGCGAAGGGGGTCGGCGGCCTGACCGCGCAAACGCAAGGCGTGCGCAATGGCCCAAATGAAGTGAGAAACGTCGTTCACAGTGCCCCCTCGCGCTGCCAGGCTTGCTGACCAGCGCGCAACTGAATTCGCGCTACCAAGTTGACCGCGGATGTGCGCGCAGTCGCCAGAGCGTCTTCGTTTTGCTGCAGTTCGCGCACGGCACTGAGGACATCGAGCCAGGAACGCCGGCCTGCGATGAACAGTCGCTCGTAGGATGCCAGCACGGCACGCGCGGCGCCAATTGCGGGCAACAACATCTCTTCCTTTTCGCGGGAGCTTCGCAGTTCGCTCCAGTCGGCCTGAAAGGCGCCCAGCTCCTCGCGCCGCTGTTGCTCGATGGCAACCGTGGCACCCTCTGCGCGGGCCCTGGCGGCACGCGCTTGATCCATCGACGACAGGCCGGCGCCCGGCGTGTACTGCAGACCCAGAAACGCGCCGCTATCACCCCTGCTGCCGTCAATGGCAGTCGTATGCTGCAGCTTGACGTAGAGTTGCGGCCAGCGCTCGGCATCCTTGGCCTTTGCCTGGGCCTTGACCACCTGCGCTTCGGAGTTTGCCCTTCGCACTGCAGGATGTCGATCGACCCACTCGGCGAACTGCGCGTCGGACAGATCGGCCAATGCGCTCGCGGCCTGCAGCGTGCTCCCCTCCAGGCTTGCCGCCGCCTGCACAAGCGCAGCGGGCCCGACCGGCTCTCCAGCAAGCTCTTCGAGTCGGGACAGGAACAGGCGCTGCGAAGCCTGTGCAGAAGCAAGATCCGATTGAGCCTGACTTACCCGAGAGGACACCAGGTCCAACTCGGACACGGGCGAGACGCTGGCATCCACGCGACGACGCATCATCGAGCGGAATTCCGTCAGGCGGGCCAGCGCACGCGACGCGATTTCCATCTTTGCGGTCGCCGTCACGCCGCCCCACCAAGCATCCACGGTGCGCTCAGCCGCAAGGTAGCGAACCTCGCTCACGCGCGCCTGCCTGGCCGTTGCACCGGCTTGCGCACCTTCGATCTGCGCCGGGATGCTGCCCGAGATCATCCACAACGGCTGCGTCAGAGCCGTCGTGGTTCCGGCACTCGCCTTGGGGTCGCGGGAATGCAGCGACTGGGATTCCGCCTGGACCGAGAAGGTCGGAAAGCGCTGCCAGCGCGCAGCAGAAAGGTCTTCGTTGGCACCACGCGCCTCAGCGGCAGCAGCAAGAACGGCCGGATTGCGCGCGACGACGATCCCGACCAACGCGTCGAGGTCGATTGGATTGGCGCAAGCCGCCCGCGACACCAGTCCGAGCACACACGCACACAGCATCCGAACGACAGGAAGCGGCCGCCTCGGACCAAAAAAAGAAGAAAGAGCAATAGCCATGAAAAGACAACATAAAAAAGGTGGAAGGTCGGCACTCGGCTCGCTGTGACGAACCGAGGCCGAATAATTGCAAAAGCCACACGGCTTCATTGCACCTCCCAACTGGATGAAAGGGCTTGTAATCTATGTCGACCACCCATTGCCCCTAAGCCCATTCACCCAACCGACTTCAATTCGTTTGCATTGCTGCAGCGTTGAATTGGAATCGGCAGACGTATTGGACACTGCCAACGCGCCACTGAATGCAGGAAGAGGCCGAGTGAGACTAGGAAATTTCTGATAGGTGCTCGGAAAATTCAGAGAAATATTGCCACGTCAAATGATGTGCAAAAGTTACTTGCTGCTTGGACATATCTCTCTGAAATGCACCCACTGCAACACGTTGCGAACTCTGTAATTCACAATAGTTCACGTATTGCCCCTCACCGAACCGGAGGTCATTGAATTCTTGAATTAATTCCGGGCGCCTTTGACCGCGACAAAAACATTTGGAGCGTTGGGAAACCGTGCGAGTGCTGAATCCGCGAAGGATGGCAACGCGCAGGTGATGGGGGAGTCCCGAGGACAGAGCCTTGCCGTGTGGCGGTGATCCCTGCTGCGCCTGCGGGATCGACTCGAAGTAGCGCGAGGCGGACTTGCTGCGCCTGCGCAATGGATGGAGAAATTCCGGTCAGTGCCGCGGCAAGATGGCTTCGGCTCGCAGCCGACTCAAGCTCTGCGCGACGTCCTGCCACGGCGCTTCCTGCGGCGCGAAGCGTGCGCGCATGTATTGGGCAAGCTCGGCAATCTGGCGGTCGTCGAGCGCGTCGCGGAATGCGGGCATGAAGCCGATGTCGCGCGAGGCGGGTTCGCGCACTCCCTCCAGGATGGTGCGCAGCAGGTTGTCGGGCCGCGCACTCGTCAGGTTGCTGTTGAGGGCGAGCGGCGTGTTCGCGCCCAGCAGCGTGGGCCCGTTGCCGTCGTGGTGGCAGGCGGCGCAGGCGCCGTCGAACAAGCGTTGCGCCGCGCCGGGTTGCGGCTGGAGGCGTTGGGCGTTTTCGATGGCGCTACGTGCCTTCGCGTCCGCATCGGCCTGGGTTGCAGTCGGGTTGAACGAGGCGAGATAGGTCGACATGGCGCGGATGTCTTCGTCGGGCACGATGGCAAGTTCTCGGACGACCTCGGCCATCGGCCCGCCGGCGATGCCGTGCTGCGCGCTGTGCCCGTTGCGCAGGTAGCGATACAGCGCATCGGCGGTCCACGGTACGGCCGAGGTTGATCGCGCGGTGAGCGCGGGCGCCTCCCAGCCCTCGACCATGGCGCCGGAAAGGAAGGCCGTGCCGCCCTGCTCCGCACCCAGTGCGTTGCGTGGCGTGTGGCACGCGCCGCAATGGCCTAGACCGTTGACCAGGTAGGCCCCGCGGTTCCACGCGGCGCTCTGGGTCGGCACATTCCGGTATGCGCTTGCGTCGTGGAACATCGCGTTCCAGAAGCCCATGAGCGGACGCACGTTGAACGGAAAACGCAATTGGGAGAGCGGCGTTTCCGCGCGCACTGGCGGCTGCGACATGAAGTAGGCGTACAGCGCGGTGAGATCGTCGTCGCTGGTCCGGGCGAATGCCGTGTAGGGGAAGGCCGGATACAGGTGATGGCCGTCGCGCGAAATGCCTTCCCGCATCGCGCGCTGGAACGCGCTGAATGACCATTGGCCGATGCCGGTTTGCGCATCGGGCGTGAGGTTGGTGCTGTAGAGCGTGCCAAAGGGCGTCTGCATCGCGCGGCCTCCGGCGTTGACGGCGCCGCCGGGCGCGGTATGGCAGACGGCGCAATCCCCGATCGCGGCGAGCAAGCGTCCGCGCTCTATGGTCGCCTCGCTGTAGACCGGCGCGCTGAGCGACACCGGGGCGATGGTGGGGCGCCAGCCGAGCAGGCCGGCGATGGCGCCGAGCGAGCCGACGACCAGGGCCATTGCTCCGGCCCAGACGCCGCGGCGCTTCGGCCAGGGCGCGTCCGTCTTGACCACTCCCTGAACGCCGCCCTCCCCCTCGCTTCCCGGCGAAGCGGGCGGGAGCGGGTTCAACGCAGCGCGCACCAGTTCCGGCGTGAAGGGCGGCGACCTGAAGCGCACGCCTGTCGCATCGAAGATCGCATTGGCGATCGCAGCGGTGCCCGGCACCGACGAGGACTCGCCCGCGCCCAGCGGCGCCTCACCGGGTCGCGGCATCTGCAGCACCTCGATGACCGGCACTTCGCGAAAATTGAGGATCGGGTAACCGCCCCACTCCCGGCTCGTCACCGCGCCCGCAGGCAGCACGTCGGGCAGCAGCGCTGTCTGCGCTGTCTGCGCCAACGCTTTGGGCGCGAATTGAACGCGCTCCTTGAGCGCCCGGCTGGTGGTCTGCACCACGTTGCCGTGGATCTGGTGCTCGACGCCGGCCGGATTGACCGTGAGGCCCGCGTCATGGCCGACGACGACGCGGCGCACGTGCACTTCGCCGGTCTTCTTGTTGACTTCGACATCGGCCACCCACGCAGACCACGCCGCGCCGAAGCCTGGCCACTTGCTGTGCACATAGCGCGCATAAGCGAAGCCCTGGCCGAAGAGGATGTCGCCGCCAGGGCCCACCGCGCCATCGGCGTTCTCCTGCGGCCCGGTGCGCATGCGCCAGCCGGCCTTCTGCGCGGTGGCCCGCACCAGTTCGGCCGCGCGCGGATCGTGCAGATGCCGCAGGCGGAACGCAACCGGGTCGACGCCGGCCGCGGTGGCGAGTTCATCGACATAGGATTCGTGGGCAAACGAATTCGGCAAGGCCGACACGCCCCGCAACCACGACGCGCGCACGATAGGCGCCATGTCGTTGACCTTGACGCGCAGGTTCTCGAAAGAGTAAGGCGGCCGCGCAGTGCGGTCGCCCATCTCGAAAGCCTGCGCCACGGGCTCGACGGTGCGGGTGAGCAGCAGCGCCAGCGCGGGTGCGCCATTCGACGGATACGAAGTCTCGAAGTCGTAGGCAGCGACGCTGCCATCCGCCTGCAGCCCTCCCTTGACCTGCATCAGTTGCGCTGCGCCCTTGGGCTCCCATGCATGCTCCTGTTCGCGGGTGAGCTGCACGCGCACCGGGGCGCCGACGGCCCGCGCGAGCAGGGCTGCGTCGGCGGCCACGTCGTCGGCGCTGTTGCGGCCATAGCAACCGGCCGCCTCCATGCGAATCACGTCGATCGCGGTGTCGTCCACGCCCATCAGGCACGCGAGATCGTTGCGCAGGACATGCGGGTTCTGCGAGCCCGCCCAGACTCGCAGCCGGGTGCCGTCGCTGCCGGGAGAGTCGCCCAGCCATTCGGCCAGCGCGCAGGAAGGTCCGATGGACGCATGCATCTGGTAGGGCCACACGTAGGTGCGTGGCATGGCCTGCGCCGCGGATCGCAGCGCCGCGTCGACATCGCCTTCGTCGACGAGCAGCCGCTGCGTCGACGGGTTGGCGCGCAATGCACCCTCGACGTCGTCGAGCGCAGGCATGTCCGGACAGGGCTTCCATTGCACGCGCAGTTCGCGCAACGCCTGCTCGGCGTGCTCTTCGCGCTCTGCAACGATGCCGACGAAATCGCGGATGACGACCACAGCGCGGATGCCCGCGATGTGCGCAATGGATGATTCGTCGACCGATACCAGCGTGTTGCCGATGAAGTCGCCGTGGTCGGCGCCCGCGTAGGGCGGCCGCACCACGCGGCCATGCAGCATGCCGGGCAGGCGCATGTCGTGCACGAAGACCAGTTCACCGGCGAGCTTGGCGGGAATGTCCACGCGCGGCACGCTCGTGCCGACGATGCGGTAGTCGCGCGGGCATTTCACTTGCGCGTCCGGCGCCAATTGCAGCACCGTGCGCTGGCTCGCCAGCAGCGGTCCGAAGTCGATGCCGTGCGCACCAGGGTCGCCTGCATGGATGCGGCCATCGCTCACCTGCAGCAACGCCGGTTGAACACCGAGATACTCGGCTGCGCGTTCGACGAGCCACGCTCGCGCTTGCGCCGCGGCGCTTCGCAGCGGCGCCGCGTGAATCTGGATCGAAGCGCTGGCGATGGTCGCGCCCTGGTTGGGCACGCGGGCCGTGTCGCCCAGCACCATGTCGACGCGCGCCAGCGGCACGTCGAGTTCCTCGGCGACGATCTGCGACAGAGCCGTTTGCAGACCGGTACCCAGGTCGACATGCCCGTTGAGTGCGGTGACGCTGCCGTCGTCCCACACCGCGAGCAGGATTTCCGGCCCCTCGGCCGGATTGCCCGCGATGACGGCCGGTTGTCCCTTGGCAGGTGCAGGGGCAGGCGGCGTGTCTCGCACGACAAGCAGCACGCCCTCTGCCGCGAAGAATTCAGCGCGCGTCTTTGG
Source organism: Variovorax humicola (assembly GCF_037889915.1). Lineage (NCBI taxonomy): Bacteria > Pseudomonadati > Pseudomonadota > Betaproteobacteria > Burkholderiales > Comamonadaceae > Variovorax > Variovorax humicola. The sequence continues at coordinate 377,690 of NZ_JBBKZV010000003.1, read as the reverse complement.
AAGGTCTGCGCGGCGCGTCATGCGTCGTTGTCGTCGGCTGCGAGTGCGGCGGCCTGGACCGCTCTCATGATCTCGACATGCGTGCCGCAACGGCAAAGATTGCCCGACAGTTCATCGCGAATCTTCTGCTCGCCCGGATGGGGATCGCGCGCAAGCAGCGCGGCTGCCTGCATCACCATCCCGTTCAGGCAATAGCCGCACTGCGCAGCCTGCGCGTCTTCGAAGGCCTGCTGCACCGGATGCCAGCGGCCGCGCGTGCCCAGTCCTTCCAGCGTCGTGATGCGCCTGCCGGCCACGCCATGCGCGGGAATCACGCACGCGCGCGCCGCCACGCCATCGACCCACACGGTGCAGGCGCCGCACTGGCCGAGGCCGCAGCCGTACTTGGGTCCGTTGAGCTTGAGGTCGTTGCGCAGCAGGTGCAGCAGCGAGGTCTCGCGCGAGACGCCTGGCAGCTCGACATCGCGTCCGTTGACGTTCCATGCGAGCTGGCTCATGCGTCGTCGTGCTTCAGGCGATATCGGACGACTGGATGCGCTTCACGCCTTTGGCCGTCATGTCCTTCCAGGCCTTGGCCAACGAGCCGTTGAGGTCGATGCCGCGCGTTGCGTCCTCGATCACGTAGACCTCGAAGCCGGCCTTGCGCGCATCCATCGCGGTCCAGGCCACGCAGAAGTCCGTGGCCAGGCCGGTGACGAACACGGTCTTGATGCCACGCCCCTTGAGGTAGCCTGCGAGCCCGGTCGCGGTCTTGTGGTCGGCTTCCTCGAAGGCCGAGTAGCTGTCCATGTCCTTATGGAAACCCTTGCGGATGATGAGCTGCGCAGTCGGCAGCGCGAGCTCCTTGCCGACTGCCGCGTCGTCGGTGCCCTGCACGCAGTGGTCCGGCCACAGCACTTGCGTGCCGTACTTGAGCTTGGTCGTCTCGAAGGGCTTCTTGCCCGGATGAGTGCTGGCAAAGGATGCGTGGCCGGCGGTGTGCCAATCCTGAGTCATCACGATGTTGTCGAAAGCAGGCGCAAGCTTGTTGATGACGGGGATGACCTCGTTGCCACCCTTCACCGCCAGCGTGCCGCCGTCGAGAAAGCAGTTCTGCACGTCGACCACGATCAGTGCGGAAGTGCTGGCCGGCTTGACCTTTCCCGCGGCAAATGCCGACAGGCCGAAGCCGCCCAGCAGGCCCAGTGCGGCAGTGGACTTGAGAAGGGCTCTGCGATGCGTTGTTGCGTGAGGCATGGTGGGCTCCAGTGGTTGAACAGAAATTTGTTTCAAACGCTCAGATAGGCGCGCCGAACCTCGTCGTTCGCCGCGAGTTCGTGCATGGTGGCTTGATAACGGATCTGCCCCTTCTCGAGCACATAGGCGCGATCGGAGACCAGTTCCGCGAAATGCATGTTCTGCTCCGACAGCAGGATGCTCACGCCCTGCGCCTTCAGTTCGAGGATCATGTGGGCCATCTGCTCGACGATGACCGGCGCCACGCCTTCGGACGGCTCGTCCAGCAGCACGAGGTAGGGGTTGCCCATCAGCGTGCGCGCCACCGTGAGCATCTGCTGCTCGCCGCCGCTCATGCGGCCGCCGGGGCGATTCGGCATCTCGCCGAGATTGGGAAACAGCTTGAACAACCGCTCCGGCGTCCACACGGGCGCGCCAACGCCGTCGGCCCAGCGGCGCTCGGGTTGCCTGCCGACCTCGAGGTTCTCCATCACCGTGAGGTCGGTGAACACGCGCCGGTCTTCGGGCACGAAGCCCAGGCCCAGGCGCGCCGCCACGTGTGGCTCACGCTTCGAGATGTCATGGCCCAGGAAGCTCACCGCACCGCGCCGCTTGGGCAGCATGCCGATGATGGCCTTGAGCGTGGTCGACTTGCCCGCGCCGTTGCGGCCCATCAGCGCGACGACTTCGCCGCGCCGCACTTCCAGGTCCACGTCGTAGAGGATCTGCGCGGCGCCGTACCAGGCGCAGAGCGCGTGCGTGGTGAGCAAGGTCTCGTGAGTGCTCATACGGCAACCTCCGTGCTTCGCAGTGCGGTGCGAACGCCTTCGGGCGGCCGGGCGGAAATCGTTCGAAAACCTCCGTGCTTCGCACTGCGGTGCGGAGCGCCTTCGGGCGGCCGGGCGGCACTCATTCGAAAACCTCCGTGCTTCGCACTGCGGTGCGGAGCGCCTTCGGGCGGCCGGGCGGCACTCATGCGTGCTCCTGCGCCTTTTCAAAGGTCTTGCCCGTACCGAAGTACACGGCCTGGACCTTCGGATCGTCGCGGATCTCCAGCGGCTTGCCCTGAGCGATGAGCCGCCCGCGCGCCAGCACGATCATGCGGTCGGCGTAGGCGAACACCACGTCCATGCTGTGCTCGGTGAAGAGCACCGCCAGTCCGCGTTGGATGACAAGCTCCTTGGTCAGTGCCATCAGCGAATTGCGCTCCTTCGGCGCCATGCCGGCGGTGGGCTCGTCCATCAGCAACAGCTTCGGATCATTGGCCATCGCGATCGCAAGCTCGACGCGCTTCACGTCGCCGTACGCGAGTTCGCTGCAGGGACGGTCGGCTTGCGCTTTCATGCCGACCTGCTCCAGCAGCGCAAGCGCTTTGTCGCGCTTGTGGTCGGCGGCGCGGCGCCACATCGAATACAGCCTGGCGTCATGCGACAGCAGCGCCATCTGCACGTTCTCGGCCACGGTCAGCGATGCAAAGGTCTCGGCAATCTGGAACGTGCGGCCGACGCCCAGCCGCCAGATCGAACGCGGTTTCTGGCCCACGAGTTCATGGCCGTCGAAGCGGATCGAACCCTGGTCGGCCCTGAGTTGGCCGTTGACCATGTTGAAGGTCGTCGACTTGCCCGCGCCGTTCGGCCCGATCAGCGCCAGCAGTTCGCCGGCCGCGAGTTCGAAGGTGATGCCATCGACCGCCTTCACGCCGCCGAAGGACTTGCCGAGGTTTTTGACTTGCAGCAGCGCCGTCATGTCCGCTTCTCCTGCAAGGGCGACGCATCGCCCGCTTTTGGCCTGGGCCGCAGCCGGTCGGCCAGCTGCTTTGCGAAGCCTGCGATGCCTTGCGGGAACAGCAACACAAGAAGCAAGATGATCGCGCCGAGCATTGCGCGCCAATAGTCGGTATTGCGCGCCACGGTGTCATGCAGCCAGCTGAACGTGACGGCGCCAACCACCGGCCCGGCCAGCGTCTGGATCCCGCCGAGCAGCACCATCACCAGCCCGTCGACGGACCTGTCGACGCTCAGGCTTTCCGGCGAGATGCTGCCCTTGGAAAACGCGAAGAGCGACCCGGCGAGCCCCGCCGCCGCGCCTGCGATCACGAAGGCCGTCCACTGCATGCGCTTGACGTCGATGCCGATCGCGTCCGCGCGCAGCACCGAATCGCGCCCGGCCCGCAACGCATAGCCGAAGGGCGAGAACAGCACCCGACGCAACAGCAACACGCCGGCCGCCACCAGCACCAGCGTCAGCCAGTAGTAGGCCCGCTTGTCCGACAGCCAATCCGACGGCCAGACGCCGGTGAGCCCGTTGCTGCCGCCGGTGAACGAGTCCCACTGGTAGACGATGGCCCAGGTGATCTGCGCGAAGGCCAGCGTGAGCATCGCGAGGTACACGCCGGACAGCCGCACCGCAAACCAGCCGTAGACGAATGCGCCGATCGCGGCAATCAACGGCGCGAAGATCAGCGCCAGCTCCATCGGCATTCCGCTCGCGCGCACCAGCAATGCCGCACCGTACGCGCCGAGCCCGAAGTAGGCCGCGTGGCCGAACGAGTGCATGCCGGCCGGGCCCATGATGAAGTGCAGGCTTGCAGCGAACAGCGCCGCGATCATCAGGTCGATCATCAGCACCGTCGTGTAAGGCGAATCGGCGCTCAGCAGCGGCAAGGCCATGAGCACCAGGCCCAGCGCGGCGACCAGCCACAGGTAGCCCTTGCCGGCGCGGCGCAACGGCTCTTCCGCCATGCCCACGTAGCGGCTCGGCGCCTGCGGCCGGCCGAACAGGCCCCACGGCCGCCACACCAGCACCACCGCCATCACCACGAAGTCGACCACCAGCGTGAGCTTGGAGAACGAGACGCTGTACCCCAGGAGCTCCACGACCCCAAGCCAGATGCAGACCGCCTTGATCTCCGAGATCAGCAACGCCGCCGCATAGGCGCCGGGGATCGAACCCATGCCGCCCACCACGACCACGACAAAGGCGGCGCCGATGGTGTTGAGGTCGATTGCGAGCGTGGCCGGTTCGCGCGGCAATTGCAGCGCGCCGCCCAGTCCCGCCAGCAGCGCGCCCAGGCCGAACACCGCCGTGAACAGCCAGGCCTGGTTCACGCCCAGTGCACTGACCATCTCGCGGTCTTGCGTCGCCGCGCGCACCAGCGTGCCCCAGCGCGTGCGTGTGAGCAGCAGCCACAGCAGGCCGAGCACCACCGGGCCGACAACGATCAGGAACAGGTCGTAGCTCGGAAACTGTCGCCCGAGGATCTCGACCGAACCCTTGAGCCCCGGTGCGCGCGGCCCGAGCAACTCGTCGGGCCCCCAGAGATAGAGCACCGCGTCCTTGATGACCAGCACCAGCGCAAAGGTCGCCAGCAGCTGGAACAATTCCGGCGACTTGTAGATGCGCCGCAGCAGGATCATCTCGATCAACGCACCCAGCACCCCGACCGCCAACGCCGCGATCAAGAGCGCCGGCCAGAAGCCGAGCTGACTCCCGAACCGATCCACCAGCGTGTAAGCCAGATAGATGCCGACCATGAAGAACGAGCCATGCGCAAAGTTGACGATGCGCGTGACACCGAAGATGAGCGACAGCCCCGCCGCCACCAGGAACAGCGATGAAGCCGACGACAGCCCCGTGAGGAACTGCAGCAACAGGGATGACAGGCTCATCAGAACTTCCTTGACTACAGGCTCTTACGCCAACCCCCAGACGCCCGAGACATCGCCGAACCCGCTTTGCCGGGCCGATGATGTCGCGCCCGGGCAGGGGTGTGGGAGGAGCGCGGAGGCCGGGGGCGAGCAACATTTCAGTGCTCCACGGCGCAGGAGCGTCTTCCGCGAAGCATGAATCCAGGAAGAGCACAGCGAAGTCTGTTCGTGGGCACCCGCGGAACCGGCTTTGCCGGGCCGCTGGGTGCGCCCCCTCGAGGGGGAGGCGCCGCAGGCGCATCGGGGGTGTTCCGTTTCCTCCGCGGAACCGGCTTTGCCGGGCCGCCAGGTGCGCCCCCTCGAGGGGGAGGCGCCGCAGGCGCTTCGGGGGTGTTTCATCCTAATCTGCGCGGGACTTCTTGATGTCCGCAGCGCTCGGCTGGAACTTCGCACCGTCGAAGTACGAGTAGTCCACCATCACGCCCTTGCCGTTGTCGTTCTTCGTCTTGCCGACGAAGGCGCCCATGGTCGACTGGTGGTCTTCCGCGCGGTAGGTGATCTTGCCGAACGGCGTGTCGACCTGCAGGCCCTTGAAGGCTTCGACCAGCTTCGGCGTCTCGCTGCTCTTCGCCTTGGCGATGCCGGCCGCGACCGACTTGATCATGCTGTAGCCCACCACCGAGCCGAGGCGCGGATAGTCCTTGTACTTCTCGTGGTAGGCGAGGAAGAAGGCCTTGTGCTCGGGCGTCTGGATGCCGTACCAGGGGTAGCCGGTGACGATCCAGCCGTTGGGCGTTTCGTCCTTCAGCGGATCGAGGTATTCGGGCTCGCCAGTCAGCACGCTGACCACGGCACGGTCCTTGAACAAGCCGCGCGTGTTGCCTTCGCGCACGAACTTCGACAGGTCGGCGGCGAACAGCACGTTGAAGATCGCATCGGGCTTGGCATCGGCCAGCGCCTGGGCGACGGCGCCCGCGTCGACCTTGCCGAGCGGCGGGGCCTGTTCGGTGACGAACTCCACGTCAGGCTGTGCGGCCTTCAGCAGCGCCTTGAATGCGGCCACGGCGGACTGGCCGTATTCGTAGTTGGGGTACACGATGGCCCAGCGCTTCTTCTTGAGCTTGACCGCTTCGGGCACCAGCATGGCGGCCTGCATGTAGGTGCCGGGGCGCAGGCGGAAGGTGTACTCGTTGCCGCCCTGCCAGGTCATCTTGTCGGTAAGCGGCTCGCCGGCGAGGAAGAAGAATTTCTTCTGCTTCGCGAAGTCCGCGACGGCCAGGCCGGTGTTGGAGAGGAAGGTGCCGGTCAGCACGTCGATCTTCTCGCGCGCCACCAGTTCTTCGGCCACGCGCACCGCATCGCCGGGGTTGGCGTTGTCGTCACGCGTGATGAGTTCGATCTTCTTGCCGTTGACGCCGCCCTTGGCGTTGATTTCCTCGACGGCGAGTTCCATGCCCTTCTTGTAGGGCTCGAGGAACGCGGGCTGCGCCTTGTAGCTGTTGACCTCGCCGATCTTGATGACGCCCTGCGCGTGCGCAGGCACCAGGGCAGTGGCCAGCGTCGCGAGGGCCGCGGCGGTGAAGGTGAGGCGCATGGGGTTCATGGAAAGCTCCTTGGAAATGGATGAATCTGCAAATTGGGACCTGACCGGACGCGGCGGTATTCGTGTTTCAGCGCAGGCCATCCTGGCCCTTGATCTCACTCACCTGGAGGCCGCCAATGCGCGGCAGCGGGCGACCGCTGTCCGTGACGGCCACGGCGACGACGATCTCATTGGCACGCGGCGCATCGGACACGCGCGCTTCGACCGCATCGAAGTGGCTGCGCACGAAGGCGGCGTCCTTGTGGCCGAGCGGTACGTCGATGGCCGTGCCGAGCGTGCCGCGCTTCTTGCTCGACGGCACGAGCGCAGCGCCCTTCTCGACCGCCGCGCGCAACGGCGCGCCGAGCTTGGGATGCAGGATCGCGGCCGCATGCTCCAGCTCGCCGGCCTCGCCGACGATCGCGGCCTTGCCGTAGCTTTGCGCGGCGCCGGGCGCGATGCCCAGCGCGGCCACGCACTTCTGGCCGAGCAGCGCACCGAGTTCCTCGCCGATGGCAATCAGCTCGTCGAGGTTCTCGGAGTAACGCCCCGCGTAGGGGTTGTCGATCACCGCGATGGCCACGGCGCGGCGCGTCGGCGGCTCGATGGCCTTGCCCATCTCGATGCGGGTCTCGTCGACCTGTACGACGAGCTTGCGAATGTTGGCTGGCATGTCTGTCCTTATTCCTTCATGGCTTCTCTTGCGGTGTCTGCGGCTTCGGCGAAACGTTAACGCAGCCCGTCCCACTTGCTGATGTCCTTGGCCAGCAGCCCACCTACACGTGCATGGATACGGTAGCCGGTCGTCATCGCCAGGATGAACACGATCTCGTCGGCGGCGGGCGCGCCCGGCACGCGCACTTCGAACGCGTCGAACTGGCCGCGCACATAGCTCGCGTTGATGTTGGTGAGCGGCACGTCGAGCGTGGTGCCGGGGGCGCCGACCTTCTTGGTCGAAGGCACGATCGAGAGTCCGTTGCCCGGCTGTCCGGTCTTTTCTTCGGCCTTGCCTGCGCGGTACGCATTGCGGTCGCCCTTCCAGCCGAGCAGTTCGCGCATCGCATAGCCGCCCGGCACATGCCACAGCGCGCCATGCTCCAGTTCGCCGGCGGCGCCGACGATCGCACCCTTGCCGTAGGTGGCGATCTGGTCGACGCTCACGTCCATGGCTTCCCTGAGCTTGTGTGCCATCTCGACGCCCACGGGGTCGAGCAGGGTCATCATCGGCAGGATGTCGGGCTCGTAGCGGCCCGCGAACGGGTTGGTCAGGACGGCGCCGATGGCGCCACGCACCAGCGGCGTGTCGGCGCGGGGGCCGAATTCGTGGTGGATGTGCTCGACCTGGGTGAAGACGCGGCGGATTTCGATCATGTCGTTTGGATCAAGCAAATACGGAGCCAATTGCCATCGCCGATGCCGCATTCGGCACCGCAGCGGTGGAGCATAAGGGTTCGGCAACACGGTACTGGTGCTGGCAAACCAGCACTGCGGAAAAGATGAGGCCCGCCTGCTGCAACGCATGTGCGCGCGCCGCGCCCGCATCGAGTGCGCGGCGGACCTGTGCGGCTGCCAGCATGTCGACGCCAACCGTGACCGGGATATCGCCCAGGTCGGTGTCGTCCTTGCATTCGCTGGCTGGCCGGCGATGGATTCCCGCGTCCTGCACATCGACCGCGTTCGCTATGACGGTCGCGGCGGCATCGGCCTGCGCGGAGGTCGCCGCCAGCACGGTGACGCTGTCCGCGATGCCCAGCGAAAAGCTGCGCCCGCGCCAGCCGCTGGTGGCCACGCCGCGCACCGGCATGTCGGCCGTGACGTCGAAGCTGCCATCCACGTTGACGACGCGCCCCGCGTCGCGCAGGTCGAAGCGGGAAATGTCGGCAAACAGGCCCACGCGCGCCGACTGGCCCGGCGCCAGATGCAGCGCGATGTCGCCGCCGTTGTTGAGCCATGCGCGTTCGATGCCCGGTCGTTGGTAGAAGCCGATGAGCTCCTGCGCGACCGAGCCGGCCACCGCCGCCATCGGCGTGATGAAGGCTGGCCGAAACGGCGCACAGGCATTCCACATGCGGCGCGCGATCGGGCCCCGCAGCACGCAGTCCGTGCCCACCGGCTGACGAAGCAGCCGCAACTCGCCCACCAGTTCGCCCAGCACCGCGCCAAAGCGCTGCCATGCGGCTTCGTGCGCATCGGCAACCGCAGCCGGATCGCCGTACGCCTCTGCCACGATGTCGATCGGGCCGTGGCTCCAGTGCCAGCGATGGCTGTCGAGCGCGGTGCGCTGGGCGGTCATGGGCGGCATTGAGGGGTCATCCGAGCATCGGCGGTTGGCCGAGCGGCCACGGATTGGCGTCGTCGATGGCCTGCCATTGCCTTGCCAGCGGCGCACCGTCGTCCTGCCACGCACCGCGCGCCAGGGCCTGCTCCAGCGAAAACACATGCCCGGTGTGCCCGCCCAGCGCGGCGTAGTCATCGAGCCGCATGCTGAACTCGATCGGCGCAACGATGGCCGGCGTGGGCACCGTGCCGAAGCTGTTGTCCGGCATGCGCATCACATCGACCATCACCGTGATGCCGCCGCCCGGCCACACATAGGCCGGCGCGCCGCCGCAGGTCACGTTGACCAGCGCCCGCTTGATGGCGCGCGTCAGCAGCACCGGGTTCTCGCTCACCCCCGCGCGCAGGCTGCCGCCGGCGCCGCCGAGGAACAGCACGGTGCACAGCGACGGCTCGCAGTTCTCGCCGATGCGTTGCACGATGCGGCGCACCTCCTCGGGCATCTCCTGTTCGACCGGCTTCAGTGCCTCGTCCAGGACATACCACTGCGCGTGTTCGCCGGTGGTCGACGTCATCAGCAGCCGCAACCCGGGCTTCGCCACGCCCGCTTCCCAGCCCTCGATGATCGACAGCGGGTCGGCGATGTCGGTGCCGCCCCATCCGTCGCCCGGATTCGCGACCTGGAAATAGCGCCCCGGCGTGGACTTTCGCCCGCGCATCTCGATGCCCGATTTCGGCATGTCGAGGCAACGGCCGGCCTGGTGCTCGGTGAGCACGCCTGTGATGTGGTCGTCGACCACCACCACCTCGTCCGCCACGCCCGCGAACTGCCGCGCGAAGATGCCGACCGCCGCCGAGCCGCAACCCACCCGCATGCGTTGCTCTTCCACGCCATTGACGATGGGGGGCCGCCCGGCCTGCACGACCAGGCTGGCACCGCCGTCGATGGTGATGTCGACCGGCTTCTTGTTGCCGAGCAGTTGCATCAGTTCGGCCGTCATGCGGCCTTCCTTCTTGCTGCCGCCGGTGAGATGGTGAACACCGCCCAGCGACAGCATCTGCGAGCCGTATTCGGCGGTGGTGACATGGCCCACCACCTCGCCCTTGTAGCGAACATTGGCCTGCTCGGCGCCGAGGAAGCGGTCGGTGTCGATCTTGATCTTGAAGCTGCAGTAGCTGAATATTCCTTCGGTGACCACGGTGACCATGTCGACGCCGTTGGCCTTCGAGCCCACGATGAAGGGCGCGGGCTTGTAGTCCGGGTAGGTGGTCGACGAGCCGACGCCAGTGACGAACACTTCGTCGGCCAGCAGCAAGTCACCGCTCCAGTCGGGGTCATTCCCGTCGGGAGCCTCGGCAGCGGGACGCGAGAACGGCACCAACGCCGCAGTGTCCTGCACCACCGCCCGGCGCAGCAGCACGACCGGGTCCACCCGCACCAGCGTGCCGGCCCGATTGGCGTATCGGTCACAGGCCCCCGTGCGGCCCTCGGAGATCTGGCAGAGCACCGGGCAGGCGTTGCACTCGACCTTGGCCGCACTCATCCTCTCGTTGCGCAGGGAGGCGCGCTCGGGAATGCCGGCGCCGATCACCGGCATGTCCATGCCGGGAAGCCCGTCAGTCTTTGTGTGTTCGGTCATCGTGGAAAATCGCCTGGTTTCACCTGCATTGCCCGCGACGGGTGGTGCTTGTGATCGTCTTGCTCTTTGTGTAGCATTCACTCCAATTTGATGTTGTGAACGCTACATCAATCCAATGTAGCAAACGCGACGCCAATGCGCAACGGCGTTTTTACCGAACTAACTCCAAGCCAGCCATGAGTGCCTTCAGCGAAGAAACCGTCCTCTCCGTCCATCACTGGACCGACCGCCTGTTCACGTTCACCTGCACGCGCGACCCGGCGCTGCGGTTCTCGAACGGCCACTTCACGATGATCGGCCTGCGCGTCAACAACAAGCCATTGCTGCGCGCCTACAGCATCGTGAGCGCCAACTACGAGGAGCACCTCGAGTTCCTGAGCATCAAGGTCGAGGAAGGCCCGCTCACCTCGAAGCTGCAGCACATCCAGCCCGGCGACAAGATCATCGTCGGCCGCAAGCCCACCGGCACGCTGCTGATCGACTACTGCCTGCCCGCCAAGCGGCTCTACCTGCTGGGCACCGGCACCGGGCTTGCACCGTTCATGAGCGTGATCCGCGACCCGGAGACGTACGAGAAGTTCGAGCAGGTCATCCTGGTGCACGGCGTGCGCGAGGTCGACGAGCTGGCGTATCACGACCTTGTGGTCGACCACTTGCCGCAGCACGAATTCCTGGGCGACCTGATCAAGAAACAGTTGCTCTACTACCCGACCGTGACGCGCGAGGACTTCCGCAACATGGGCCGCATCACCGAACTCATCGAGAGCAACAAGATGACCGACGACCTCGGCCTGCCGCCGATCAATGTCGCCGAAGACCGCGTGATGCTGTGCGGCAGCCCCGGCATGCTGTCCGACCTGAAGCACATGCTGGAAACGCGCGGATTCAAGGAAGGCAACACGTCGACGCCGGGCGACTTCGTGGTCGAGCGCGCCTTCGCCGAAAAATGACCGCCCCCCTGCTTTTCACTCGCTGCGCCGCTTTAACTCCACTCGTCAAGGGTCGGGCGCGGCCGGCTTGGGGCGGCGCGGCGCTCGGCCGCCTGTAGTCATGGCGGTTGCCAAGGCCCTCACTGCAGCGAGCAACGGTGCCCGCCGCGGCACCGGCGTGCGCGAGGCGGCCGCGCAGGCAACGCGCAAGGCCATCCTGAAGGCGGCCACCAAGGTATTCGCGAAGTACGGCTACGACGGCGGCAGCGTCGAGAAGATCTCGAAGGCGGCCAAGTCGTACGACCGCATGATCTATTACTACTTCGGCAGCAAGGAAGGCCTGTTCATCGCCGTGCTCGAAGGCATCTATCGCGAGATGGACGAAGCCGAGTCGGCCATCCAGCTCGATGCCGAGCGCCCGGTCGAAACGCTCACCGCCGTGATCCGATTCGTGCACGGCTACTACCGCAAGAACCCTGAGTTCGTCACGCTGCTCAACACCGAAAACCTGCACAAGGGGCGGCACATCGCCAAGTCGCTGCGGGCGGGCGAATATTCGTCGCATGCGATCGCGGTAATCCGCGAAGTGCTGGCCAGCGGCATCGCCAAGGGCATCTTTCGCGAAGATGTCGCGGCACGCGAGGTGTACCTGCTGATCGCGTCGACGGGCTACTTCTACATGTCGAACCGGCACACACTGACGGCCTTTCTCGGGGAGCCGCTCGAGACGGCCGAGGCCGTCAAACGCTGGGAAGACTTCGCTGTCGAGACGGTGCTGCGAACCGTGAGCGCGACACAGGCAACACCCGCATTCAATTCATAAATCACCCCACGAAGAGGTCAACACCATGGCAGAAGCCGCAGCAGGCGCGAAATCCGGCAAGGTCGTCATCCGCAACATCGGACTTCTTCTCTCGGGCGACATCGACAAGCCCATCCTCGATGCCGACACCATCGTGGTGAACGACGGGCTCATCGTCGCCGTCGGCAAGCAGAAGGACTGCGACATCGAAGGCGCGCAGACCGTCATCGACTGCAAGCAGACCTGCGTCGCGCCAGGTCTCATCGACAGCCACGTGCATCCGGTGTTCGGCGACTGGACGCCGCGCCAGAGCCAGCTCGGCTGGATCGACTCGACCATGAACGGCGGCGTCACCACGATGATCTCGGCGGGCGAGGTGCACCTGCCCGGCCGGCCGAAGGACATCGTCGGCCTGAAGGCGCTGGCCATCACCGCGCAGCGCGCTTTCGACAACTTCCGCCCCGGCGGCGTGAAGGTGCTGGCCGGTGCGCCGGTCATCGAGAAGGGCATGGTCGAGAGCGACTTCAGGGAACTGGCCGAGGCCGGCGTGGGCCTGCTGGGCGAAGTGGGCCTGGGCTCGGTCAAGGCCGGCTATGAGGCCAGGGAGATGGTGGCCTGGGCGCGCAAGTACGGCATCCAGAGCACCATCCACACGGGCGGGCCGTCGATCCCGGGCTCCGGGCTCATCGACAAGGACGTGGTGCTCGAAGCCGACGCCGACATCATCGGCCACATCAACGGCGGCCACACCGCGCTGCCCGAGGCGCACGTGTGCGAGCTGTGCGAGAAGTCGTCGCGCGCCATCGAGATCGTGCACAACGGCAACGAGAAGGTCGCCATCGCGGCGGCGAAGGCTGCGCTCGAACTGAAGTGCCCGCACCGCGTGATCCTCGGCACCGACGGACCTGCGGGCTCCGGCGTGCAGCCGCTGGGCATCCTTCGCATGGTGGCGATGCTGTCGTCCATTGCGAACATCCCGGCGGAGCTGGTGTTCTGCTTTGCGACCGGCAACACGGCGCGCATCCGCAAGCTCAACTGCGGGCTCATCGAAGTGGGCCGCGATGCGGATTTCGTCTTCATGGACCGCGCGCAGCATTCGCCCGCGAAGGGCTTGCTGGAGAGCGTGCAGCTCGGCGATATCCCCGGCGTCGGCATGGTGATGATCGACGGCATCGTGCGTTGCGGGCGCAGCCGCAACACGCCGCCTGCGACGGAAATCCCGGTGGTGGTGTCAGGCGGCCACTGACGCGCCTTCGGCCCGCTGCGCGCGAGCCCTGGCATCGTCCGACACCGCCCGCGCCACGCCGGCGGAGAAGAGCAGGATCGCCGACGAAAAGTAGATCCACATCAATAGCACCACCAGCGACCCTGCCGCGCCATAGGCCGACACCACCGCCGCAGTCGACAGGTAGAACGCCAGCACGTGCTTGCCGAGCGTGAACAGGATCGCGCCGACCGCCCCGCCCAGTATCAAAAAACGCATCGCCGGCTTCGGCCCGCTGCTGAGCCGCATCAGCGCCGCGAACAGGGCCGTGACGAAGATGAACGACAGCGATTCGTTGAGCAGCTTCAGCAGCCATTCCAGCGGCAGCCAGTTGCCCGCCCAACCGGTGATCATGTTCAGCGCGGTGGTCACGGCCAGCGACACCATCAGCAGGAAACCGAACGCCAGGATGTAGCCGAGCCCGCGCAGCCTCAGCGATGCCGCATACCACCAGGGCACCTTGGGCGCCGCCTCGCCGCCATGTCGCCACAGCCTTTCGATGGCCGACTGCAGTTCGGCAAACACGCCGGTGGCGCCCGAGATCAGCAGGCCGAAGGCGATCACCGACGCAATGATTCCCTCCTTCGGCTTCTGCGCGCTCTCGATAGCCTGCTGGATGACCTCGGCGCCGCGCTGGCCGACCACCGAGCTGATCTCGGCGATGAGCTTGGTCTCGACGTAATTGCGGTCCAGCCACCAGCCAAGCACCGCGACCAGCAGCACCAGCAGGGGCGCCAGGCTCAGGATGCCGTAGAACGACATCGCGGCACTCATGCGCAGGCCTTCGGCCTCGTTCCACAGCATCGCCGCGCGCCACAGCGGCAGCAACGGGCGCAGCGGCAGAGCGAGCGTGCTCAGCGTGCGGGTGATGGCGGCATTCGGAAAAGCCATGCGCGGACGCTACCGCGTCCGGTGCGCCTTGAACACCAGATAGCGCGCCGACAGGAAGTTGACGGCAAGCCCCGACAGGCTGCCCAGCGCCACGCCCAGCGCCGCTACCCACGCGCCGGCGAGCCAGTGCAACACCACCACGTACACCGCGTAGTTGACCGCCGCACCACCCAGCATCGCCGTCAGATACGACAGGTATTCGCGCAGCAGCGATTCGTGCCGCACTGAGCCTGCGAAGGCGAAGCTCCGGTTCATCAGCCACGTGACGGTCGCGGCCGACAGGAACGACAGCACGCGCGCCACGTACCACCCAAGCAGCGGCGCGAACAAATACAGCACGACCACGTCGACCACCAACCCCACCACACCTGCGACGAGGAACCAGGCGAAGCTGCGCGCACCCTTCATCGGCGGCGGGCGTCGCGTGCTGCGGCCTGCGCGGCCGACAGCACGCCGGGAATCACCAGGTAACGCAGTCGCTTGGCTTCCTGCCGCCCGATGGTCACGGTGTTCAGCACGATGCCGCACACCAGCGACAGCATGGCGCCCAGCATGATGCCGGTGACCAGCACGGCGGTCGGCAGCCGCGGGACCAGGCCGGTTTCCAGGTAAGTGAGCACCAACGGCTCAACCAACACGAGCGACGTCAGGAACAACACCGTGGCCACGAGCGAGAAGAAATCCAGCGGCCGCTCGCTGATGAACAGCCGCGTGATGGTGCGCATGATGCGCCAGCCGTCGCGGTAGGTGGAGAGCTTGCTTTCCGAACCCTCGGGCCGCGCCAGATAGCGGCACGGCAGCTCCGCGTAGGGCATGCGCAATTCCAGCGCGTGCACGGTCAGTTCGGTCTCGATCTCGAAGCCTTTCGCCAGCGCCGGGAACGACTTGGCATAGCGGCGCGAGAACACCCGGAAGCCCGAGAGCATGTCGGTGAAGCCGCTGCCGAACAGCCAGGCCACCGAACCCGTCAGCAGCGCGTTGCCGAAGCGATGGCCGCGCCGGTAGGTCTGGTCGTCCTGCGGATCGTCGACGCGGGTGCCCACGACCATGTCGAGATTGCCGGCCACGAGCATGTCGACCATTTGCCTCACGTTGCTCATGTCGTAGGTGGCATCGCCGTCGACCATCACATACACGTCGGCCTCGACGTCCGCGAACATGCGCCGCGCCACGTTGCCCTTGCCGCGCAGGGCCACGTGCGTCACGTGCGCGCCGGCCGCGGTGGCGACGGCGGCCGTGTCGTCGCTGGAGTCGTTGTCGAAGACGTGGATCTCGGCTTCAGGCAGCAGCGCCCGGAAGTCGGCGATGACCTGGCCGATGGCCAGCGCCTCGTTGTAGCAAGGGATGACGGCGGCCACACGAAGTGCAGGCAATGCAGGCGTGCGGGCGGATGGCTCGGTCATGGCTCGATGGGAAGGATGCGGTAGGCCCTGACGCCGTCCTTTTCGAGGATCAGGCGGAAGTGGCGGTCGAATTCGGGTTTGGTGTGAATGTAAGGGGCAAGCGCCGTCTGGATGACGATGCTGCCGAAGTCCTGTGCATGCAGTTTGCGGGCCAGTTCATCCGCCGGCAGCATGATGTAGTCGGCGTAGCGCCAGGGGCCGAACACATCGCCGTACACCCGATCCGGCGCAAAGTAGAGAGAGTCGTTCAGCATCACCTGGTACGTCTTGCCTTCGACCGGATGCTCGCGCAAGTAGTGCAGCACCTCGTAGCCGGGCACGCGCCGAAGGAAAAAGGCCTCGCGGCTCTCAGGCGTCGGCGAGATCTCGCGCACGTTTCGCGCCGAGTGATACACGCATGCCGCGGCCAGCGGCAGCAGCGCCAGTGCGCCGATGACCTGCGTCCACGTGCGGGCCGACGCGGCGGCGGCGGCGGGGCCCGCGCGGGCTGCGCGGCGTGCGCGCCAGGCATGGCCGATCCAGAGACCGAGTTGATGCCAGCCGACGGCCGCCATCAGCGCGATCAGCGGCAAGGACGGCGTGAGGTAGCGCGGATAGCGCGAGGTCACGCCCCAGACCAGCAGCGACCAGCCGCAGAACAGCAAGCCGCCGCGCACTGCCGGCGATCGCTTCGCGGCCACGCCGAACGGCGCGAGCAGTACCGCCCACAGCACGCCGTTGGGCGGGTTCGAATGGTTCTCCTGCACGTCGACGAGCTGATGCTGGTAGTCGGCCTCGTTCCAGTTGGTGAAGCCGAAGATGTGCGCGCCCAGCGGGTTGAACGGATCGCCCGTCATCACCGCATTGCGTACATACCAATAGATGCAGGGCAGCAGGAAGCAAGCCACGGCCAGCAGCCAGACCTGTGGCCGCCGCTCGCGCGGCAGCACGATCAAACCGACCAGCGGCAGGAAGGTCAGCGCCTGGTACTTCGAGCCCGCCGCCAGCCCGAGCAAGAAGGCCGACAACGCGAGCCAGCGCACGCCACGGTCCGTCGGCGCCTTGTCAGGCGAGGCCGCATCGCGCCACCACCAGAGCGCGACAAAGGCCGCCAGGACGAACAGGGACACCGCCATGTCGATGTACGCGCTTTCATACTGGCCCATGAACAGCCAGATCGCGGCACCCATGCAAGCCACCAGCCGGTTCACGTACATCAGGCCGAGCCGGTAGATCACCAGCACCGAGAGCCAACCCGCCAGCGCATGCACCAGGTGCGTGAACACGTCGTCGTAGACCTGCAGCACGGCCGCGAAGAGCAGGTCGTAGTTGTAGGGAAACCAGGGATAGCGCAGCCATTCGTAGACGCCCAGCCGCCCGCTTTCCGCGACCTGCCGCGCATAGGGCAGGTGATACATGATTTCGTCGAATGTCACCGGGGGCGCGAGCGGCGCTGACAGGGTGGGAAACGCCGCCAGCGCGAGTCCGGCCAGCGCATAGCGGTCGATCGTGGTGACCGTGGGCGATGCTGCGAAATCCCGCCGCCGCCAGCCGCGAAACTGCAGCGCCGCGGCGATCACGCCGAGCGCGACTAGCGCCAACACCGGCGCCGGCCGCAGCACGCCAGCCAGCCCCAGCCCCTGCATCGCGACCACGAAAATGCCGAGCCCGAGCGAAGTGGCCATCGCCCACTCGAGCCAGCGATCACGCTGCGCCGGCGGGGCCATGCGGGACAACGCTGCCTGCCCGACACCCCAACACGCCGCCACGATGACGGCAAACGCAGCGTAGTGCGTCAATGCGAATATCAACTTCTGGATAACAGCTCCCGGATCGGTGTGATGTGAGTTTCCACGACGCTTCTGCATGACCGATGACGAACGAAACCGGCGCTGTCGAATGCCAGGGATACCGTGGAACCGGCTTTGCCGGGCCACCGATTTCGCCCCCCGAGGGGGAGGCCGCGGGCGCTTCGGGGGTGTTTCATCTAAAGGTTCGGCGCCAGCAGGCGCTCGAGATCGGCCTCGCTGGCCCGGCGCCGCTGCGCATGGTCCACCAACTGGTCATGGCCGATCTTGCCGACGTTGAAATACGTGGCGTCCGGGTGCGCAAGATAGAAGCCGCTCACGCTGGCCGCCGGCAGCATCGCGAGGCTCTCGGTCACGCGCATGCCGATGTCGTTGCAATGCAGCAGGTCGAACATCGGGCCCTTGACGCTGTGGTCCGGGCAAGCCGGATAGCCGGGCGCGGGGCGGATGCCGCGGTACTTCTCGGCAATCATCTCGTCGTTGCTCAGGGTTTCATGGCTTGAATAGCCCCAGAGATCGGTGCGCACGCGATGGTGCATGGCTTCGGCAAAGGCCTCGGCCAGACGGTCGGCCAGGGCCTTGAGCATGATGGCGGAATAGTCGTCGAGGTCGTCGATGAAGTACTTCTCCTTCTTCTCGACGCCCAGGCCCGCGGTCACGGCGAACATGCCGACGTAGTCCGCGATGCCGCTGTCCTTCGGCGCGACGAAGTCGGCCAGGCAGCGGCTCGGGCGCATCACGCCGTCGATGATTTGCTTCTCGGTCTGCTGGCGCATGCCGTACCAGGTCAGCGCGACTTCGGTGCGCGACTCGTCGGTGTACAGGACGATGTCGTCGTCGTTCACCGTATTGGCCGGCCAGAAGCCGACCACGCCGCTGGCGCTGAGCCAGCGGCCTTCGATGAGGCGCTGCAGCATGCGCTTGGCATCCGCATAGACGCGCACGGCCTCGGTGCCCACGACCTCGTCCTTCAGGATCGCGGGGAACGGCCCGGCCAGGTCCCAGGTCTGGAAGAACGGGCCCCAGTCGATGTACTTGGCAAGCTCGGTCAGGTCGAAGTTCTTGAACACGCGGCGGCCGATGAACTTGGGCACTGTCGGCGTGAAAGCGGACCAGTCGACCGGCGTCTTGTTGGCGCGCGCCTTGGCCAGCGGCCACAGCGGCACCTGCTTCTTGTTGGCGTGCTGGTGGCGCACCTTGACGTAGTCGGCGTTGACCTCGTCGATGAACTTGCTGGCCTGGTCGGAAAGCAGCGACTGCGCCACGCTCACGCTGCGCGAGGCATCGGGCACGTACACCACCGGGCCTTCGTAGTGCGGCGCGATCTTCACGGCCGTGTGCACGCGGCTGGTGGTGGCGCCGCCGATCATCAGCGGGATCTTCTTGATGCGGAAGTGGTCGTCCTTCTGCATCTCGCCGGCCACGTACTGCATCTCCTCGAGGCTCGGCGTGATCAGGCCCGACAGGCCCACGATGTCCGCGCCCTCGACCTTGGCCTTCGCCAGGATCTCGTGGCAGGGGACCATCACGCCCATGTTCACCACCTCGAAGTTGTTGCACTGGAGCACGACGGTGACGATGTTCTTGCCGATGTCGTGCACGTCGCCCTTCACGGTGGCGATGACGATCTTGCCCTTGCTGCGCACGTCGCGCCCGGCCGCTTCGTCCTGGCGCTTTTCTTCCTCGATGTAGGGAATGAGGTGGGCCACGGCCTGCTTCATCACGCGGGCCGACTTCACGACCTGCGGCAGGAACATCTTGCCCTGGCCGAACAGGTCGCCCACGATGTTCATGCCGTCCATCAGCGGGCCTTCGATGACGTGCAGCGGGCGCCCGCCCTTCTTCAGGATGTCCTGGTACGCCTCCTCGGTGTCTTCGACGATGAAGTCGGTGATCCCGTGCACCAGCGCGTGGCTCAGGCGCTGGCCGACGGTCTGCGGCGCCTCCGGCGTACCGCGCCATTCGAGCTTCTTGCTCTCGTCCTTGGCGCCGCTCTTCGCGGTTTCGGCGACCTCGACGAGGCGCTCGCCGGCATCGGGCCTTCTGTTCAGGATCACGTCTTCCACGCGCTCGCGCAGCGTCGGCTCCAGGTCGTCGTAGACGCCGACCATGCCGGCGTTGACGATGCCCATGTCCATTCCGGCCTTGATCGCGTGGTACAGGAACACGGTGTGGATGGCTTCGCGCACCGGGTCGTTGCCGCGGAAGGAAAAGCTGACGTTCGACACGCCGCCCGACACCTTGGCGCCCGGCAGGTTCTGCTTGATCCAGCGCGTCGCCTCGATGAAGTCGACCGCGTAGTTGTTGTGCTCCTCGATACCCGTGGCCACCGCGAAGATGTTCGGGTCGAAGATGATGTCTTCCGGCGGAAAGCCGATCTCGTCGACGAGGATGCGGTAGGCCCGCTCGCAGATCTCGGTCTTGCGCTCGTAGGTGTCGGCCTGGCCCTTTTCGTCGAAGGCCATCACCACGGCAGCCGCGCCGTAGCGGCGCAGCAGCTTGGCATGGTGCTTGAACTGCTCCACGCCCTCCTTCATCGAGATCGAGTTGACGATGCCCTTGCCCTGGATGCAGCGCAGCCCCGCCTCGATGACTTCCCACTTGGAGCTGTCCACCATGATCGGCACGCGTGCGATGTCGGGCTCGCTCGCGATCAGGTTCAGGAAGCGCACCATCGCGGCCTTGCTGTCGAGCATGGCCTCGTCCATGTTCACGTCGATCACCTGCGCACCGTTCTCGACCTGCTGGCGCGCCACGGCCAGCGCTTCCTCGAACTGGCCGTTCAGGATCATCCGAGCGAAGGCCTTGGAGCCGGTGACGTTGGTGCGCTCGCCGATGTTGACGAACAGCGAGCCCTCGCCGATGGTGACCGGCTCGAGGCCGGAAAGCAGCATGGGAGAAACGGCGACGGAAGCGGTGGTTGTGGAGGACATGGGCACTCACCTGTGTGAATCGGGTCAGCAGGTGAGCGTCGTTGCGAATAAGACCTGGAAAATCCCAAGCCTGACATGCCCGCACGGGGATGTTGCAACGCTCCTTGGGAGCCGGCGATTTTAAGCCCTCGCCCCGGCTGCGTCACTCTGGGGGCCAGCGCCGCCCGCTCCACAGGCCGCGCCGTTGCGGCGCCCCGGCAGATCAGGCCGCCTGCACCTTCCGGCCCATTGCCGAGGTCGGCAGTCCGAACACGCGATCGAATCCCCAGTTGAACGCGAAGGTGTAGACCAGGAAGAACAGCATCAGGCCGATGTCCATGACGAGCGCCTGCCACATCGACACATCGAGCCACCAAGCCACCAGCGGCACCAGCAGCAGCACCAGCCCGCCTTCGAACCCGATGGCGTGCGCCACGCGCCGGCCAAGGCTGCGGCCGTGCGTCGCCTGGCGCGACTCCCACAGCTCGAAAACGAAGGTGAACGCCAGGTTCCACGCCAGCGCAATGGCCGACATCACGGCGGCCAGCGCGCCGGAATGCGCGAGCCCCTCGCCCGACATCAGCGACAGGCCCACGCTCGAACACGCGATCGCGAGGCCTTCGTAGAGGCCGAGGTAGATGACTTTGCGCTGGATGCCTTGCATGGAGCAATACCGGTGAATTGCGGGAATGACCTGACTTTATTGGAGTTTTGCTGATATAAAAAGTCATCTTCTTTCAGTTTTGTTGATAGATCAGCCCATGGCCTTCACCAGCGACTCCGTCGAACTCTTCCTCGCCGTCCTCGACCATGGCTCGTTCTCGGCGGCGGCTCGCTCGCTCGGGCGGGTGCCGTCGGCGGTCAGCATGGCCGTCGCGCAACTCGAGGCCGAACTCGACCTGCCGCTGTTCGACCGATCCGGCCGCGAGCCCCGGCCGACGGCGGCCGCCCGCTCGCTCGAACCGCAGGCGCGGCTGCTGGCCGCGCAACTCAAGGCGCTGCAGGTGCAGGCGCTAGGGCTGACGCAGGGACTGGAGAACCGCCTGACGCTGGCGATCGCGCCCGAACTGCTGTCGGCCCCCTGGAGCGCGCCACTCGCCGCACTGGCGAGCGAGCATCCGCTGCTAGAGGTCGAAGTGCTGGCCGCGCCGCAGGCCGATGCGCTGGAGATGCTGCACACCGGGCGCGCCCAGCTCGCGCTGGTCTTCGAGCGCCCCAGCATCGACGGGCGCGAGGGCTTTCAGGAGGTGGCAAGCGAGGTGCTGGTGGCAGTGATCGCGCCGAACCATCCCGGGTACGTCGCGGCCGGCAGCCGGATGGGCGAGCAGCACCTGATCAACACGCGGCAGGTGGTGGTCGCGGGCCGCGACCTGGCGTCGCGCGACCCGCGCTTCGTGTTCGCCCGCCACACCTGGCGCAGCGACAACGCGCTGGCCGCGCTAAGCCTGATCACTGCCGGCGTCGGCTGGGGCTGGCTGCCGCGCAGCTTCGTGCAGCCGCACGTGGCCACGGGCGCGCTGGTAGAGATTGAGTTCGACAACCTCTCGAACGGGCTCGACCTCTGGGTCGACGTGGTCTGGTCGCGCGAGCGGCCGCTCGGCCTGGGCGCGCAGCGCTTCATCCAGTTGATCCAGCGCGCCGGCAAGGATGCGCTGACGGGGGACGGCTGATCGCGATCAGAACTGGTTCGCCGGCACGCCCGGCGCAAACGGCTTCATCGGTATCGTCACTTGTCCCGGCGGGGATCCCGGCTGCGGCGGTTGGCCCGGTACGGGTGGCCGGCCGGGGTTCGGGGCGGAGCCTGGATGAGGGACCTGTCCCGGGCGAGGGTCGTAACCAGAACGACGGTCGTAGCCAGAACGAGGGTCGTAGCCGTGGCGGGGGCCGGAGTAGCCCGGGTGCCCATAGCCGGGGCCCGGTGCATAGCCCGGACCGGGCGGGCGCGGTGCCCAGCCTGCGTGCGGCGGCGGCGGGGGGCGCCAGCCGGGCACGGGCGGCGGCGGCGGCCGGCCACCCCACCAGCGAGGTTCGCCGTACCACGGGCGGTCGCGGTAATAGTTGCCCCAGTAGCTGCCTATGCTGAATGCGACGATCGGCACGCCGATGGTCGCTCCGTAGCTGGCCAGCGGCACCGATGCGCCGCCGTAGGGATACACGAGCCGCGTTGCCGCCGCCCAGCCACGCAAGCCGTCGGACAGGACCACATCGCACCAGCCATAGCCACCGGTGCATCCGACAACAGTGACCGGCAGGCCGGGCGCCAGTCGCGTAATCAACGGGTATTGGTTGGAAGGGCCGGCCCGAAGGTTGACCGACCCGCGGGTGTAGGCCTGCTGGGCCGCTGCCACGAGCGGGAGCGCCAGCGCGAGCGTCCCGATGCCGATCCATCGCATGCCGAAGATGTTGCTCATGGAATTGTTCCTTTGCGGGTCAGGGTAGGCCGTCCGTTCAGAAAATGTCAATCGACGGTTGGACACTTGCCTTGACAGTCAACGCCTCGCCAGCGCGCAGCGTGGACGGCGGCGCGCTCTTGCGACGGGCTTTACGCCTGCTTCACATCACGCCGGCGGCAGGAGCGGCGTCCCGGAGGGGTTTCGGCTTCTCACTTCAGTTTTCCACCACGCTATCGCGTGACCCGCTACGCCTGAAACCGGCGCAGTGAGATGCCAGGGATACCGCGGCCGCTGGGTGTGCCCCCTTGGAGGAGGAGGCGCCGCAGGCGCTTCGGCGGTGTTTCATTCCGCGACGCATGAACGCAGTAAGAGCCTCGCGAGGTCTGTTCGTGGGCACCCGCGGAACCGGCTTTGCCGGGCCGCCGGGTGCGCCCCCTCGAGGGGGAGGCGCCGCAGGCGCTTCGGGGGGGTTCATGCCCCTCCGCGTCGCGCGAGCGGCGCGACCGCCTGACGGATGGCTGCAATGTGGTCCGGCGTGGTGCCGCAGCAGCCGCCGACGATATTGACCAGCCCTTCGGCCGCGAACTCACGCAGCAGCCGGGACGTGTCGGCCGGCGTCTCGTCGAAGCCGGTGTCGCTCATCGGATTGGGCAGGCCGGCGTTCGGATAACAGCTGATGAAGGTATCGCCCGCCACCTTCGAAAGCTCCTGGATGTAGGGCCGCATCAGCGCTGCGCCGAGCGCGCAATTGAGTCCCACCGCCAGCGGGCGCGCATGGCGCACGCTGTGCCAGAAGGCGGTGACGGTCTGGCCGCTGAGAATGCGGCCCGAGGCATCGGTGACGGTGCCGCTGATGATCAACGGCAGGCGCTGGCCCGAGTTGTCGAAGTATTCGTCGACCGCGAACAGCGCGGCCTTGGCGTTGAGCGTGTCGAAGATCGTCTCGACCAGGATCACGTCGGCGCCGCCTTCGACCAACGCTTCGGTCTGCTCGTAGTACGCGGCGCGCAGCGATTCGAAGTCGACATTGCGCGCGCCCGGATCGTTCACGTCGGGGCTGATGCTGGCCGTCTTGGGCGTCGGGCCGAGGGCGCCGGCGACGAAGCGCGGCTTGTCCGGCGTGCTGAACTTGTCGCAGGCCGCACGGGCGAGCCTGGCGGACTCCAGGTTCATCTCGCGCGCCAGGTGCGCCATCTTGTAGTCCTCCTGCGCGATCCTGGTCGCGCCGAAGGTGTTGGTCTCGATCAGGTCGGCGCCGGCTGCAAGGTAGGCCTCGTGGATGTCGCGGATCACGTCGGGCCGCGTGAGCGACAGCAACTCGTTGTTGCCCTTCACGTCGCGCTCGAAGTCCTTGAAGCGCTCGCCGCGGTACTGCGCTTCGTTGAGCTTGAAGCGCTGGATCATCGTGCCCATCGCGCCGTCGAGGATGGCGATGCGTTGGGCGAGGATGGCAGGCAGTGCCTGCCCGCGGGTGTAGACGATGGGCTCCATGCCCCGGATTGTAGAAAGCCCCCCAAGACCCTCTTTCACTCACCCCCGGCTCTGAAGGCGCGAAGATTTCGTAGCGAGGGCGCCGAGGTCGGGCCGAGCAGCGCAGCCGTACGTCGGTACGGCGAGCAGCGCAGGCCCGAGATCGGTGGCCGCAGTAGAAAGATTCGCGCCTTCAGCGGACGTAGCGGCCGTCGCTGCGTACTTGCACCAGCTCGACGAACTCCACGCCCGTGGTCCGGCCCGAACTGAAGTCGACGTCGAGCGTCGCCACGCGCGTCCTGAGCCTGCGAAGACTGGCATGAAGACCGGCGCGCGTCGGGTCACGGCCGGCCAGCCGAATGGCCTGGACGAGCACCCTGGCGGAGATGTACCCCTCGTAGCTGTGATACCCCACGGGAACCTTGGCCTTTTCGGCCGACTGGCGGTAGCGGATGGCATCCGCTTCGGCGCCGTCCCAGGGATAGGGTGTGACTTGCGAGATTGCGATGCCGCGCGACTTCTCCCCCAGGAGCTTGGCCGCGACCTCGCCTGCCAGGATCGACATGCCGTAGAACGAAGGCGCGGCCCCGCTGGCCCAGACCGCCTGCACGAGGGCCGCGGCCGGCGCGGCGGTCAGGTACAGGATGACCGCCTGAGCCTGCAGTTGCGCCAGCGACTTGCCCGCCGCGGCGGTATTGCTGGCATCGGGCGCCACAGGCACTGCGCCGACCACGGTGATATTGGATTTCGCCGCTGCGTCCTTGACCTGGGACAACACCTCCTCGCCGCCCGGCGTCCCGATATGACCGACCGCGATCCGTTGAATGCCCACGGTGGCCAGATGCCGCACCAGCGCCCTCGCCTCCCGCTGCTGGCTGGCCCGGGTGTAGTAGGCGACGCCTTCGGACTTGTCGCGCACCGAGTCCACCACCGCAGTCGCGCCGACCAGGGGCGTGCCGCTGGCGCGCAGAGGGCCCAGGCCCGCCAGCGTCGCGGCAGCGCCCACGCCGCAGAAGCACGCAAGGACATTGTGTTTCTGGATCAGCGTCTGATAGTTGGCCTGGGCCTTCGCAGGATCGAAGGCGTCGTCGAGCGGGATCAGTTTCAGCTTGCGGTCCGCGATGCCACCCTGCGCGTTCACCTCGTCGAACACCAGGCGCGCGCCGGCTTGCATGAGCTGGACGCTGGGGCCCAGCGTGCCGCTGAGCACGGCGCTTTGGCCGATGTTGATCGTGTCGGCGACGGCGCCGGGCTCGAAGGCGGCATGCACAGCGGAGGCACATCCCAGTGCAACGCCCGCACCAGTCCCTCGAACAAAAGAACGTCGATCCATATGAGCAGATTCCCCTTGGCTAGTGGTTGCAGCGCGGTGCGCCGGCGCGCTGCATCGGCTCGACCCGCTTGCGCGCGGCGCGATGTTAGCCGCGCGTTTTACACTTTTCTGACAATCGTGGCGGACGGCCGACACCACGATTTCATCGATTGCATCGCGTTGAAAAAAGACCTCGCAAACTGCGAGGCCAGGGCGCTTGGACGACGCTTTTCAGCGAGCTTCGACAAAAGCCAGCACGGCTTCAACCATTCGTCTTACATGCGGCTGCACGCGCATGGCCACACCGGGCAAATAGTCGAACGGCAAGGATTCCTGCATGTAGCTCGACTGCGTCATCTCCAGTTGAACTGCATGCACGCCGCCTGACGGATTGCCGTACTGGCGCGTGATGTAGCCGCCCTTGAAGCGACCGTTGAGCACGCCCGTGTAGCCGGACGCCGAGGTGGCAATGCCTTGCAGCGTGAGGGCCAGCGAAGCGTCGCAGCTGGCGCCGTTGGCCGTGCCGAGGTTGAGGTCGGGCAGTTTGCCGGCGAAGAAGCGCGGCAGCACCGAGCGGATGGAGTGCGCATCCCACAGCGCGACCGTGCCGTGCCCGGCCTTGAGGCGCGCAAGCTCGGTCTGCAGCTGCGTGTGGTACGGCAGCCAGATGGCATCGCGGCGTGCGGCAATCTCGACCTTGCCGGGCAGGTCGCCAGCCGAATAGATCGGTGTCTTGTCGAAAGTGTCGACGGGACACAGTCCCGTGGTGTCCTGGCCGGGGTAGAGGTTCTGGTCGTCCGGCGGCCGGTTCAGGTCGACCACGTAGCGCGAATGCGTGGCGACCAGCACCGACGCGCCGAGCTCGTCCGCAAAGTCGTAGAGCCGCTCCAGGTGCCAGTCCGTGTCGGGCACATGGCGCGCTTCGGCAGTGAAGCGCGACGCCAATGGCGGCGGCACATGGGTGCCCACGTGCGGCATCGAGATCAGCAAGGGGCGCGTGCCCTGGCGGAAACGGAACGGCGGCTCGGTGGTTTGAAAAAGGCTCATGGTGTGTTCAGCAATTGACGGCGCGCGGCGATGAATCCGGCGGTCGCGCTGTCGTGAAGGATATGTCGACCCGAATGCACGCGCGCCTGGCCCGCGATCCAGACGGCATCGATGGCGCTGGTGCGATGGCTGGCGAAGACATGCGACGACAGCATGTCGGACGCCGGCAGGCCGGCCAACGCCGCGTGCGTCGGATCGAGCGCGATGAAGTCGGCTTGCTGGCCCACCGCGAGGCCGGCGACCGGGCGACCCGAAGCCCGTGCACCGCCCTCGACCGCCCGCATCGTCATCGCCGTGGCAACCTGCGGCTGCGATGTATCTGCCGCGACATTTCGCTGGCGCGTGGCGAGGCGCTGGCTGTATTCGAGCATCAGCAATTCCTCGGCGGCATTGACGCAGACGTGGCTGTCGGAACCGACACCCCATGCGCCGTGCCATCGCGGCAAGTCGAAGATGCCGTCGCCGAGGTTGGCTTCCGTGGTGGGGCACAGGCCAGCCACCGCGCCGCTCGCTGCCGCGCGGCGGTATTCGTCGGCGTCCATGTGCGTGGCGTGCACCAGGCACCAGCGGGCGTCGACGTCGGCGTGATCGAGCAGCCATTCGACGGGGCGCTGGCCGCTCCAGGCGATGCAGTCGTCGACCTCCTTCGTTTGCTCGGCGATGTGGATGTGGACGGGCGCGGTCGCATCGATCGCGTTCAGGCCAGCGAGTGCCTCGCGCAACCCTTCGGGCGGCACGGCGCGCAGCGAATGCGGTGCAAGGCCAAGCCGCGCACCTTGCGCATCGCATGCGGGCTTGAGTCGTTCGAGCAACCGCAGCATCGAATCGGTCGAGCGAATGAAGCGCCGCTGTCCGTCGTTCGGCGGCAGTCCGCCGAAGCCGCTGGCCTGGTAGAGCACCGGCAGCAGCGTGAGGCCGATGCCGGCACGCTGCGCTGCGCGCAACAGCGCCAGCGACAGCGTGGCATCGTCGGCATAGGGCCGGCCGTCGACGTCGTGGTGCACGTAGTGGAACTCGCAGACCGAGGTGTAGCCCGCCTCGATCATCTCGACATACAGCCCGAAAGCAATCGCTTCCAGTTGCACCGGGTCGAGGCGCGACGCAAAGCGGTACATCAAGGTGCGCCAGCTCCAGAAGCTGTCGTTGGCCTCGCCGCGGAATTCAGTGAGGCCGGCGATGGCGCGCTGGAAGGCGTGCGAATGCAGGTTGGGCATGCCGGGGACCAGCGGGCCCGTTGCAGACGGCGCGTTGGCGCTGGCCGACGCACCGGCTTCGACGCGCGTCAGCTGGCCCGCATCGTCCCAGGCCAGCAGCACGTCTTTCGCCCAGCCGGAGGGGAGCAGCGCATCGGCGGCAAAGAGCGTCCGCGTCACGCCGCACCAACGCCTTCCGCGATGCGGCCTTGGCGCACCACGGTGCGCACGGGGCGCTGGCCGAACCAGTAGGCCAGTTCGGCTGCCTCCTTCAGGTTCCACAGCACGAAGTTCGCAGGCTGCCCCACCGCGAGCAGGCCGTGCGTTTCCTGCAAGCCAAGCGCCCGGGCGGCGTGCCGCGTGATGCCGTCGATGGCCTCGGGCACGGTAAGGCGGAACAGCGTGCAGGCCATATTGGCCATCAACAGCAGGCTCAGCGCCGGCGAGGTGCCAGGGTTGTGGTCGGTCGATACGGCCATCGGCACGCCCGCGGCGCGCAGCGCGTCGATCGGCGGCACCTGGGTGTCGCGCAATGCGTAGAACGCACCGGGCAACAGCACCGCCACCGTGCCCGACTCACGCATTGCGTCGATGCCGGCTTGCGAAAGGTGCTCGATGTGGTCGCAGGAGAGTGCGCCATGGCGCGCAGCCAGCGCGGAGCCGCCCATGTCGGAGAGCTGTTCGGCATGCAGCTTGACCGGAATGCCCAATGCCTTCGCCGCCTGGAACACGCGTTCGGTTTCTTCGAGCGAGAACGCGATGCGCTCGCAGAAGACGTCGACCGCATCGACCAGGCCTTCCTTCGCCAGCGCGGGCATCATCTCGTTGCAGACCCGGTCGATGTATTCGCCGCTGCGGCCGGCGTATTCCGGCGGCAATGCGTGCGCGCCCAGAAAGGTGGTGCGCACCGTGACGCCATGCGCCTCGCCGAGTCGTCGCGCCACCCGAAGTTGCTTGCGCTCGTGTTCCAGCGAAAGACCGTAGCCCGACTTGATCTCGATGGCGCAGACGCCTTCGGCCAGCAGGCTTCGCAGGCGCCCGGATGCGCTGGCGAACAGTTCGTCCTCGCTCGCCTCGCGCGTGGCACGCACGCTGGAGACGATGCCGCCGCCGGCCTTGGCAACCTCTTCATAGGTGGCGCCGGCAAGGCGCATGGCGAACTCGTTGGCACGTTGGCCGCCGTAGACCAGGTGCGTGTGGCAGTCGACCAGGCCGGGCGTGACGAGCGCACCGCCGCCATCCCGCGAGGGCCGGTCGGCAGCCGCGGCCGGCAGCGCGTCGCGCGCGCCGATCCAGCGGATCAGGCCTTGCGCGACGACGATCGCCGTGTCGGCGCCGGTCAGGTCCCGCAGGCCGGTCCAGAGCCCATCGGCCGAAGGGAGCGAATCGAAGGATTTCATTTCATTGGTGTGGAGGAGTTCGGAATAAGCGACCAGCGCACCGCGACCAGTCTGGCATCGGGCGTGAGCGGTTCGAGCGCCCAACAGGTGGGGCTGTCGGCCCACCAGAGGCCTTCGCCTCTCGCGAGCGTTTCATTACCGGTGCGCCAACCGCCGGCCAGGCTCAACAGCAGGCCGTCGGGCACAACGCCCAGCGTTTGCGCATGCTCGATGACCATCACGTCGGCCTTGCAGGTCGCGCGCCGGCTCATCACATTGAAGTCGCTCGACGTGCCGCCGAGCAAGGTGCAATCAAGGGGCACATCGCCGCTGAACGCGAAGGGCGTGTTCGGGCGATCCAGCCGATGCGCCACGCCATCGCCTTGCAGCAACACGCCATCGCCGTCGAGCAGCATGATGGTTCGGTCCACGCCGTCGAACGCCGAGAGCGGCCCGCTGGCGGCAATGGTCGCGATGCTCACGCGCCAGTCGAAGTTGTCGAGCCCCGCACCCGGTGGCCAGCACGCGATCTCGCGCGTGGTACCACCGCCGTTCTTCCACGGCGTGGCCTGCAGCGCGTCGCGCTTGAAACGGTGGACGCTCATGGCGCCGCTGATCACCCTTGGGCCTTGTCGACCATCGGCAGCTTCAGGCCCTGCTTCTTCGCCGTGGCGATGGCCTGCTCGTAGCCCGCGTCCGCATGGCGCATCACGCCCGAGCCGCAGTCGTTGACCAGCACGCGCGCCAGCCGCTCGGCCGCCGCATCGGTACCGTCGGCCACGATCACCATCCCCGAGTGCTGCGAATAGCCCATGCCCACCCCGCCGCCATGGTGCAGGCTGACCCAGGTCGCGCCGCCCGCGGTGTTCAGCAGCGCGTTCAGCAACGGCCAGTCGCTCACCGCATCGGTGCCGTCCTTCATCGACTCGGTCTCGCGGTTGGGGCTGGCCACCGAGCCGGTGTCCAGGTGGTCGCGCCCGATCACGATCGGCGCCTTCAACTCGCCATTCTTCACCATCTCGTTGAACGCCAGCCCGGCGCGGTGGCGCTCGCCCAGGCCCAGCCAGCAGATGCGTGCCGGCAAGCCCTGGAAGGCGATGCGCTCGCGCGCCATGTCCAGCCAGCGGTGCGTGTGCTTGTTCTCCGGGAACAGCTCCTTGATCTTGGCGTCGGTCTTGTAGATGTCTTCCGGATCGCCCGACAGCGCCACCCAGCGGAACGGGCCCTTGCCCTCGCAGAACAGCGGCCGGATGTACGCCGGCACGAAGCCGGGGAAGTCGAAGGCGTTCTTCACGCCCATGTCGAAGGCGACCTGGCGGATGTTGTTGCCGTAGTCCACCGTGGGGATGCCCATGGCCTGGAAGTCGAGCATCGCCTGCACGTGCACGGCGCAGCTCCTCGCGGCCTCGTCGGTGAGCCTGGCGTGCTGCGCCGGGTCGCGCTGCGCGGCCTTCCACTGCGCCACGCTCCAGCCCGCGGGCAGGTAGCCGTTGATGAGGTCGTGCGCGGAGGTCTGGTCGGTGACCAGGTCGGGCTTGATGCCGCCTGCCTTCGCGCGCTTCACGAGCTCGGGCAGGATCTCGGCCGCATTGCCCAGCAGGCCGATCGAGACTGCTTCCCTGGCCGCGGTGTGCTGCTGGATGAGCTCGATCGCGTGGTCGATGTCGCGCGCCTGCTTGTCGACGTAGCGCGTGCGCAGGCGAAAGTCGATGCTGGACTGCTGGCATTCGATGTTCAGCGACACCGCGCCCGCGAGCGTGGCGGCCAGGGGCTGTGCGCCGCCCATGCCGCCGAGGCCGGCCGTCAAGATCCACTTGCCCGCCAGGTCGCCGCCGAAGTGCTGGCGGCCGGCCTCGACGAAGGTCTCGAAGGTGCCCTGCACGATGCCCTGGCTGCCGATGTAGATCCAGCTGCCGGCGGTCATCTGGCCGTACATGAACAGGCCCTTGCGGTCGAGTTCGTTGAAGTGCTCCCAGTTGGCCCACTTGGGCACGAGGTTCGAATTGGCGATGAGCACGCGCGGGGCGTTGGGGTGCGTCTTGAACACGCCCACCGGCTTGCCGGACTGCACCAGCAGCGATTCGTCTTCGTTCAAGTCCTTGAGCGAGGCCAGGATCTGGTCGTAGCAGGCCCAGTCGCGCGCGGCGCGGCCGATGCCGCCGTAAACGACCAGGGCTTGCGGGTTCTCGGCCACGTCCGGGTCCAGGTTGTTCTGGATCATGCGGTAGGCCGCTTCGGTGAGCCAGTTCTTGCAGGTCAGCTGGGTGCCGCGCGGGGCGCGGATCACGCGGGTCGGGTCGATGCGGGGGTCGATGAGCGTGGCGGCCAGGACTTTGTCGGGGGCGTTCATGACGGGTTACTCCTTGATGTGGCTGGGCAGGATGTTCAACAGCGCGGCGGGCATGTCGGCACCCAGGGCCCACTGGCGCATGGCTTCGATGTCGGGCGCGAGGTAGCGGTCGCGCTCGAGGTAGGCCACCTTCGTCCGGATCGTCGCAAACTCGGCCTCCACCAGCGGCGAGCTCTTCAGTCCGCGCTTGAGTTCGATGCCCTGTGCAGCCGCCATCGCCTCGATGCCGACGACGACCGCGGTGTTGTTGACCATGTCGCCCAGGCGGCGCGCGGCGTAGGTTGCCATCGACACATGGTCCTCCTGGTTGGCCGAGGTCGGCAAGCTGTCGACGCTGCCGGGATGCGCGAGCGACTTGTTCTCCGACGCGAGCGCGGCCGCCGTGACCTGCGCGATCATGAAGCCGGAATTGAGGCCGCCGTCGTGCACGAGGAAGGGCGGCAGGCCCGACAGGCCCGTGTCGAGCAGCAGTGCGAGCCGGCGCTCGGAAATCGCGCCGACTTCGGAAATGGCGAGCGCGATGATGTCGGCCGCGAAAGCCACAGGTTCCGCGTGGAAGTTGCCGCCCGAGATCACCTCGCCGGTGTCGGTGAAGACCAGCGGGTTGTCCGATGCCGCATTGGCCTCGATCACCAGCACGCGCGCGGCGTGCGCCAGGTTGTCGAGGCAGGCGCCCATGACCTGCGGGACGCAGCGGATCGAATACGGGTCCTGCACGCGACCGCAATCGGGGTGCGAGGGCACGATCTCGCTGCCGTCGAGCAGCGTGCGCACGGCGCCGGCCACGGCGATCTGCCCGGGCTGGCCGCGTGCGGCATGGATGCGCGCATCGAAGGGCTTGATCGAACCCTGGATCGCTTCGAGCGACAGCGCGCCCGACATCAATGCCGATGCAAACACGTTCTCCGATCCGAACAGGCCGGCCAGCGCCAGCGCCGTGGACACCTGCGTGCCGTTGAGCAGCGCCAGGCCTTCCTTCGGTCCGAGCACGAAGGGCTTCAGGCCGACCAGGCGCATGGCCTCGGCACCGCTCACGGTCTTGCCGTCAGCCGTGATCGCCTCGCCCTCGCCGATCAGCACGCAGGCCATGTGCGCCAGCGGCGCGAGGTCGCCCGATGCGCCCACCGAGCCCTTGCACGGGATGCTCGGCGTGACGCCCGCGTTGAACAGCACCAGCAGCGCCTCGGCCAGTGCGGGCCGTACGCCCGAATGGCCGCGCGCCAGGCTCACGGCCTTGGTCGCGAGCACCAGCCGGACGACCGCTGCATCGAGCGGCGTGCCGGTGCCCACGCTGTGCGAGAGCACCAGGTTGCGCTGCAGCTCGGCCAGGTGATCGTTGCCGATGCGCGTGCTCGCGAGCTTGCCGAAGCCGGTGTTGATGCCGTAGACCACCTCGTCGTTGTCGACGATGTGCTGCACGGCATCGCGCGCCGCCAGCATGCCGGGCTGGACCGAAGGATGCAGCGCGAGCCGGAGACCGCCTGCGTGGATGCGGCGCAGCAATGCGAGGTCGACCTGACCGGGCACCAGCAGGATGTCTTGGGTGTTGTCTTTCGAAGAGGAAGCGGTTGTGTTCATAAGCCTGTCTATACAAGTAGTTGCGATCGAAATCCGGGGACGGAAAACGGCCTCAGTGGGTCGGATTGCCGTCTGCGCGGAACCGGCTGCCGAGCCGGTAGCGCGAAGCGGGATGGAGGCAGCGCACCAGCGTCACCGGCACGGTGCGCGTCCAAGTACGGCGCGTGAGCAGCAGGCACGGTTCGGCGACCGGCATCGAGAGGCGCCGGGCCTGCTCGGCGGTTGGCAGCACCGCGTCGACCAGGTGCTCGATCTGGTCGAAAGGCACGCTGCGCACGAGGTACTCGCTCGGTGGCGTGGTGGCGAGGTCCTGTTCCATGAAGTCGGGCACTACGCGCGGGTTGACGTAGCGGTCTTCCAGCTGCACCGGCATGCCGTCCTCGAGATGCAGGCACAGCGCGTGGAACACCGACTCGCCCGCCCGCACGTCCAGCCAGGCCGCCACATCGGTCGAGGCGGCGATGCGTTCGGCCGCGAGCAGCTGGTAGCCGTAGTCGTGGCCGCGCGCGCGGATCTCGCTGGCGATGTTGGCGATCTGCAGCAGCGTCGATTGCGGCTTGTCTTCGGCCACGAAGCTGCCGACGCCGGCCACGCGCGTGATGCGCCCCTGCTCGACCAGTTCGCGCAGCGCGCGGTTGATGGTCATGCGCGAGATGCCAAACTGCGCCACCAGTTCATGCTCCGAAGGCAGGCGATGCCCGGCCGGCCAGCTGCCGTCCTGGATCTTGCGGGAGATGTGGTCCTTCACCTGCGCGTAGAGCGCCATTGCGGGCATGGCCGGGTCTCTTTTCATTTCAGTTTTCCACACGCTGTCGCGGGACCCACGACGCGCGAAACCGGCGCCGGCAAATGCCAGGGATACCGCGGAACCGGCGCTGCCGGGCCGCTGGTATCGCCCCCTCGATGGGGAGGCGCCGCAGGCGCTTCGCGGGTGTCCAGGTCAGCGCTTCGGGGGTGTTTCATTTCATTTCCGCTGCCATCGATTCGGCGCGGATCTCCTCGGTCAGTCGCGCCTTGATGTCCATGAACTCCGGCGAGGTCTTGATCGTGTAGTGGCGCGGATGCGGAAAGTCCACCGCGATCTCGGTCTTGATGCGCCCCGGCCGCGCGCTGAACACCGCCACGCGGTTGGCCATGAAGATGGCCTCGTCGATGTCGTGCGTGACGAACAGCACCGTCTTCTGCGCCGATTCCCAGATGCCCAGCAGCAGTTCCTGCATCAGCACGCGGGTCTGGTTGTCCAGCGCGCCGAACGGCTCGTCCAGCAGCAGCATCTTGGGGTCGTTGGCCAGCGCACGCGCGATCGCGGTGCGCTGCTGCATGCCGCCCGAGAGCTGCTTGGGAAAGTGGTTCTCGAAGCCGCGCAGGCCGACCTTGGCGATGAAGAAATCGCTGCGCTCCTTCTGGTCGACTTCGCTCATGCCGCGCTCGCGCAGTCCGAAGCGGATGTTCTGCGCGATGGTGAGCCAGGGGAACAGCGTGTAGCTTTGGAACACCACGCCGCGATCCGCGCCCGGGCCGTCGATGTCTTGACCATCCAGCAGCACCTGGCCGGTGGTCGGAAAGTCCAGGCCTGCCACGATGCGCAGCAACGTCGACTTGCCGCAGCCCGAGGGGCCGAGGATCGTGACGAAGTCGTTTTCCCTGACCTCGAAGTCGATCGGCAACAGCGCCTGCGTGCGTTGGCCCCTGGCACCATCGAAGACGCGCGAGACGCCCCGGATGGACAGCTGGTTCTGCATCAGATGGTGCTCCAGGCAAAGAGGCGGCGGTTGAGCGCCTTGAAGGCGAAGTCCGAGACCAGGCCGATGATCCCGATCACGATGATCCCGAAGATGATCTGGCCGGTGTTCAGCAGCGCCTGGCTGTCGGTGATCATGTGGCCGATGCCGGACGACGAGCCGATCAGCTCGGCGACGATCACGTAGGTCCAGGCCCAGCCCAGCACCAGCCGCAACGTCTCGGCAATGCCCGGCGCCGCGCCTGGGATGAGCACCCGCTTGACGATGCCGCTGCTGTTGGCGCCGAGCGTGTAGGCGGCCTCGACGAGGTCCTTGCGCGCACCGCCGACGATCACGGCCACCATCAGGATGATCTGGAACACCGAGCCGATGAAGATCACCAGCAGCTTCTGCGTTTCGCCGATGCCGGCCCACAGGATCAGCAGCGGGATGAAGGCCGACGCCGGCAGGTAGCGGCAGAACGAGACGAAGGGCTCGAAGAAGGCCTCGACCGGCTTCCATGCGCCCATCGCGATGCCCAGCGGCACCGCGATGATCGCGGCCAGCGCGAAGCCGCCGAACACCCGCCACACCGTCATGCCGATGTCGTAGATGAAGTTGAACTCGGTGAAGAGCGAATAGCCTTCCTTGACCATCGTCACCGGGCTCGCGAGGAAGGTCGGCGACACGAAGCCGCCGAGCGTGAAGAAGGCCCAGACGGCAACGAACAGCACGAAGAAGCCGACGCCCAGCATCCAGCGCGCGCGGCTGCTCACCGGCTCCAGCGGAGCCACGGGCCGGCGCCGGCGCGCGGCTGGCGCCGGGGATGGCGCGCCCGGCGCCACGGCGGGCATCGGCATCGCGGAGCGTGTGTTCGCCATGGCCGTCCTACTTGATGAACGACGCGTCGAAGGTCGCAGCCAGGTTGTCCGGCGCCTTGCGGATCACGCCGGCCTCGAGCAGGATCTTCTCGGCGTCCTTCATGAAGGCCGTGAGTTCGCCCGCAAAGAACTTCTGGTTGGCAGCCTTGTCCTGCCAGCGGAGATAGGCCGACGATTTGGCGAACTGCTCGCCGCTCTGCTTGACGGCTCCTCCCATGATCTCGTTCGACTTGGCCGGGTCGGCCTTGATCATTTCGAGCGCCTCGAAGTACGAGTTGGTCAGCGCCTGCGCCGCCTTCGGGTTGGCCTTGAGCCAGCTCGGCGCGCAGCCGACCGTGTCCATCACCATCGGGTAGTCGAGCGTGGTCGCGAGGATCTTGCCGGCATCCGGGTTGCTGCGGATGGTCGAGAGGTAGGGCTCGTAGGTCATCGCGGCATCGTTCTGGCCGGCGACGAAGGCGGTGGCGGCAGGCTGGGGTTCCAGCGACACCAGCTTCACGTCCTTCAGCGACATGTTGTTCTTGCTCAGCATCCAGGCCAGGCCGAAGTACGGCGCGGTGCCGGGGGCGCTGACGCCGATGGCCTTGCCCTTGAGGTCGGCGAAGGTCTTGACGTCGTTGCGCACGGCCAGGCCGTCGGCGCCGTAGGACTTGTCCATCTGGAAGATCTGCACGATCGGCACGCCGTTGGCGTTCCAGGCCACGTGCGTCTCGACCGTGGTCGCTGCGCACTGGATGGCTTCCGACGCCAGGGCCAGGTGGCGATCCTTCTGCGGAATCATCTTGAGCTCGACGTCCAGGCCGTTCTTCTTGAAGATGCCCGCCTTGTCGGCCAGCGTCAGCGGAGCAAAGCCCGTCCAGCCGGACATGCCGAGCGCGATCTTGGTCTGCGCGGCGGCGGGCGCGGCGGCGGCGGCGATACAGGCGCCAGCCGCGATGAGCGAGGCGATCTTCTTCGATGATGCGAGGGTCATGGCCACAAGGCCTCCTGTTGAATAGGCTGTCGATGAGAAAACGATTCGCTGCAGAGCCAAATTGGCGGAAATGGCGCAGCGCCGCGGCTCGCAGTGTCCTTCACCCGGCTTTACCTGTATATACAGGCTAACCCCAACTTTACCGTACAGCGGTTCGATTGGGAAGTTTCCTATTGGCGCACGGGGTATTTCCAGTACGCCGAATGCTGTCTATACAGGCAGCCGCAAGCGAATGCAAGAGCAGGTGCATCCGGTGTGCAAAGCCGGCGGAGCCCGGTGCCGGTGCCGGTGCCGGTGCCGGTGCCGGTGCCGGTGCCCGGTGCCCGGTGACCGCCAAGCCCCATGTTCGCCTTCCTGACCGACGCCACGAGGGCTGACGATCCATGGCGCGGCTTGCCCGGCCAAGTCAGCCCACCCATAATTAACGTTTACGTAAACGTTAACCATTCCATGCATCCCACCTCCTTCGTCCCGCAGGATCCCGACTATGCACAGCGTGTGCGCGGCAGCTTCGAGCGCCAGGGCGCAATGGTCACCATCGGCGCACGCCTGGGCGAGATCGAGCCGGGGCGCGTGGCCATCGAGCTCGATTGGGCGCAGCCGCTGACACAGCAGCACGGCTTCCTGCATGCCGGCATGGTGGCCACCGCGCTCGATTCGGCCTGCGGCTACGCCGGCTTCACACTGATGCCCCCGGATGCCGCGGTGCTGACCATCGAATACAAGATCAACCTTCTCGCGCCAGCAAAGGGCCAGACCTTCCGCATGGTTGGCAGCGTGGTCAAGCCCGGGCGAACCGTCACCGTCTGCGAGGGCCACGCCTGGGCGTTGGAAGAGGGCCGCGAGAAGCTCATCGCCACCATGGGTTGCACGCTGATGGCGGTGTTCGGCCGCGAGAACATCCGGCATTGAGCCCGGCGACGCGGCGACTGCCGGGCATGCGGCGACAATGAGGCCTGGCGCGCCGCCGGGAGGGCTGGCGTGCAGACTCCCTCTCCACCCCAACACCCGACACGTGTCCGCACTGCCTTTGTCCACCTCATCCACAGACCCCCTGGAGATCCTCCTCGAGGTCTTCGGCTACACCGCCTTTCGCGGTCCGCAGGAGGCCATCG
Source organism: Variovorax humicola (assembly GCF_037889915.1). Taxonomy (NCBI): domain Bacteria; kingdom Pseudomonadati; phylum Pseudomonadota; class Betaproteobacteria; order Burkholderiales; family Comamonadaceae; genus Variovorax; species Variovorax humicola. The sequence goes on along the minus strand of NZ_JBBKZV010000003.1, from coordinate 339,929 downwards.
TCGATCACGTGGTTGGCGGCGGCGACGCGCTGGTGCTGATGCCCACGGGCGGCGGCAAGTCGCTCTGCTACCAGATCCCCGCCATCGCGCGGCAGCGTGCAGGGCAGGGCGTGGCCATCGTCGTGTCGCCGCTGATCGCGCTGATGCACGACCAGGTCGGCGCCCTGCATGAAGCAGGCGTCAACGCGGCCTTCCTCAACTCCACACTGGACTGGGCCGAAACGCAGGACGTCGAGCGCCGCCTCGCTCGCGCCGAGATCACGCTGCTCTACGCTGCGCCCGAGCGCGTGACGACGCCGCGCTTTCTCGAATTGCTCGACGGGCTCGCCGCACGCCAGAAGCTCAGCCTGTTCGCCATCGACGAGGCGCATTGCGTAAGCCAGTGGGGCCACGACTTCAGGCCCGAATATCGCGCCCTCACCGTGCTGCACGAACGCTACGCCGGGGTGCCGCGCATCGCACTCACCGCCACCGCCGATGCGCTGACGCGTGCCGACATCGTCGAGCGACTCCAGCTGGAACAGGCGCAGCAATTCGTCTCCAGCTTCGACCGCCCGAACATCCGCTACACCATCGTCGAAAAGAAGGACGCGACCACGCAGTTGCTGCGCTTCATCGAGCGCGAGCACGAGGGCGATGCCGGCGTGGTCTATTGCCAGTCGCGCAAGCGTGTCGAAGACGTGGCCGTTGCGCTGCAGGACGCGGGCATCAGCGCCCTGCCCTATCACGCCGGCCTGGACGCGGCTGTGCGGCAGAAGCACCAGAACCGGTTCCTGCGCGAAGACGGCATCGTGATGGTCGCGACCATCGCTTTCGGAATGGGCATCGACAAGCCCGACGTGCGCTTCGTCGCCCACCTCGACATGCCGAAGAACATCGAGGGCTACTACCAGGAAACCGGCCGCGGCGGCCGCGATGGAGAGCCGGCCGACGCATGGATGGTCTACGGCCTGCAGGACGTGGTGAACCAGCGCCGCATGATCGACGAGAGCCCCGCCGGCGAGGACTTCAAGCAGGTGATGCGCGGCAAGCTCGATGCGTTGCTGTCATTGGCCGAAGCCAGCGATTGCCGGCGCGTGCGGTTGCTCGGCTACTTTGGCGAAACCTACGGAAGCGGACCGAGCGACGCGGGGCCCTTGCATGGCGCGAATGGCCCCCTCGGGGGGCAGCGAGGACATGCTGTGCCGGGCATGGGAGGCACCTGCGGCAACTGCGACAACTGCCTGAACCCCCCGCAGGTCTGGGACGGCACCGATGCCGCCCGCAAGCTGCTCAGCACCGTCTACCGCGTGCAGCAGCAAAGCGGCATCAGCTTCGGCGCCGGCCACGTCATGGACATCCTGCGCGGCAAGGACACCGAGAAGGTCAAGCAGTTCGGTCACGAGCGCATCAGCACCTTCGGCATCGGCAGCGAGTTCAGCGAGGCGCAGTTGCGGGGCGTGCTGCGGCAGCTGATCGCGATCGGTGCGCTCGCGGTGGACACCGAGGCATACAACACGCTGAAGCTCACCGACGGCTCGCGCGCCGTGCTCAAGGGCGAGGCCAGCGTGGCGTTGCGTGAATCGGTGTCATCGCCCGCGCCGCGCAAGGCGAAGCGCGAGAAGACCGCGCGCGGCGCGCCCTCTCCTGCGGCAGCCTCGCTCGACGCCATCGGCCAGACCCGGTTTGCGGCACTCAAGGCCTGGCGTGCCGAAGTGGCCCGCGAGCACAACCTGCCCGCCTATGTGATCTTTCACGACGCCACGCTCGCCGCCATCGCCCAGCGTGCGCCCGCCACGCTGGAAGACCTGCAAGGCATCAGCGGCATCGGTGCCAAGAAGCTCGAAGCCTACGGCGCCGACGTGCTGCGGATCTGTACAGGCTACTGACGCAAGTCCTTGATCAGCCGGTTCTGGCGCGCAGGCGAGCGGTTCAGCAAGGGCTCCCAGGCCATCGAGGCCTTCTGGCGCGATGCTTTCGACTTCGGCGTCCCATAGGGGTCGCATTGGCGGGTGAGCGCGACTGCCAGCAGGGCTTCGGCGGGGTCGCCCAGTGCATGGCTGAAGTCGTCGGCCACGGTGCAGTCCGGCTGGAAACCATCCCCATAGTCGCCAAAGCCCTGCTGGTTCACGCCCTGGAACTGGATCGCGAAGTAGGTGGTTCCGCAGTTGTCTTGCGGCACGAACGCATAGGGCTTGCCGCAGGTGGCGCCACCAATGAGGTTGACCCTCACGCCGACGCCGCGCAAGCCGTTCACCACCGATTCGCTGGCCGAGCAGGTGTCGGGGCCCGTGAGCACCGTGACTTCCTGGAGGCCCAATTGCGGCAGTTGCTGATACGGCGCAGCCGAGTAGCCCTGCGTAACGGCAAGGAAGGGAACGGTAGCGTCCGCCAGCGTGAGATGGAACGGGTTCTTGCTGTTGAACAGCAGCCGTTCGAAGGTCTTGCCATCGGTGGCTTCGCGAGAGGCCACCATGTAGGCGAGTTCGCTCGCGATGCTCAAGATGCCACCGCCGTTGTAGCGCATGTCGAGCACGAGGTCTTTGATGCCACGGCTGCCGAGTTCATTGATCGCAGCGATCAACTGGGCCTCGGACGGCTCGTTGTGGTCGTTGAACTGGAAGTAGCCGACGCGCCCGGTCGCCGTGTCGAAGGCCTTCACGTTTTGCACCGGCGACAGCGCCACGTCGGCGGAAGTCAGCGTCACGGCGCGCGTACTGCCATCGAGTTGACCCAGCTTGAAGGTGTGCACTTCGCCTGCTTTCTCCGGCGACAGGCCCGCGTTGAGCTTGCTTGTGTCCGTGCCGTTGGCGACGTCGACCCCGTCGATCTCCAGCAGCTTCACGCCCCGTCCTACGCCGGCCAGAGCCGCGGCTGCGCCCGGTTCGACGAAGGCCACGCGAACATCGCGCGGAGGCGTCCGCTTGAGAAAGGCCAACTCCATGCCATAGCCGATCGACAACCCGACCGACTGGCTTTGGTAGTCGGCAGTGTTCATCGTGAAATGAAAGCGGTCCTTGTCGCGGCCGGTCGCGGTCTTCTTCGGTGTCTTCAGTACGTTGAAGTAATCGACCGGCAGGGCGTAGGAATCGGCCAGCAGTCCGCCCGGCACCTCGTCGAACCACAGATAGGTTTCATCGATCCAGCCGCGGACCCAGTGCTTTTCGTCGGCGAGCGTGCCGGCGCGGTCTCGAAATGCGGCGCCGGTGGCGGGGTCGATACCCTGGCGTGACACTGCGCAGAGCCCCGCCACCGTGGAAGACGCGACGATCGGTTCGTCCTGCTGCGCCGGGCCGGGCGTCGATGGGGCGGTCGGCGCCTGCGTCATTGGCATGAGCGCCAACGCGGCAAGATTGCCGTTGCCTCCTCCCCCTCCGCCACCGCCGCATGCGGTCAACGCCAATGCAGCGACGAGGCCGACGCCCCAACGAATATTCAGACTCATTTGCTTTCCGCCCCGTGTAGTCGGCGAGGAGCGTATCAGCTTGCAGCGCAATCCAGCCACGTCGGCAAGGTGGCGAGCAGTTTGATTTCACGACGCGCGCGCCGCGGGTCATTGCGCCGACTGCGTTTTTATCGCCACCGATGGTCGATTTCGCCCCGGCCCCGGCTGCACAGGCACCGCCGCAGGGCATCGCAATCGCGGCGGCATCTTCCGCAGAAGTGGGGATCAGCCAGGGCGAGCCACGGCCATGAAGACGCCAAGTCGCTGAAAAAAATCCGCCGGCGACTACCGGATGAAGCCCATGCCGCGCGACTCGCGTACCTCCGGCTTGATGCGGTGCTCCGCGTCGAGCTGGTCGAGGAACTCGGCAGCCGAAAACTCGGTCGCGAGGATGTCGGTCTGGCGCTTCACCGCGGCAAAGTCACCGGGACAGAGTTGCTCCAGCTGGCCCAGGCGCGCGCGCAGTTCGACAGTCAGCAGCGTCGCATCGCCCGCCAGCGCCTCGACGATGAACATGCGCTCGCGCTGCGCTGCCGTCAGCGGCATGAACTTGATCTTGAAGGTGAAGCGTCGCAGCGCCGCCTGGTCGAGCCGGTCCAGCAGGTTGGTGGTGCAGACGAACACGCCGTTGAAGCGCTCCATGCCCTGCAGCATCTCGTTGACTTCGGTGACTTCGTAGGTGCGCTGCGCGCCGCGGCGGTCCTGCAGGAACGAGTCGGCCTCGTCGAGCAGCAACACGGCTTTTTCAGCCTCGGCTTCCTTGAACATCGCGGCCATGTTCTGCTCGGTCTCGCCGACGTACTTGCTCATCAGGTCGCTGGCCTGCTTGATGATCAGCGGCCGGGCGATGGCCTTGGCCAGGTGCTCGGCCAGCGCCGTCTTGCCGGTACCCGGCGCACCATAGAAACAAAGCGTGCCGTGGCCGCGCACCCTGATCGCCTCGACGATGCGCGGAATCTCGAAGCGCGTCTCGACGTTGAGCATGTCCAGGTCATAGGTGGTGACGCTGCGGCGCTCGCCGCGTCCCGTTTCAGTGGTGCCCAGCGCCAGGTCCGCGTTCTTGAGTTGACGCTCGATCAGCGATTCGACCGTCACCTCATCGGTCTTGGCAAGCTCGGCAAAGCGCGCCGCCGTGCGGATCTGCGCCGGCGTCAGCCCCTTGCGCTCGGCCAGCCGCGCGGTGAAGGCTTCCGACACCGGCACACCCTCCAGCGTCTTGCGCACCAGCTGCTCGCGCGCGCCCGGCGGCGGCGACTTGAGCTCGAGGTGATACGCGAAGCGGCGCCGGAAGGCCGGGTCGATCTGCTCGATGCGGTTGGTTACCCACAGCGTGGGCACGGCATTCGATTCGAGGATCTGGTTGACCCAGGCCTTGCCGCTGACGCTGCCGCTGGTCGGCGCGGAGATCTGCTCGGCACGCGCCATGTACTGCGCGGCCTCGGTGCTGATCGGCGGGAACACGTCTTCCACTTCATCGAACAGCAACGCGGCCTGCGCGCTGCCCTTGAGGAACACCTGCGCGATCTGCAGCGAGCGATAGCGATCGCGCCCGCTCAGCGAATTGCCGTCGCGGTCGGCATATTCGACCTCGAACAGTTCGAGCCCCGCCGCCTGCGCCACCACCTTGGCCAACTCGGTCTTGCCGGTGCCGGGCGGTCCGTAGAGCAGCACATTGACGCCCGGCTCCTTGCGCGCCACGGCGGCGCGCAGCAGCGTAACCAGCATCTGCGCCTCGTCGGCCACGAAAGAAAAATCATCGACGTCGAGCGCGCTCTTGGCCGACGGCCGGGTGAACACCGCCATCAACTCGTTCTGGTCGCGATACTCGCGCATCAATACCGGCGGCAGCTTCTCGCTGACCTTCATGAGGTCGGCCAGGTCCGTGATGTTGTGTTCGGAGATCAGGTTCTCGACCAGGCCGATGCGCTCGAGCCGCGACCCGGCGCGCAGCGCTTCGCCCACGTCGCTCGCGTTGACGCCGGCCACTTCCGCAATGGCTGCATAGGCCTCCGGCGCATTGTTGACCTTGAATTCGACCAGCAGCGAGCGCAGGTCGCGCTGATAGCGCGCGAGCGTGCCGTAGAGCAGCAGCGCGCGCTCGGCCTTGTTGAGCAGCAGCAGGCCAGCCAGCGCATCGATGTTCTTCTCGACCAGCGTCGACTGCTTTCGCAACGCGTGCGTAAGCCAGTCGCGCGTCGCCGACAGCACCGAAAGCAGGTCCTTCGGCTGATCCTTGGCGTATTCGTCGAGGTAGAAGAACAGCGTGCCTTCTTCGTAGGGGCCGCGCCAGACGCCGTGGCGTTCCAGCAGCGTACGGCTGTCCAGTTCCTCGACGCCTTTCCAGATCTCGTTGCCGGCACAGCGCCGGCCAAGGAATTCGCGCAGCCGATGCAGCACCGCGGCGGGCCAGACGAGGTGGCGGCCTGTAAGCGACAGCAGCCCGTTCAGGTCGCGCCGCACGTTGAATCGCGGTCCCTGCTTGGCCGCGAGCGTCAAGACGAAGTGCGAGCACATGAGCTCGAGCACCGGCGCGCCCTTGAGTCCAGGCGAAGGCATGGCCTGGCTGCGCGATGCAGCCACCACTTCATCCACACCGGAACGCTTGACCATTGCGGGACTACCCTTCTCCGAGCCAACTCAGCGCGACCATAACGCAGAGTTTTAGGTTGGGGAAGGATTGGGAACAGTAAAAACCCTGATGTTGCGAATCCGTCGACAATTCCCGGTATGGTTGAAATCGAACAGATCACCAAAGCGGCCGAGCGTCTGCGCGGGCAATTGCTTGATACACCGTGTGTGGAGTCGCGCACGCTCTCCGAAATCGTGGGGGCGCAAGTCTTCCTCAAATTCGAGAACCTGCAGTTCACCGCATCGTTCAAGGAGCGCGGCGCGTGTAACAAACTGGTGGACCTGTCGGAGAGCGGCGTGCGCGGCGTCGTCGCGATGTCGGCCGGCAACCACGCACAGGGCGTGGCCTATCACGCGCAACGCCTGGGCCTGCGCGCGAGGATCGTGATGCCGCGCTTCACTCCCGGCGTGAAGATCGAGCGCACGCGTGGCTTCGGCGCCGACGTGGTGCTGCACGGCGACACGCTGGAAGGCGCCCGCCTCCACGCGTTCGAGTTGGCGCAGCGGGAAGGCCTGACCTTCGTGCACCCCTACGACGACGAAGCCATCATCGCCGGCCAGGGCACGGTCGCGCTGGAGATGCTCGATGCAGTGCCCGACCTCGACACGCTGGTCGTATCGGTCGGCGGCGGCGGGCTGATCGCCGGCATGGCGGTCGCGGCGCGGGCGCGCAAGCCGGGCATCGAGATCATCGGCGTGCAGACGACCCGCTTCCCGGCGATGGTCAATGCCGTGAAGGGCCTGCAGCATCCGCAGGGCAACAGCACGATTGCCGAGGGCATCGCGGTCGGCACGCCAGGCGTCCTGACTCAGCAGATCATCAAGAAACTGGTCGATGACCTGTTGCTGGTGGACGAGGGCGACATCGAGCAGGCCGTGCTGATGCTGCTCGAGATCGAGAAGACGCTGGTCGAGGGCGCCGGCGCTGCCGGCCTCGCGGCGTTGCTGCGCCACCCCGAACGCTTCCGCGGCAAGAAAGTGGGCCTGGTGCTTTCGGGCGGAAACATCGACCCCCTTCTGCTGGCCGCCATCATCGAGCGCGGCATGGTCCGCGCCGGCCGGCTGGCCCGTGTGCGGGTGAGCGCGCGTGACGTGCCTGGCTCATTGGCCCATATCACAGCCACAGTGGCGGAAGCGGGCGCCAACATCGATGAAGTTCACCACCAGCGGGCCTTCACCGTGCTGGCTGCGCAGAACGTCGATGTCGAACTGGTGTTGCAAACCCGCGGGCGGCCGCACCTGGCCTCCGTACTGGACGCACTGCACGCGGCGGGTTTCGCGGCCGAAGAGCAGCGATAGCCAAGGTCCACGAAAGACGCAGGCGTCGGCGTATGCCCCGCCCCCGGACTTTCACCGCCTTGGTTATAGGCCAAAAGTCTCACATTTTTCGGGGGCCGACCCTGACATGATGCGCTTGAGCGTGCCCCTAAAATATCCGTCAGTTTTGCGAACCTGAGGTATCCCGATGTCCAACCCCACCCCCGTCGAACCGGGTGAAGCCGCCCTTGTCGAAAAAGATGCGGTCGAATCCATCGTCCATCTGATGCCGCTCGTCCTCCCGATCGCGGGTGGCGTGCTGATGTTGCTGCTGGCATCGATCGCCGTCTACATGGCCTGACGCAGGCACCGGCCGGGCCCGCACGGCCCAGGCCGGGACCTCCGTGCGATATACGGACTCCATAAGAAAACGTTTTCTCCAACGGTCTTCGTGCGCGATGGCGCCGAGGCTCGTTCGAAAAGACGATTTTCAAGACCAGGAGACTTCCGATGAACGCACCCGTGATGAAGGGCCTCGCCATTCAGGCGCCCAACTATGTCAAGAACGCGAAGCTGATCGCCTGGGTGGCCGATATGGCCGCCCTGTGCAAGCCCGAGCGCATCCACTGGTGCGACGGCACCACTGAAGAGTACGACCGCCTCTGCCAGCAATTGGTGGACACCGGCACCTTCAAGAAGCTCAACCCGGTCAAGCGGCCCAACTCCTACCTCGCGTCCTCTGATCCGAGCGACGTGGCGCGCGTCGAAGACCGCACCTACATCTGCTCCGAGAAGAAGGAAAACGCCGGTCCCACCAACAACTGGATGGCGCCGGGCGAGATGCGCAACACGCTGCAGCCCCTGTTCGACGGCTGCATGAAGGGCCGCACGATGTATATCGTGCCCTTCAGCATGGGCCCGCTGGGCTCGCCGATCGCGCATATCGGCATCGAGTTGTCCGACAGCCCCTACGTGGCCGTCAACATGAAGATCATGACGCGCATGGGCAAGGCCGTGTACGACGTGCTGGGCGTGGATGGCGACTTCGTGCCCTGCGTCCACACCGTCGGCGCGCCGCTGGAAGCCGGCCAGAAGGACGTCGCCTGGCCCTGCAACAAGACCAAGTACATCGTCCACTACCCCGAGACGCGCGAGATCTGGAGCTACGGGTCGGGCTACGGCGGCAATGCGCTGCTGGGCAAGAAGTGCTTTGCGCTGCGCATCGCCTCGAACATGGGCCGCGACGAAGGCTGGCTCGCCGAGCACATGCTCATCCTGGGCGTGACCAACCCGGAGGGCAAGAAATACCACGTCGCCGCCGCCTTCCCGAGCGCCTGCGGCAAGACCAACTTCGCGATGCTGATCCCGCCGGCCGGCCTGGACGGCTGGAAGGTCACCACCATCGGCGACGACATCGCCTGGATCAAGCCGCAAGCCGACGGCCGCCTGCACGCGATCAACCCCGAGGCCGGCTACTTCGGCGTGGCGCCGGGCACCAACGTGCTGACCAACCCGAACTGCATGGCCAGCGTCGAGCGCGACACCATCTTCACGAACGTGGCCCTCACCGATGACGGCGACGTGTGGTGGGAGGGCATGGGCGACGCGCCCGCGCACGCCATCGACTGGCAGGGCAAGGACTGGACACCCCAGATCGCCAAGGAAACCGGCGCCAAGGCGGCACACCCGAACGCACGTTTCACCGTTGCCGCCACCAACAACCCCGCGCTCGACGACGCCTGGGACGACCCGAAGGGCGTGGCCATCGACGCCTTCATCTTCGGCGGCCGACGCTCCACCACCGTACCGCTGGTCACCGAAGCCCGAAGCTGGGTCGAAGGCGTCTACATGGCCGCCACGATGGGGAGCGAAACCACCGCCGCCGCCACCGGCCAGGCCGGCGTGGTGCGCCGCGACCCATTCGCGATGCTGCCGTTCATGGGCTACAACATGAGCGACTACTTCCAGCATTGGCTCAACCTCGGGAAGAAGCTCGACGCTTCGGGCGCCAAACTGCCGAAGATCTACACGACGAACTGGTTCCGCAAGGGCGCCGATGGCAAGTTCGTCTGGCCCGGCTATGGCGAGAACATGCGCGTACTGAAGTGGATGATCGAGCGCATCGAGCAGAAGGCCGAAGGTGCCGAGCACGTCTTCGGCGTGAGCCCGCGCTACCAGGACCTGAGCTGGACTGGCCTGGACTTCAGCGCCGAACAATTCAACACCGTGACCAGCATCGACAAGTCGGCCTGGCGCGATGAACTCAAGCTGCACGAAGAGTTGTTCGCGCAATTGGCACACCATCTGCCGAAGGAACTGCCAGCCACCAAGGCCGCCATCGAGGAGCGGCTGGAAGCCTGATCGCCAGGTTATCCGCAGACAGAAGAAAACCGCCCTCGGGCGGTTTTTTCTTGTGTGTGACAGTCAGTTGCTCAGTGGAATTGTCCCGACTGCACGCGGCTCATTGCGACGTACAGCGAAGGCGTTTCATGCGCGCCGGTCATCTTCGACAGCAGGCTGACGGCAGGGGCGACATCGGTCGTTTCGTCCTCGGCCTTGCTGCGCGCGATTGCAGCGCGCAATTCTTCCATGATGCGCGGGTCACGATCGGCGGCTGCCAGGAACTGTGCGTCGGCGCGCGCGCTGGCGCGGCGTTCAGCGCCGGCGCGGAACCAGGCCGCGACGCGTTTCGCACCCGCTACCAGCAAGTCGCTGTAGAGTGCGACACCGGCGAAGAGCGCGGCGCAGAGCACTGCCCATGCGGTCAGCAAGTTGCCTTCGTCCCAGTTCGCAACCAGGGCTTCCGCGACCGCCAGTGTCGACGCAAGCGCCGCCACCAGCAGGAAGGCAATCACATGGCGCGTGCTGCCGCGCATGGACCTGCCATTGACGATGTCGAACAGGACCTCGGCGCGTTGGACGCCGGGGTGGACTGTGGGGTGGTTTGCGTTGACGAAGCCGGTCATGATGATTCCCTTCCAAAATTGCGTGAGCGTTAGCAGATGACTCGATACTAGGGATTTCCCTAGTGCATGGCCACTTTATATTTCTGATGCTTATCATTCACCACGATGATGAACGTCAACTTTCGCACGCTGGACCTCAACCTCCTGCGCGTCTTTGACGAGGTCATGGCCGAGCGCAATCTCACGCGGGCCGCACGCAATCTGTCGCTGACGCAGCCGGCCGTGAGCAATGCGCTGCGCCGCCTGCGCGAAGTGCTTGGCGACGAACTGGTGCGCCGCTCCGGTGCCGGTGTGGAGCCCACGCCCCGCGCGCTGGCGCTGTGGCCCACCATCCGCGATGCGCTTCGACACCTGCAGCACACCCTGGCTCCGAGCGACTTCGACCCTGCCACCGCCGACACGGCCTTCGTGCTGGCCATGGCCGACGCGACCGCCGCCGAGCTGATTCCTGTGCTGGTGCAGATGGCGCAGCGCGAGGCGCCTGCCGTGTCGATCCGCGTGGTACCGCTGACCACACGGGATCCGCGGCAGTTGCTGGAGAGCGAGGGCGCGGACATGGCCGTCGGCTACTTCCCGGCGGTGCTGGCCAGCCTGACGGCGCGCGGCCAGTCGGGCACGGCCGCGCCGTTCGAGGCGCAACGGCTCTATGTGGGGCAATACGTGTGCGTGATGCGCAAGGACCATCCGCTGGCGCAGAAGCCGCTGACGCTCGACGAATACTGCGCGGCGCGCCACCTGCTGGTGAGCTTCTCCGGGCGGCCCTATGGCTTCATCGAGCAGACGCTCGCAGCGCTGGGGCGGGAGCGGCACATCGTGGTCACGGTCAACCAGTTCTTCACGGCCGGACGGGTGGTGGCCAACACCGACTTGCTGACGGTGCTGCCCCGCCATTTCGTCAAGGTGACCGGCTTCGATGATCAGTTGGTGCTGCGCGACCTGCCCTTCGACCAGCCACTGGTGCACGTCGACGCGGTGTGGCACCGGCGGGCACAGCATGGCCATGCGCACGAGTGGCTGCGCGATGCGCTGGTGCGGGCGGCCGGGGTGGCGTTTTCGCCCAACGCCGAGGCGCCTCCTGCCGGCGCCGGCTTGCCGCCGAAATTACCTGACGACGCTCAGCCAGGCGCTGGCGGCGGCACGTAGTTCGTGCGCTTGGCGGAGGCTCAGGCCGGCGCGGGAGTCGGCGCTCTCGAACAGCATCGCGGCATAGCTCGAAGGCACTGCTGCAGGAGCGGGACGGAAGAAACGGAGCAGTTGACCGAACAGGGAGAACATGAAAGAGCGCGGCCGAAGCTCGCGTTGAAGTGTTGATGAACCAAGATTAAGGGTTTTCCCCTATCTTTCAACGGCAGAGTCATGCACAAAACACATAAACGCATCCGCCGTTCCCTTGTCTGGCGAGAACCGGACATAGTGCACAGACGGTCTAGACTGCCAGAATGAAGCTTCAGTTGCTGTCAGACCTGCACCTCGAATCGCATCCGCACTTCGTGCCGCAGCCTGCGGCCGGAGCCGACCTGCTGGTGTTGGCAGGCGACATCGGCTCCTACCAGCAGGGCACGCGCCTGGACAGCCCGGACTTCGGGCTTGGGCTGTTCTCGCCGCGCAAGGGCTGGCCGACGCCGGTCATCTACGTGCCCGGCAACCACGAATACGACAGCGACGACTTCGACGCGGTGCACAGTCGCCTGCGCGAGTGGTGCGACGCCCTCGGCATCCTCTGGCTGGAGCGCGAGACGCTGGAGATCGATGGCGTCCGCTTCGTCGGGACCACGCTCTGGAGCGATTTCGACGCACTGGTCGACCCTGCGGCAGGCATGACCGAGGTGCTCAAAGCGCGCGGCAAAGCCATGCGCGCCGCCGATCACTACCTGGCCACAGCGGCCACGACGCGTGGCGGTCGGCCCTTCATGTCCGAGGCCCTGAGAGAGCACTCACTCTTGTGCCAGGCCTGGTTGCGCAATGCATTGGCTGAACCGTTCGACGGCACGACGGTAGCGGTCACGCACTTCGCCCCGACGCTGGCGAGCGCCGATCCGCGCTACGGGCTGTCGCCGGGCACCGCCGGATTCTGCAATTCGCTCGACGAGTTGCTGCCGCTGGCCAAGGTCTGGCTGCACGGCCACCTGCATTGCGCCTTCGACTACGTGAAGGACGGGTGCCGCGTCGTCGCCAACCCGCTGGGCTACCGCAGCAAGGGCGAGCAGGCGACGTTCAACCCGACGCTGACCATCGACATCGATTGACCGGGCAGCCGCGCCGCGCGGGCGGCCACAAGCCCTTCTCGAAGCTGCGGGGAGAATCGGCGGATGAAAGTCATCGTCCTGGGCGCTGGCGTGATCGGCATCCACACTGCCTGGTACCTGCTCGAACGCGGGCATCACGTCACCGTCGTCGACCGCCAGCCCGATGCGGCCATGGAAACGAGCTTCGCCAACGCGGGGCAGATTTCGGTGAGCTATTGCGAACCATGGGCCTACAAGGGCGCACCGGCCAAGTTGCTGAAGTGGATGTTCCGCAACGACGCGCCGCTGCTCTTCAGGCCGCGCTTCGACTGGCAACAGTGGCGCTGGGGGCTGAAGTTCCTGACGCAGTGCAACGATGCCGCATTTGCGCGCAACGTGGCGCAGATCATCGCGCTGGGAGGCTACAGCCATCTCGCGCTGAAGGAGGTCGTGGCCCGCACCGGCATCGAATTCGACCGGCTCGAGCGCGGCATCGCGCATTACTTCACCGACGAGAAATCGCTGGCCGGCGCGGCGCATGCGGCTGCCTTGATGCGGCCCTACGGTATCGAGCGGCGGGTGGTGAGTCGCGACGAGTTGCTGGCCATCGAGCCGGCGCTGCGCAGCTTCGGCGAACACATCGTCGGCGGCACCTACACGGCGAGCGACGAATCGGGCGATGCGTGCGTCTTCACGCAGGCGCTGGCACGGCGCTGCGCGGCCCGCGGGGCGCGCATGCTGTTCGGGAGACGCGTGCTGCGGTTGAACAAGGCGGGCGGCGAGATCGAATCGGTCGAGGTGACGGGCGGCTCGACGCCGGGTTCGGCACAGAACGACCTGACGCTGCGCGCCGACGCCGTGGTCGTTGCCTGCGGCTCCTACAGCGCGCCGCTGCTGCGCACGGTGGGCGTCGACCTGCCGATCTACCCCGGCAAGGGCTACAGCGCCACCTTCGCGCTGCGAAAGCCCGAGGGCGCCCCCTGGATCAGCACCATCGACGACACCGTGAAGTGCGCGATGACGCGGCTCGGCGACCGCCTGCGCGTGGCCGGCACGATCGAGCTCAGCGGCTACGACCATGCGCTCGACACGCCGCTGGCGCGCCAGCGCTGCCGCATGCTGGCCCAACGCATCGAGCAGGTGCTGCCCGGTGTATGCGACACGCGCAGCGAGGCCGAAGGGGGACAGCCGAATTTCTGGACTGGCCTGCGCCCGGCCACGCCGACCAACATCCCGTACATCGGCCGCACGCGCGTCGGCAAGCTATGGGTCAACGCAGGCCACGGAACACTGGGCTGGACGCACGCCGCGGGCTCCGGCAAGGCGATGGCCGAGTTGATCAGCGGCAATGCGGCGCCGATCGAGGGCTTCGGATTTGCGGCCGGGGTTTAGAGCATCTGCTCCAACTATCCGACATATCTAGCTTTTGCCGACTAGGCCTTCGGCGAGAAGATTCATGCATACCAACTTGAACCCCCAAAGGAAAAGAATCATGTCGAACCAATCCCTCGCCAACACCGCCAACCACGTCGTCGCCCAGTACAGCGCTGCTGGCAAGACCCTGAACCAGGCCTATCGCGCCACCGTCGAGCGCGTGCTCGGCGACGCCAAGACCCGTTTCGCGTCGGTCCTGGAAGCTCGTTCGATCCCCATGGTCAACGAACAGATCAAGTCGGAACTGGTGAACGCCCAGGAACTGCTGGCTGGCTACATGCTCAAGGGCGTGCAAGCTGCCTACGATCGCGCTGACCAAGCCATCGATGCGATCTCGACGCGCGCCGCCAGCGGCATCGAATCGGTCGAAAACGCCGTTGCCCGCGTTGAATCCTCCATCAAGCTCGCCAACTTCGACGCAGTGCGCACGCTGAACGCGCCCATCGCTTCGCTGGCTACGAAGATCGCCGACAAGGTTGCCGAAGGCGCCAAGGCTGTCGAAGCCCGCATGGCTGTCGCCGCTGAAGAAATGGCCGAAGTCGCTGTCGATGCCAAGCCGGCACGTCGCGCCGTGCGCAAGGCCTAAACAGGCCTAAACAGGCCTAAACAGGCCTGACAGGCTGAGCCTGCGCGATGCCGCAGGTCGGCCTCGGCAAATACGCAGCGGCATCCAGCTTCGGATGCGCAGCTCAAGGAAAGGCCGGGTGATCGTCACGCACGATCACCCGGCCTTTTGTCGTGTGTCCCGATTCATGCCGCACGCGGAAAGCAGCCACTGGGCTCGCCCCTATGATCGGCCGGCATCTTCAGCAAGGGACAACGCATGCTCAACGGGCTATGGCTCGGATTCTTTCTCGTCGCGGCGGTGGCATCGTTCGGCCGCTGGCTGATCGGCGGCGACGCGACCGTGTTCGCGACCGTGGTGGAGAGCCTGTTCACGATGGCCCGGCTCGCGGTCGAGGTGATGGTGCTGCTGTTCGGCACGTTGACGCTGTGGCTTGGCCTGCTGCGCATCGCGGAGGCTGCTGGGCTGGTCGGCTGGCTGGCGCGCTTGCTGGGCCCCTTGTTCCGGCGGTTGATGCCGGAGGTGCCCGCGGGCCATCCTGCACTGGGCCTCATCACGATGAACTTCGCGGCCAATGCGCTGGGGCTGGACAACGCGGCCACGCCCATCGGACTGAAGGCGATGCGCGAGTTGCAGACCCTGAACCCGAGCGGCCTCACGGCGAGCAATGCGCAGATCCTGTTCCTGGTGCTGAACGCCTCGTCGCTCACGCTGCTGCCGGTGACCATCTTCATGTACCGCGCGCAACAAGGCGCGAGCGACCCGACGCTGGTGTTCCTGCCGATCCTGCTGGCGACCAGCGCGTCGACGCTGGTCGGGTTGCTGTCGGTGGCGCTGGTGCAGCGCCTGCGCCTGTGGGATCCGATCGTGCTGGCCTACCTGGTGCCTGGTGCGCTGGTGCTCGGCGGCTTCATGGCGTTGCTGGGTACGCTGTCGTCAGCGGCGCTGGCTGCGTTGTCTTCGCTGCTCGGCAACCTGACCTTGTTCGGCATCGTGATCGTGTTCCTGCTGGCCGGCGCACTGCGGCGCGTGAAGGTGTACGAGCGCTTCATCGAAGGCGCGAAGGAAGGCTTCGATGTGGCGAAGAACCTGCTGCCGTACCTGGTGGCCATGCTGTGTGCGGTGGGTGTGCTGCGCGCATCGGGCGCGCTCGACTTTGCGCTCGGCGGCATCCGGTGGGTGGTGACGCAGGGCGGGTGGGACACGCGCTTCGTCGACGCCCTGCCGACCGCGCTGGTCAAGCCCTTCTCCGGCAGTGCGGCGCGCGCGATGCTGATCGAGACGATGAAAAGCCAGGGAGTCGACAGTTTTCCCGCGCTGGCTGCGGCCGTCATCCAGGGCAGCACCGAGACCACGTTCTACGTGCTGGCGGTGTACTTCGGTGCGGTCGGTATCCAGCGGGCGCGGCATGCGGTGGCGTGCGCGCTGGCGGCGGAGCTGGCGGGCGTCGTCGCAGCCATTGCCGTGTGCTACTGGTTCTTTGGCTAGCACCAGGGCGGATCGGTTTCAGCAGCGCGGTCGCCGCGCGCCAAAAGCGCTTCCTGTGCAACCAGGCCAACGAATCGCCGACCGGGATTCGTTCCAGCGATCCAATCCTCGACGGGGAATAGTTCGAAGAGCCCGACCTTGAAGAGCGTCGGCACCGACAACGCGAGCTCCTTCTCGATCTCGCCTCGCTCGCCGCTGTTGTAGCGAGCCACGTTGTGCAGCATGGTCGCGACAGTCCCGGTTTGCACCGTCGTGCCGTCCTTGAGTTTGACGGCCGGAAGCTGCTCGCCCTCGGCAACGATCTTCTGATTGACCTGGGCCAGTTGTGAAGGGGGGTCGGACATTTCGAGCTCCATGAGATCGGCGTTGAACGTCCTTGGGAACTGGGGGCGTCGAGGCTTTCGACAAGGGGCTGTCGGACCGGTTGCGATCGGCCAGAATGCAATTCCCCTTGTTTCCAGCCTTTTTCGTGACCGCTCCCTCCCAGGCGCAAGCGCCCTCCTTCTCGCCCGACGAATTCCGCGATGCGCTCGGCATGTTTGCCACGGGCGTCACGATCGTCACGGCGCGGGCGGCCGACGGCTCGCTGGTGGGGCTCACGGCCAACTCGTTCAACTCGGTGTCGCTGACGCCGCCGCTGGTGTTGTGGAGCCTGGCGCGGTCGTCGGGGTCGATGCCGGCGCTCGACACCGGCTCGCACTACGCCATCAACATCCTGGCCGCGAACCAGAAGGAACTGGCCGAGCGCTTTGCGCAGAAGCGCATGGACCGATGGGCCGATGTGACGTTCGCCGAAGGGCTTGGCGGCGCGCCTTTGCTGGACGGCGCGGCGGCGAGCTTCGAGTGCTTCAACCGCAGCCGGTACGACGAAGGCGACCACGTGATCTTCGTCGGCGAGGTTGAGCGATGCACCATGCGCGTGGGCGCGTCACCGCTGCTGTTTCACGGTGGGCGTTTCTATACGGAGCACCCGCTGTAGAAATGACCCACCCCCGATGCGCCTGCGGCGCCTCCCCCTCGAAGGGGGCGATACCAGCGGCCCGGCAAAGCCGGTTCCGCGGTGGAAATGACCCACCCCCGAAGCGCCTGCGGCGCCTCCCCCTCGAAGGGGGCGATACCAGCGGCCCGGCAAAGCCGGTTCCGCGGTATCCCTGGTATTTGAGGGCGCCGGTTTCATCTGTCGCGGGTCGCGCGACGTGCGGTGGAGCAACGGTTTTGAATCGACGACCTATGTGCGCTTGTAGGTCGCGTCGAAGCGCGATTGCAGATACGCCTGCGCGGTGATCGGCTGGTAGCGCGGCGCCTCGCCCGCCGGCACGCATGATGGAATCGCGCTGACCAGTGCGTCCGGGTTCGGATCGAGGAACAGCGCGATCGAATAGCGCTCGCGTGCGGGGCGCAGCACGCGATGCGGTGTCGACACGTACACGTCGTTGGTCCAGCGCATGAGGCAGTCGCCGATGTTGCAGAGAAAGGCGCCGACCGGCAATGCGGGAGCGTCGATCCAGTCGCGGTTGCGGGGGCGGACCTGCAGGCCGGCAACGCCGTCGGTGGCCAGCAGCGTCACGTTGCCGTAGTCGGTGTGGGCGCCGGCGCCGATGCCTTCGGCCACCGCGCCCGTTGCCGGCGCCGGATAGTGCAGGAAACGCAGCGTGGCCATGGGTTGGTCGATCTTGCCGTCGAAGAAGTCCGGCGCCAGGCCGAGGTCGGTGGCAAAGGCCGCGTGCAGCATGCGGGCCGCGGCCAGGGCGGCATCGAAATACGCCTGCACGCGCGGGCGCCAACCGTCGATCGGCGGCCACGCATTGGGCGGGCGCGTCTGCTCGTCGGTCCAGATGAAGTTGAGGGCTTCCTTCTGGTCGGCGCCCTTCTTCTCGTCGAGCGCCTCGGCGCCGAAGTCGACATAGCCGCGGTTGTGGCCGAGCTTGCCGATGGCGATGGCCTGCTTGGCAGCCCTGTCGAGCGCGAAGAACTCGCGGCCGGCGGCGAAGGCGTCGGCGAGCAGTGCGGGGGCAACGCCATGGCCGGTGATGGCGAAGAAGCCGACGTCGCGGCAGGCAGCGCCAACCTCGGCCGCAACGCGCGCACGTTGCGCCGTATCACGGGATGCGAGCGGCGAGATGTCGATGACGGGAATGGCCGTATGCATGCGTCGAGTTTGCACCAGCAGCGATTGCGGTGCGCGGCTACCATCGATGCATGACCCGTTGCCGTATCGGCTCGTGCCGGCTCGCGTGGATGGCGTGGCTGGCGTGGCTGGTGGCAGGAACCGTTGGCGCGGCGCCGGTGACGAGCGACACGCCCGCGGAGCGGCGCAACTGGTTCGACGACCCCTTCTTCCAGATCGCATCCGGACTGCCCGGTTGCCCCGTGCCGTTGGGACCGTTCTATACCGAGGCCGAACGACGCACGCAGATGCACAGCCGATTGGAGCGCGGCACCAGTTGCTGGCTCGAGCACCGCTGCGAAGACAGCAATGCGTATCGCTATGACAAGGATGTGGCGCCGCGTGTGCGCAAGGCATTGGCAACGGTGCCGGGCCTGAAGCGTGCCAGCGTGTGGGTGATGGTGCAGCGACGCTGGGTCTATCTGCAAGGCTGCGTGCCGACGCGAGACCTGGCGCAGCGGCTGGAACACGCGGCGCGCGGCGCGAAGGATGTTGAAACCGTGGTGCCGGACCTGTTGGTCGGCGTGCGGGGCCGAGCACCGTATCCGGTGAATGATGACCAAGTGAACGCAAGAAAGAAATGATCGAACGCAAGACCCATCTCGACACCCTCGCCATCAGCCTGCTCGTCGCATGCTGTGCCTTCTGGGGGTTGCAGCAGATCCTCATCAAGACCACGGTCGTCGAAGTGCCGCCGCTTTGGCAGGCGTCGATCCGCATGGCCGGCGCGGTGGTGCTGCTGTGGCTCTGGTGCCGGGCGCGCGGCGTGCCGTTGTTCGACCGTGATGGCACGCTGCCGGGCGGCCTGCTCGCGGGGCTGCTGTTCGCGGGCGAGTTCTCCTGCATCTACCTGGGCCTGCAAAACACCACCGCGTCGCGGCTGACGGTGTTTCTCTATACCTCGCCATTCTGGGTCGCGCTGTTCCTGCCGCGCTGGGCGCCCTCGGAGCAGTTGCGGGGCTGGCAGTGGGTGGGCCTGGCGCTCGCCTTCGGCGGCGTGGTGCTGGCCTTCAGCGAGAGCTTCGGGCACAGCAGCGCTACGCAATTGCGCGGCGACTTGCTGGCGCTGGCCTCCGGCATGCTGTGGGGACTGACCACGCTGTCCATCCGCGCGACCAGGCTGGCGACGGCCAGTGCCGAGAAAACGTTGTTCTACCAGGTGGCCGTGACGGCGGCCGTGTCGCCGTTCCTGTCGCTGGCGCTCGGGGAGACCTGGGGCTTGTCGTATTCGGCGATGGCCTGGGGTTCGATTGCGCTGCAGACCGCGGTTGGCGCGTTTGCGAGCTACCTCACGTGGATGTGGCTGCTGCGGCACTACCCTGCCACGCAGATGTCGTCGTTCACTTTTCTGACGCCGCTGTTCGCGCTGGCGTTCGGCGTGATGATGCTGGGCGAGCCGCTGACGCTGCGGCTGGTACTGGCACTGTCGGGCGTGGGACTGGGAATCGTGATGGTCAATCGGCGCAGGGCACCAGCCGCAGACGCAAAAAAAGCCGCCTCGGGGGCGGCTTGATGTCCGAGGGGCTTTCAGCCGCCCTTCTTGGCGCGCTTGCCGGGGTTCTTCTTGCTGCGGGTGGCGGTACCGCGCTCGAGGCTGCGCTTCTGGCCTGTGCCCGACTTGGGCAGCGTGTAGCCCGGTGCGGGCGTGGGCTTGGGCGAGGCTTTGCGCTCGGCCTCGGTTCTGAAAGTGGTAGGCATGTAGGGGCTCCGGTAAAAAAATGTCCGGGCGACATTAGGCCACAGCGGGGAAACCCGTCCGACGGCGGCCGGAATCCGTCGTGTCGCTGCAGCTCGCCTATCCGCCTTGCCGAAGCCCGGCGGGGGCCAGGCTTCGACGGGTTGGATGGCGGTGGCCACGGCAAGTCGGTATTCATGCGCCGTCTTGTTGTCGGCCCATCCCGGCAGCGCATGGCCAAGCTTGCTCAGCTCACGCGGCCGGCACCGAGCGGAAGCCGATCGCCAGGCGATTCCACACATTGATGGCGCCGATGGCCAGCGTGAGGTCGACGCGCTCGCGCTCATTGAACTCGGCGCACAGGGCCGCATAGTCGGCGTCGGGTGCATGGGTGTCGGCGACGCGCGTGAGGGATTCGGTCCAGGCCAATGCGGCGCGCTCGCGGGTGGTGAAGAACGGGGACTCCTGCCACGCGGCCACGGCATACAGGCGCCGCTCGGTTTCTCCGCGCTTGCGCGCTTCGAGGGAGTGCATGTCGACGCAGTAGGCGCAACCGTTGATCTGCGACGCGCGCAGCTTGACCAGTTCGAGCAGGCCGGCATCGAGGCCGAGCTTGCTGATGGACGCTTGCAGGCCGAGCATCGCCTTGACGGCATCGGGAGAGGCTTTGTAGAAGTCGAGACGGGGTTCCATGGTGTGATCCGGAAGTTGATGGGGTATGGGGAGAATTGTGCGAGCGCGACGGCCTCGGCAAGGTGGCCAATGCGCGGCAGATCGAGGAGTCCACGCGTGGAACTGCATGTGGTGATCGAGGGCAGGAAGGACCTGACGGGCCAGCTCTACGGCCAGCTCAAGGACGCGATCCGATCGGGCCGGCTGGCCGGGGGCGAGCAATTGCCGCCGACGCGCCTGCTCGCGGAACAGCTCGGGCTGTCGCGCAAGACCGTGGCCGAGGCCTATGCGCGGCTGACCTACGACCAATTGCTGGTGGGGCGAACCGGCATCGGCACTTTTGTAAGCAAGGGCATGGCGACCCGGCCGGCGCCGCAGCGCACCGAGGACCTGGCCGGTGCGGCCGTGGCCGCGCAATGGGGCCGCATGGCGACGCCGTTGCGGCACGCGATCCAGGACGCGCAGGCGCGCTTCGAGTACATCGGCGGCGCGCCCTCGGCCGCGCTGTTCCCCGCCGAGGACTGGCGCCGCTGCATGAGTCACGCCATGCGCGAAAGCGCAAAGTCGCGCGGCTTCTACGGGCCGGCAGAAGGCTTGCCGGCGCTGCGGCAAGCCATCGCGCGGCACATCGCGTTCTCGCGCGGCGTGCAGTGCGCGGCGGACGACGTGATCGTGACGGCCGGCGCGCAGCAGGCGCTCGACCTGGTGGCGCGCGTGCTGGTGTCGCCGGGCAGCGTGGTCGCCATCGAGGAACCCGGTTATCCGCCGATGCGCTATCTGCTGGAGGCGCAAGGCGCGCGGGTGGTCGGCGTGCCGGTCGATGACGAAGGCATCGTGGTCGATGCGATTCCGGCCGGCACCCGCTTCATCTACGTCACGCCGGCGCACCAGTTTCCGCTCGGCATGCCGGTGAGCCAGGCGCGCCGCATTGCCTTGCTGCGGCGCGCACAGGAGCTGGGCGCGGTGGTCGTCGAGGACGACTTCGACAGCGAATTCCGCTACACAGGCCGGCCGACCGAAACGCTGTTCAGCCTCGACACGCGAGGCACGGTCGCCTACGTCGGCACCTTCTCGAAGACGATGTCGCCACAGTTGCGATTGGGTTACCTGGTCGCGCCGCCGTCGATCCGCGACGCGGTCGCCACGGCCAAGCACCTGACCGACTCGCACACGCCGCCAATGCAGCAATGGGCGCTCGCCAGGTTCATCGACGATGGGCTGCTGGTGAAGCACATCCGGCGCTGCCACGCGGCCTATGCGCTGCGGCGCGAGAAGCTCATCGCGCGCTTCGCAGGCGACCTGGCGCCGTGGTTCGAGGTGGTGGTGCCGGCGGCGGGCTTTCACATGGCGGCGCTGTGCAGGCAACCGGTGGACATCGGCCTGCTGATCTCGCTGGCGCGGCGCGTCGACGTCGGGCTGTATCCGCTGGCGCCCTTCTTTCATTTCACGCCACCGCAAGAGGGCTTGCTGATGGGCTTCGGCGCCATCGACTCGCTCGACATCGACCCGTCGCTCGACCGGGTGCGCGACATACTCACGCAGATTGCATGAACACCAGCCCATGACAGAACCCGTGAATTTCCAGGCCGTGCTCGACGAGATCAACGCAGAGATACGGCCGCTGCTCGGCGCCGGCGGCACGGTGGCCAGCTACATACCCGCACTGGCACGCGTGCCGGCCGCGCAATTCGGCATTGCGCTACGTACCTGCGCTGGCGCAGAGGCCTGCGCGGGCGATGCGGCCACGCCGTTCTCGATCCAGAGCGTGTCGAAACTGTTCACGCTCACGCTTGCGATGCAGCACCTGGGCGAGCGCCTGTGGGAGCGCATCGGCCGCGAGCCGTCGGGCAACCCGTTCAACTCGCTGGTGCAACTGGAGAGCGAGCAGGGCAAGCCGCGCAACCCGTTCATCAATGCCGGCGCGATCGCCGTGGCCGATCGGTTGGTGAGCCTGGGCGACGCCTGCGCCGACATCCTCGCGCTGATGTCGAGCCTGGCCGGCGAGCCGATCGCGTTCGATGAAGAGGTGGCCGCATCGGAAGCCGAGACGGGCTTCCGCAACATCGCGCTGGCCAACTTCATGAAGAGCTTCGGCAAGCTCGACAACGACGTGGGCCCGGTGCTCGGCATGTACTTTCACCAGTGTTCGATTCGCATGAGCTGCGTGCAACTGGCGCGTGCCGCGGGCTTCCTGTGCCGCGATGGCGCGCATCCGGTCGATGGCCTGGCCGCCGTCACGACCGAGCGGCAGACGCGCCGCATCAACTCGCTGATGCTGACCTGCGGAACCTACGACGCGGCCGGCGACGTGGCCTTCTCGATCGGTCTGCCCTGCAAGAGCGGCGTCGGCGGCGGCATCGTGGCCGTGGTGCCGGACCGGCTCACGCTCGCGGTATGGTCGCCCGCGCTCGACACCACGGGCAACTCCCTGCTGGGCATGAAGGCGCTGGAGTTGTTCGTGGGGAAGACCGGGTTGTCGGTGTTTTGAAGAGCTTGGCTTGACGGGCGAGCCTGGTCACGCAGATCAGCAATTGCCCTTCTTTGCCTGGCCGGGCGGGCAGTGATAGCCGTGGTCGTAATAGCGTTCCCCGTGACGCTCGCGCTTTTCTTCGCGGCGCTCGGCACGGTGCCAGTCGCCTTCGCGCCAACGCCAGCCGTTGTCCACGCGTACCCATGCACCAGGCGCGTAGGCGTAGTCCGGCCGAGCGGACTGCCAATAGCCGCCGCGCCATGCGTATTCGCGTCCGGTCCATTGCCAGTGCCCGGGCGCCCAGACCTGGCCGGGCCGCACGACAGGCACAGGCTCATAGCGCGGCGGGGGCGGTGCCAGTTGCACGACCCCCGGTACCGGCACGACACCGGGTACGTTGATGTTGACCGAGACTTGCGCGGCGGCACTCAGGGCGGTGGCTGCGAGCGCAGCGGCGAGAGCAGTGGGGATCGCTTTGAGCACGAAAGATCCTTCAGTAATGTGAACCAAACCTGAATCGACCGGCAAGCAGCGCGGCCGACAGCGAAAAGCCGACAGCGTAGCGTAGTCGGCAGCAGAGGATCGAGGCGAGCAGGCGCTAAGCTTCCAGCCCATTCCCGAAAAACCCGATGACCGATATTTTCCTTTCTTCTGACGAAGACACTGGCGACACAACTACCATCCAGGAACCCCGTCTCTGGCGCGACGCGCTCTGGACCGCGCGCGTGATCAAGAACGAGGAAGACGATGGCTGGGCGGTGTCGATGACCCGCCAGGGGGAGGCGGAGGCTGCGCTGGTCGGCCCTTGGACCATGGGCCGCGACAAGAAGAACCCGAAGCCGCTGGATGCGCCGGCCTTCCACACCCTGGTGAAGACCGCGAGCGAGGTGTTGCGCCGGCATGAGCAGCAGTTGCATGCGCAGCTCAACAAGCATGTCAGCGTCGGCGTGGGTTCGGAGCGTATTCGCGTGGCGCTGCAGATCGTGCCGGATGAAGACAACCCGCATGCCGTGCTCACCGCGCAGGATGAGTCCGGTGCTCAGCTTGGTGAGGCGCGCGTGGCGCCGGGGTTCAAGCTGACGATGGCGAGCGCGCAAGCCTGGATCGAGGGCGGATACGCGGCCAGGGTCCGCTGAGGCGCAGCGCCTGCCAGGCCGCGTACCACCACGGCGACGGCCGATGGCTTCGAATCGTGACATCGCCGCACAATGCTCGAAGCTCGACCCAGCCACCGTGCTCCAGTTGATGGCCGTGACCAGACGAAAGCGTGACGACCGGCGCCACCACCGAATCGCCGAGCCAGCGCAGCGGTTCGCGCACCACGACCTGGCCCGAGTCGACACGCAGCATCGTGAATCGATCGAGAGGCAGGTGCAGTGCTTCTCCGCGCTGCAATCGGATAGTGGTGGAGGCGGTCCAGGTCATTGAAAACTCCTTGATGCGATGCCTTGATATTCGGTGGGAAGGCAGCGCAAGAACAGACACAGGCTTTGCCATTGCAAGCAGAACAGACAGCGACGCGCACCGTCTGTTATGGTGATTTTTCGCACCAACTGCATCTGTATTCCAGACCCCGATTTCGCAACGATCGGGGTCATGCACATGCCATCGCACATGCCGCCATCGCCGTCCGCGCCGCCGCTCTACCGCCGCCTTGCTGCGCACTACCGCGGCGCAATCGAAGCCGGCTCGCTTGCGCAGGGCGAGCGCATGCCATCGTTGCGCAGTTTGATGCGGCTGCATGACATCAGCCTGTCCACCGCGTTGCAGCTTTGCCGCACGCTGGAGTCCGATGGCTGGGCCGAGGCACGCGACCGCTCGGGATACTTCGTGCGCAAGCCGCAGCGCCTTCAAATGATGCCGATGGGCGAGCCTGCGGCCAGCACTTCGTTCGATCCGGCCCAGTACGTCGGCATCCACGCACGCGTGTCGGACTTCGTCGCGCGCCGGCGGGCGGCCGACGTCAAGGTCAACTTGTCGACCGCACGCGCCGCGCCGCAGCTCTATCCGGCGGAAGCCTTGCGTTCAAACATGGCGCGCGCATTGCGCCTGCGGCCCGAACTGCTCTCGGGCGCACCGCCGTTGCGAGGGGACCTGAACTTTCGTACTGCGCTGGCCAAGCGTGCGGTCTCTTCGGGCATGACGCTGTCGCCCGAGGAAGTGTTGGTCACCAACGGTTGCATCGAGGCGCTGAACCTTGCGCTACGTGCGGTGGCGCAACCCGGCGACACGATCGCCGTGGAGTCGCCAACGTTCTACGGGTTGCTGCAAGTGCTCGAAAGCCTGGGCCTGCGCGCGCTGGAGATTCCGACGAGTCCGCAGACTGGCCTTTCCGTCGAGGCGCTGGAACTCGCATTTCAGGCCTACGACGACATCAAGGCCGTGGTCGTGATTCCGCACTTGCAGAACCCGCTGGGCAGCGTGATGCCCGATGCGCACAAAGAACGGCTGGTGCGGCTTTGCGAATCCCGGCGCGTGGCGCTGGTCGAAGACGATACCTACACCGAGCTGCTGGATGTCGACACCATGCCCCGCGCAATCAAGTCATGGGATCGCGGCGGGAATGTCATCCATTGCGCATCGCTGCACAAGATCCTCGCGCCCGGCTTGCGGCTCGGCTGGATTTCGGCGGGCCGCTGGCAGGCTCGCGTTGAAATGCTGAAGTACACGCTGTCGCGCCACAACGAAGTGCTCTCGCAGATCGGTGCGGGAGAGTTCATGGGCAGCGGCGCCTACGACCGCCATCTGCGCCGCCTTCGCGCGGCTTTGCGTGTGCAGCGCGAACGCACGGCCGAAGCGATTGCAAGGTACTTTCCTGCAGGGACACGGCTCAATCTGCCGAATGGCGGGCTGCAGTTGTGGGTGGAGCTGCCGGGGATGTGCTCGTCAGCCGATGTGTTCGACGTGGCGCTGCGCGAGGGCATTGCGGTCGCGCCCGGCCTGCTGTTCTCGAACAGCCAGCGCACCAATCACTTTCTGAGGATCAATTGCGGCTGGCCCTATGACGATGCCGTCGACAACGCGATCCGGCGGCTGGGGCGGATCGCGAGCACGCTGTAGCGCAACCATCGCCCGCTGGCATACCATGCCCGCATGGCAAGTTCGTCGCCACCGAAAAACCCGGATCCGGCCTTGTTCGGCAAGCCGACCGCGGGTCTGCGGTTGAAGCTCTACACCATCATCTTCGAGGCCGACACGCGTGCCGGCAGGCTCTTCGACATGGTGCTGATCGCTGTGATCCTGGCCAGCGTGGCGGCCGTGGTGCTCGACAGCATGGCCGCGATCCATGCGGAGTATGCGTTCGCTCTGAGGCTGTTCGAATTGGTCGTGACGGCGGCGTTCACCCTCGAATACATCGTGCGTCTCTACTGCGTGCGACGGCCCCTGCGCTACGCGCGCAGTGTGTTCGGCATCATCGACTTGCTGGCCTTGCTGCCCACCTACCTCACCGTCTTCGTGCCGGGCCTGCATGCGTTGATCGACGTGCGGGTGCTACGGCTGCTGCGCGTATTCCGCGTGTTCAAGCTCACCGAGTACGTGGCCGAATACGGCGCGCTGGGACAGGCGCTGGCCGCGTCGCGGCGCAAGATCCTCGTGTTCATGTCGTTCGTGCTGATGGTGGTCGTGGTCATGGGCACGCTGATGTATGTGGTCGAAGGGCCGGCGCACGGTTTCACGAGCATCCCGGTCGGCGTGTACTGGGCCATCACGACGATGACGACGGTCGGCTTCGGCGACATCGCGCCGAAGACCGGCGCGGGGCGCATGATTGCCTCGGTGATGATGTTGCTTGGGTGGGGCACGCTGGCCGTGCCGACCGGCATCGTGAGCGCCGAGTTCACGGCGCAGCGGCAGAGTGCCCGCGGCACGACAACGCGCACGACAACGCGCACCTGCCACGAATGCCTGAGCGAAGGCCATTCGCCGAGTGCGCTGTATTGCTGCGACTGCGGCGCCAGGTTGCCGGCCTGGCGCCACGATGCCGCGAGCGCGGGGTGACAGTTCCGCCGCGGGCCTGTCCCTCGTAGACTTCGGTGCCCATTCAACAACCAGGAGACACAGCATGATCAAGGTCAGCGTGATGTACCCCAACAAGCCCGGCGCGCGGTTCGACCATGCCTACTACCGCGACAAGCACATGCCGCTTATAAAGGCGCGCATGGGGGACGCCTGCCTGTACTACACAGTCGACAAGGGCATTGCCGGCGGTGCGCCCGGCTCGCCTGCGCCCTACGTCGGCATGTGCCACATCTTCTCCAGTTCGATGGAGTCATTTCAGGCCGGGTTCGGACCACACGCCAAGGAAATCCTTGGGGACATTGCCAACTACACGGATCTGACGCCGGAGATGCAGTTCAGCGAAGTCGTGGTCGAAAGGTAGCGAGGAAAGCCGCTAGACATGATGGTCGCTCGAGAGGCGAAGGCCATTTGCGCGAATGCTTCGGCCAGCGGATCGCCGCAGGGAATTTAGCGGCCGCACCCCGGGTTGTGGGCGCCGCGTGAAGAAGTCATCGACGCTGCGCCACTCCTCCACGCGCGTGCGCTCCGAATCTCCCAGGTCGAACCCGCGCGATGAACATTCGCTGGAGCTCCGCGCGAGATCGTGCGAGCGTTGAATCGAAGGGTGGCAAGCGCTATCGGTGCATCGGGTGCGCCGAGTGCGCGACGCATTCATGCGCCGTGTGCTGCGGATGCGCATGCAGCAGCGCGCGGGTGACGCCGTTGGTCCAGCCGAACCCGTCCTGCAACGGATATTCACCACCGCCTCCGCCGGTCGTCACCTCGTGCTCGACCTGGCGCAGTGCGTATTTCTCGACCAGCTTGCCTTCGCGTTCGTAGACCGCCGCCACGGTGGCGAGCCAGCGGTGCGCTATGGTGCGGGCGAGGTTCTCGTGGCCATAGGCATCGAATCCGCTCATCGCGATCCATTGCAAGGAGGCCCAGCCGTTCGGCTGATCCCATTGCTGGTCGCTGGTGCATTCGGTGGTCGACAGGCCGCCGGGGGCGAGCAGGCGACGTTCGATGGTCTTCGCGAGCGCGTCTGCCTGCGACGGCTCGGCGAGGCCGGCGAACAGCGGCGCTACCGAAGCGGCCGTGAGGCAAGAGCGCCGTAGGTCGAGGCGCCAGTCGTGGTCGAAGAATGCGCCCTGAGTCGCGTCCCACATTCGTGCGATAACTGCGGACTTGCGTGCCTGCGCGTGCTGGGCGAATTCGCGAGATGCTGACGAATCGCCCGCTTGTTCGGCCATGGCCGAGATCGTGGTTTCGAGCTTGTAGAGGAATGCGTTGAGGTCCACCGGCACGATGTCGGTGGTGCAGATGCTGACGAGCGAATCCCTTGTGTCGCGCGGCCTGTCCTCGGCAAGCCAGCGCGTGCTGAAATCCCAACCCGACTCGGCCGCGGCACGCAGGTGGCGATATACCTGCGCGGGGTCGCGGCCCGATTCGCGTGCGGTCGTCACGTCTTCGAGCCAGGCTTCCTCGCGCGGGGCGTCGCGCTCGTCCCAATGGCGATTGAGCAATCGGCCATCGGGCAGGCACACGACGCGACGGCTCGCATTGCCCGGCGCGAGACCTTCGCTGCCGCGCATCCACCACGCATGCTCCTGCCGAAGCTGCGGCAGGAAGTCCAGCGCATGAATGCCCTCGAGCTTCTGCGCCAGCTCGACCATGAACGCGAACAGCGGCGGTTGCGAACGGCCCAGGTAATAGGTGCGCGTGCCGTTCGGCACATGGCCATAGGTGTCGATGAGGTGCGCGAAGTTGACGACCATGTCGTGCAGCAATTCCGCGCGCTCGCTAGCCGCAAGGCCGAGCATGGTGAAGTACGAGTCCCAGTAGTACATCTCGCCGAAGCGGCCACCGGGCACGACATACGCATGGGGCACCTGCAGCGACGAGCCCCGCGGCGGATGTTCGAGCGGATGTCGCGTGAGCACGGGCCAGAGGTCGTCGATGTGAGCGCAAAGCGGCTGGCCCGGCACCGACACGTAGTCGCTCGGCTCGGGCAACTGCGCCGCGAAATGCTGGCCGACGAAGGCCTGGAGATCGAAGCCCGCGGCCTTGCACTGCGCACGGTAGGCCGCCAGGATTTCGGCCGGCTCCTGCAGCGGGGCGCAATCGACGAAGGTCTTGCTGTCCGGGAAGACGCGTGCGCCCTGCACGGCGGTGAACAACTCTTGATAGCGGTCGGCCGGCGTCAGTGTGTCTGGCGCCGGAGCCGCCGCGGCTTTCTGCGCGGCATGTTGCGCAGAGTGCCGTTTCAGACCACCCCCGACGCCCGTAACGCCGCGGCCTGTTCCGCATCGACGCCGAGTTCAGCCAGCACTTCGAAGGTGTGCTGGCCGAGTGCGGGAGGCGCATGCCGCAGCACCGGCGGCGTTGCCGACAGCCGCAGCGGACTCGCGACGCCCACGATGCTGTGGATGCCGTCGCCCGCATCGCGCGGCATCGCCACGGCCAGGCCGCGCGACTTGACCTGCTCGTCGTCGAAGGCCTGCGCGATGTTGTTGATCGGGCCGCAGGGCACGGCCTTGTCTTCGAGCAGCGCGATCCACGCGGCGGTGGTGCGCGTGCGCGTGACGGCTTCCATCTGCGGAATCAGCACCTCGCGGTGTTTGACGCGCAGCGAGTTGGTGATGTAGCGCGGATCTGCTGCCCACTCCGGATAGCCCGCAGCCTCGCAGAAGCGCGAGAACTGGCCGTTGTTGCCGATGGCCAGCAGCATCGCGCCGTCCTTCGTGTGGAAGTCCTGGTAGGGCGCAAGGCTCGGATGGCTGTTGCCCTGGCGCTGCGGCGCCACGCCTGTGTTGAGAAACGCGCTGGCCTGGTTGGCGAGGATGGCCATGCCGACGTCGAGCAGGGCCATATCGATGTGCTGGCCCTCGCCGGTGCGGTGGCGCACTTGGAGGGCAGCAAGGATCGCGGTGCTGGCATAGACGCCGGTGAACAGGTCGGTGAGCGCCACGCCCACGCGCAGCGGCCCGCCGCCGGGCTCCTCGTCGGGACGGCCCGTGATGCTCATCATGCCGGTGGTGGCCTGGATCATCAGGTCGTACCCCGCGCGCGTGGCATGCGGGCCGTCATGGCCGAAGCCGGTCACGCTGCAGTAGACGAGGCGCGGGTTGATGGCGCGCAGGCTTTCGTAGTCGAGGCCATAGGCCTTGAGCCCGCCGGTCTTGAAGTTCTCCACCACGATGTCGCTTTGGGCGGCCATCTGCTTCAGCAGCACCTGGCCCTCGGGTGTCGCCATGTCGATCGTGACCGAGCGCTTGTTGCGGTTGCAGGACGTGAAGTAGGTCGACTGGTTGGTGTCGTGCCCGTTCGAGTCCTTGAGGAACGGCGGGCCCCAGGTGCGCGTGTCGTCACCGGTGCCGGGCCGCTCGATCTTGACCACGTCGGCGCCCAGGTCCGCGAGGATCTGCGTGCACCACGGTCCCGCGAGCACGCGCGACAGATCGAGAACCCGTATGCCGTCGAGTGAGGCTGTGGTCATGCGGCGTGGTGCCTCGGGCTCAGTTCGCGAAGGCTGCAATTCCGGTGATCGCACGGCCCAGGATGAGCGCATGGATGTCGTGCGTGCCTTCGTAGGTGTTGACCACTTCGAGGTTCACCAAATGCCGCGCCACGCCGAACTCGTCGCTGATGCCGTTGCCGCCCATCATGTCGCGCGCCAGACGGGCGATGTCGAGCGACTTGCCGCAGTTGTTGCGCTTGACGATCGAGGTGATCTCGACCGATGCAGTGCCCTCGTCCTTCATGCGGCCCAGGCGCAGGCTGGCTTGCAGGCCCAGCGTGATCTCGGTCTGCATGTCGGCCAGCTTCTTCTGGATGAGCTGGTTGGCTGCGAGCGGGCGACCGAATTGCTTGCGGTCCAGCACGTACTGGCGGGCACGATGGAAGCAGTCTTCGGCCGCTCCGAGCGCACCCCACGAGATGCCGTAGCGCGCGCTGTTCAGGCAGGTGAACGGGCCCTTGAGGCCTTGCACGTCGGGGAATGCGTTTTCCTCGGGACAGAACACGCCGTCCATCACGATCTCGCCGGTGATGCTGGCGCGCAGGCCGACCTTGCCGTGGATCGCTGGAGCGCTCAGGCCCTTCATGCCCTTCTCGAGCACGAAGCCGCGGATCTGGCCGACGGCGCCGCTTTCGCTGACTTCCTTGGCCCACACGACGAACACGTCGGCGATCGGCGAATTGCTGATCCACATCTTGCTGCCGGTGAGCGAGTAGCCGCCGGGCACCTTCTTCGCACGCGTGGCCATGCTGCCGGGGTCGGAGCCGTGGTCGGGCTCGGTCAGGCCGAAGCAGCCGATCCACTCGCCGGTCGCGAGCTTGGGCAGGAACTTCTGCTTTTGCGCCACGGTGCCGAATTCGTTGATGGGCACCATGACGAGCGAGCTTTGCACGCTGGCCATCGAGCGGTAGCCGGAGTCGACGCGCTCGACTTCGCGGGCGATCAGGCCGTAGCAGACGTAGTTGAGGCCGGGGCCGCCGTATTCCTCGGGAATGGTCGGGCCGAGCAGGCCGAGTGCGCCCATTTCGCGAAAGATCGCGGGGTCGGTGACGCCGCTGCGGAAGCCTTCGATCACGCGCGGCAGCAGGCGCTCCTGGCAATAGGCGTTGGCCGCGTCACGCACCATGCGCTCGTCGTCGGTGAGTTGCTGGTCGAGCAGCAATGGGTCGTCCCAGTGGAAGTGCGCTTTGGTGGCCATGAGGGCTGTCTCCGGAATTGAAGGGGAAAGGGAATGAGGCCGATCGTAGCGGCGCAGGGAGTGCGGCGCAAACGAGTTATTCGCACCCAGATATGCGGTTGAGGAATGTCTTGTGCCTGCGTGGGCACAAGCATTCATTGATAGAGCAGGGCCGCCAGTCATACACTCCCGGCATACATGCGCCGCAAAATCCCGCCAGTGCAAACCCTCGTGTGCTTCGATGCCGCCGCGCGCCACGAGAGCTACACGCGCGCGGCGCAGGAGTTGTCGTTGACGCAAAGCGCCGTGTCGCGCCAGATCGGCACGCTGGAGTCGTTCCTTGGCGTGGCGCTGTTCCGCCGCACGCGCCATGGCGTCGCACTGACGGCCAGCGGCGCGGCCTATGCGCGCCAGATCACCAAGCGCCTGGAGGCAATGGAGCGCGACACGCTCGACGCGATGGCGCACCAGGGCGAAGGCGGCTCGATCTCGCTGGCGGCCGTGCCGACTTTCGCCACGCGCTGGCTCATTCCGCGGCTGCCCGGCTTCGCGCAGTTGCAGCCCGACGTGGTGGTGCACATCGAGACGCGCACGCGCCCCTTTCTCTTTGCCGATGCCGAGTTCGATGCCGCGCTGTATGCCGGCACGCCCGCGCAGGTCGCGAACTGGGCAGGCACGCGCGCGCTGATGCTGTTGCAGGAGGACGTGGTGCCGCTGTGTAGTCCGAAGCTGCTGCCGCGCGGCAAGCCGGTGACCCCAGCCGCCATCGCCAGGCTTCCGCTGCTGCAGCAAAGCACGCGGCCGGACATCTGGCGCCAATGGTTCGACGCGCAGCAAGTGGACGCGCCCAACGCGCGCGGCGGCCCGCGCTACGAGTTGTTCTCCATGCTCGCCGCCGGTGCCGCGCACGGCCTGGGCGTCGCGTTGATGCCGACCACGCTGGTCGCGGACGAGCTCCTGCGCGGCGATCTGGTCGTGGCCTGCGCGCGGCCGCTCGAGGGGGAACGCAACTACTACCTCGTCACGCCCGACCGCGGCGAACCGACGCCGTTGTTGAAGCAGTTCAGCGACTGGCTCCTTGCGCAGGCAACCAGCCACTGAATCATTGCTTCTGTGTCAGCGCTTGTGGAACGACGGCGCGCGCTCGTAGACCGGCGTCGGAATCCCCTCCATGCGCGCCTTCAACTGCAGTGCGAGGAACTGCGAGTAGTGGCGCGACTGGTGCAGGTTTCCGCCGTGGATCCACAGGTTGTCGACTTGCGTCGGCTTCCACATGTTGCGCAGTTCGCCTTCCCACGGGCCAGGGTCCTTGGTGGTGCTGGAGCCGAGGCCCCAGCACTTGCCGACCTTGTCGGCGATCTCGGGCGAAATGATGTCGGCGAGCCATCCGTTCATCGAGCCGTAGCCCGTCGCGTACACGAGCAAGTCGCACGGCAGCTCGGTGCCATCGGTCAGCGTCACCGAGCGCTCGTTGACGCGCGCGATGTTCACGCCGCTCTTCAACTTGATGCTGCCGTTGGCCACCAGTTCCGAAGCGCCCACATCGATGTAGTAGCCCGAGCCGCGCCGCAGATACTTCATGAACAGGCCCGAGCCGTCGTCACCGAAGTCGAGTATGAAGCCGGCCTTCTCCAGCCGCGAATAGAGATCCGCTTCGCGCTTCTTCATCTCCTCGTACACGGGGATATGGAAGCTGTGCATGATCTTGTACGGCACCGACGCGAAGATCAGGTCGGCCTTGTGGTGGTCGATGCCGTTCTTCACCGCCTCCTCGGAATACAGGCCGCCGAGCGCCAGTTCCATCAGCGAGTCCGACGGCGCGATGTGCGTCGACGAGCGCTGGATCATCGTCACGTCGGCGCCGTTTTCCCACAGCGCAGCACAGATGTCGTGGGCTGAATTGTTCGAACCGAGCACCACGCACTTCTTGCCCTTGTAGGCCTCTGGTCCCGGGTGCGCGCTGGAGTGATGCTGGTCGCCCTTGAAGTTCTCGGCGCCCTCGATCTTCGGCACGTTCGGATAGCCCGACACGCCGAGCGCGAAGACGAGTTGCTTTGGCCGCAGCACGACTTCCTTGCCGTCGCGTTCCACCGTGACTTCCCACTCCTTCCTGGCCTCGTCGAAGCGCGCCTTCTTCGCCGTGGTGCCGCCCCAGTAGTTGAGTTCCATCACCTTGGTGTACATCTCGAGCCAGTCGCCGATCTTGTCTTTCGGCGAGAACACGGGCCAGTCGTCCGGGAAGGGCAGATATGGCAGGTGGTCATACCAGACCGGGTCATGCAGGCACAGCGACTTGTAGCGCTTGCGCCAGGAGTCGCCCGGCTTCGCATTGCGCTCCACGATGATGGTCGGCACGCCCAGGCGGCGCAACCGCGCGCCGAGCGCGATGCCGCCCTGCCCGCCGCCGATGATCACGACTTCCGGCTGCTTCGTGTAGCCGAGCGTTTCCTGTTCCTCCTTGCGCTTCTCGAGCCAGGTCTTGCGGCCCGGCTGCTGTCCGTGCTCCGCGCCCTTGATGCGTTCGGCGCCGGTCTTTTCCTCGAAGCCCTTGAGTTGGGTCATCGTGGTCAGCAGCGTGAAGGCCTTGCCGTCGCGCAGGCGCAGGTGGCCGCGTCCGCGCGCGACGCGGGTCTCGAAGGTGAACCACGCGTCGACGATGCCACCCGCCTCGCTCGCCTCGCCTTCGATGGCGAAATTCGACGGCGCGGTGTCGGCCAGGCGCGCCTTCAGCATCGCGCGGATGGCGTCGGCGCCTTCCTGCGTGCGGATGTTCCAGGTGAAGGACACCAGGTCGCGCCAGTAGCCGTCGGTCTCGAACAGGGCGACGGCAGCATCGATGTCGCCTTTGGCGAGTGCGGCGCCGAAATCGGCAAGCCATGTGGTCGCGGCCTGGGCCGGGTCAACGGTCACTTCGGTCATTGAGCATGTCTCCGTAGCGTTGAAAGTCGGCCGGACATGATCTGCCTGCGATGGCGCGCATGCGCGGGGGTAAACCCGGAACTTGCCGCCGCTGCAGGCGCGGAGGCATCGCGCCAATAATCCGCGCATGTCCGACAAAGTCCAGTACCTCGCCTACGGCTCCAACCTGCACCCGATGCGGCTCGCTGCGCGGGTGCCTTCGGCCCGGGTGATCGGGGTTGTCGAACTGCCGGGCTGCATTCTGAAGTTCCACAAGCGAAGCCACGACGACTCCGGCAAGTGCCTGCTCGACAAGGCCGCGGGGAGCCAGCACATGGCCTACGGCGTACTCTACGAATTCGACGCGCATGAGAAGGGCGCGCTGGACATTGCCGAAGGCCGGGGCAACGGCTACATGGACCATCGGGTGCAGGTGCGGCTGAACGGGTCGACGCACGCGCCCTTTGTCTATGAAGCCCAGTCGACGCACATCGACCTGAAGCTGCTTCCGTATCACTGGTACAAGCACCTCGTCGTTGCCGGCGCCAGATACCACGGGCTGCCGGCAGACTACATTGCCTCCATCGAGGCGGTCCCTTCCAAAGGCGACCCCAATCTCCAGCGCGCGCAGGACAACGCGGACCTGTTGCGGCGGATGGGCTGGGAGTAGCCTTGCTGCCTCCCCACCACATTCCATCGGCGGTCGCGCGGAAAGCAGCGCAGATTCTTACGAAGAGCCCGGCTGCCGTGCGCTACGGCAAGTCGATGTTCCATCGCCAGCGGCAGATGGCGCTGGCGGAAGCCTACGCCTATGCCGGCGACGTGATGGCCCGCAACATGATGGAAGAGGATGCCGGCGAAGGTATCGACGCCTTCCTGGAAAAACGCGCGCCGAAATAGCCGCTGTCGGCGCATACTGTCGGGCCGTGCTTTTTTGCAGGAGCCTGACATGCTCGAGTCTCTGCGCACCGACCCCACGTTCCATCCCTCGCCGCGCCTGGCGATGGAGGCCGAACCCGAGCGCATCGCCTACACGGCGCTGCTCTCGCCCGACGCCTCGCGGCCCGACGCGCTGGCCGTCGTGGATGTGGATCCGGCCTCCCCCACCTACGGCACCGTGTTGCACCGGGTCGACATGCCGAACAAGGGCGACGAATTCCATCATTTCGGCTGGAACGCGTGCAGCTCGGCCCTGTCGCCGATGTCGGGCCATGCTTTCCTGAAACGGCGCTATCTGGTCGTCCCGGGCCTTCGCTCATCGCGTGTCTACATCCTGGACACGCATCCCGACCCGGTCCGCCCGACGATTGCCCGGGTGATCGAACCCGAAGAGGTCACCCGCAAGACCGGCTACTCGCGCCCGCACACGGTTCACTGCGGACCGGAAGGCCTCTACATCAGCACGGTCGGCGGTGGCGGCACCGACGGCATGGACGGTCCGCCCGGCGTTTTCCTGATGGATTGCAAGAGCTTCGAAGTCATGGGCAAATGGGAGATCGATCGCGGGCCGCAGAAGCTGCACTACGACTTCTGGTGGAACCTGCCGCGCGACTACATGGTGTCGAGCGAATGGGCCCTGCCCCCGCAGATCGAGAACGGCATCGTGGCCGAGGATCTGCTGGCCAACCGCTATGGGCACCGGCTCCATTTCTGGGAGCTCAGCGCCCGGCGCCATGTGCAGACCATCGACCTGGGCGAGAACCACCAGATGGCACTGGAGGTGCGCCCTGCGCACGATCCGGCACGCGAGTACGGGTTCGTGGGCGTGTGCATCGATACCACCAATCTGGAAGCCTCGATCTGGACCTGGTGGCGCGAGGGCGGCCAGTTCCACGCCAAGAAGACCGCGGTGGTTTCGCCGGAGCCTGCAGACCCGGCGGTGCTGCCGCCGCTGCTCAAGGGCTTTGGTGCCGTGCCACCGCTCATCAGCGACATCGACCTGTCGCTGGACGACCGTTTCCTCTACGTCGCGTGCTGGGGCACCGGCGAGCTCCGGCAGTACGACGTGACCGACCCGATGAGCCCGAAGCTGGCGGGCAGCGTGCGCATCGGCGGCATCGCGAAGCACACGCCGCATCCGAACGGCTCTGCCTTCGGCGGCGGCCCGCAGATGACCGAGATCAGCCGAGACGGCAAGCGCGTCTACTTCACCAATTCGCTCTACAGCAAGTGGGACGCGCAGTTCTATCCTGATGGTGTACCGGGCCGGCAGGTGATGTGCAACGTCGGCGCGAACGGTGGTATCGAACTCGACAACAAGTTCTGCGTCGACTTCGGGGCGGAATACGGCGCGCACCAGATCCGGCTGCAGGGCGGCGACTGCTCAACCGATTCGTTCTGCTATTCGTCGGCGTGAAATGTTGCTTCGCAGATCGCGGGGCACGCGCTGGCGTGCTGGACCACTGAGGTGAGCGATCTGGCACAGTCGTGGCCGCTTTGGGCCGGCGTGGTGGCCATCGGCATCTACCACGGGCTCAACCCCGCGATGGGCTGGCCGCTGGCCGTGGCCAACGGGCTGGGCGAGAAACGCGGCGGCGCGGTGTTCGACAGCTGGTTGCCGCTGGGCGCGGGGCATCTGCTCGCCATGGCGCTGGTGCTGGTGCCGTTCGCAGTGCTGGCGTGGCTGCTCCAGTGGAGCCGCGAGATCCGCATCGCCGTCGGCGTGGGCGTGTTGCTGTTCGGCACATCGCAGTTGTTGCTGCCGCACCGCCACCGCTGGCTCGCGCGCATCAAGCCGACACAGCTGGCGCTCTGGTCCTTCCTGATGGCCACGGCGCATGGCGCTGCGCTGATGCTGCTGCCGATCCTCATGGGGCTGTGCGATACGCCGATGCCAGCGGGAGCCACCGGCGCTACGAGCCCCTTCGATCACGCGGCGGTGATGGACCTCATGCGCACGAGTGTGCGCACGGCCGTCGCCGTGTCGCTGGTGCACACCGCCGCGATGATCGGCTCGGGACTCGCGGCCGCGTGGGTCGTTTATCGCTACCTCGGCTTGCGCGCGCTTCGCTCCGCATGGCTCGACTTGGACAAGGTGTGGGCGTTGGGCCTGATGGCATCGGGCGGCGCAGCGGTCGCCACGGCGGTGGCGCACGCCGCGCCGCTATAGCGCTCGAATCAAGCGGCACCAGGCAACCGGTACGGCCGGACCTTGTCCTGCTCCGCCGGATCGTTGCGCGAGACGATGGCGCGCGCCGGCTCCGACGCGCTCAGGTTGATGGCCACGTGCGGCACGCCCGGCGGGATGAAGAGGAAGTCGCCCGCCTCGCTGACCACCGACTGCGCGAGCCCATCGCCGTACACCGTCTCGACGCGGCCGTGCAGGACGTAGATGGCCGTTTCATGACCCTCGTGGAAATGCGGCTCGGACCGCGCGCCCGGCGGGATCACCACGAGGTGCATCGACAGGCCACTCGCGCCGGCACTGTGTCCCGAGATGCCGACGAAGTACGGCAGCCCCTGGCTGGTGGCAACTTCGTGGCTGGGTCGGATAGCGGTGACGGAC
The DNA here is from genome assembly GCF_037889915.1 of Variovorax humicola. Taxonomy (NCBI): domain Bacteria; kingdom Pseudomonadati; phylum Pseudomonadota; class Betaproteobacteria; order Burkholderiales; family Comamonadaceae; genus Variovorax; species Variovorax humicola. The sequence continues at coordinate 301,862 of NZ_JBBKZV010000003.1, read as the reverse complement.
TGCATCGAACCGGATGGCATGGCGTTGCTCCTGCGAAAACCACGGAACAGGAATATTGCCAGACTGGTTTGAACGCCGGGAGTGCTCGCCTTTTGAAGCCTCTCTCGGGAAAGCCCATGACTTGGTCGGTCACTTCGGGGACGGGTACCGTCCGGAAACGAAATCTCGCTGCCTTCCTCACCGCCCCGGCCGCAAATCCCGCAATGCGATCGCCAGGCAGCCGCCGAAGAACAACATGCCCAGCGCACCGTTCCACCGGTCCGTGCTCGTGTGCCCCGCCACCGCCATCCACAGGCCACCGAGCACGAACACCAGGCTCGCGACCGCCAGGATGACCATGAGGATTCGCTGCCCCAGCGTGGCCGGGCGCCGTGGCGGGGAGTAGCGCAGCGCGGGCCCGGTGAAGCCCAGCCGTTGCGGCAGCAAATCCAGCGCCTCGTCGACCTCGCCCGGCGACAGCCTGAAGACGCGCTTCATCGCATCGATGCGCAACTGCCGCCAATGGCCCTGGCTGTCGGTCACCGACACCACCGCAACGCCAGGGTCCGGAAAGGCCACCGGCTCGGCCGTCACGCCGCGGTTCGGCACCTGCACCAGGACCTCTTCGCCTGGCAGCGCGACCACCCGCACCGTATCCCACGGACCGGCACGATCGTCGTCGTAGTGCCGGTGCTCGACGCGCAGCATGCCGTCGGGCGACAGCACGACGGTCGGGTCGTCTTGCGGTGGGTCGGGGGGCATCGGTCGATCAGTGTCGTGGGCGCACTTCCATCATCATTGCGAGGAGGCTGCCGCCGAAGAAGAACACGCCGAGGACACCGGTCCAGCGTTCGCTGCTGCCCTGGCCCGCAATGGCCAGGCACGCACCGCCCATGGCGAACAGCAGGCATCCCAGTACCACGACGAACGTGGTGATCCGCTGCGCGGCCAACGTCACCGCGGACGTCGGCGCTGCGCAGGCAACAGCCGTGCGCGAATGAGCGCGCAGGGCCTGGGCATCGGTCTCGTGGAAGTAGTGGTTCGCGTCCATGGGCGCAGATTAGCGACGACGGCGCGCCCGCGCGATCCTCCGCGTGGCCTATGCCATGCGCTGTGCTTTCCGGCCTCGCTACAGGGCTCGCACCGCGTCGGCGATGGCCTCGACGCCCGCGTCCGACAGGTCCGTCGCCTGCACTTCCCTGCGCTGCGCCCACGACAGGAAATGCCGTGCCTGCGATCGCTCGTAGTGCGGGTCGTAGTGCAGCGCCATCAACTCGGCATAGAGATGCGGCAGGTCGCCCGCCCTCGCCCATTCCTGCCAGCGACGCACGGTCTCCTTGCCTTGCAGTTCCTTGAGCAGGCCGAGCTTGGTCGCCAGGGCCTCGCGGTCGTCGCCAAGATAGGCGTAGTCGCGCAGCAGGTAGTCCAGCCGCGCCGCGGGCGTGGCCTGGATCTCGACGCACGGCGCCGCGCGCATGCGCGCCACCAGCGGCAGCGGCAGCGAGAGGCGGCCGATGCGAGCGCTTTCTCCTTCGAGGTAGAGCGTGCGGGAAAGGTCGATGGCGTCGAGCACCGTCACGATCCGCGTTTCGAACGCCTTCTGCGACGGCTGGGCCACGCCCGGCAACGCACCCAGCAGCGATCCCTTGTGGAGGGCGCAGTTCTCCAGGTCGAGCACTTGCTCGCCGCGCGCCGCCAGTGCATGCAGCACGCGCGTCTTGGCACTGCCCGTGGCGCCGCAAATCACCAGCAGGCGCAACCGGGGGCACAGCGCTTCCAGTTGGGCCAGTACGTGGTGCCGGAAGCTCTTGTAGCCGCCGGCGAGTTGCTGCGCGTCCCAGCCGACCAGCCGCAGCCAGGTCACCATCGAGCCGCTGCGCAGTCCGCCGCGCCAGCAGTAGACGAGCGGCTTCCAGTGGGCGGGCCGGTCGGCGAACTGCTCGCGCAGATGTCTTGCCAGGTTGGCCGCCACCATCGCGCCGCCCACGCGCCGGGCCTCGAAGGCGCCGGCCTGCTTGTAGAGCGTGCCGACGATGCGGCGCTCTTCATCGTCGAGCACCGGACAGTTGATGGCGCCCGGAATGTGGTCCAGCGCGAACTCGGCCGGCGAGCGTGCATCGACGAGCGTGTCGAACGACGGCAGGTCGGCCACGCGGACCGGCGCGCGCTGCGTCATGGGAGCACCGCCGGCAGCGACGTCGACCCCCGGCTGGCACAATCCGGGCCGGCCCCGCACTCCATCGAGACAAAATCCAGCGTCATGGAACCCATTGCCCTCACTCAGTTCTCGCACGGTGGGGGTTGCGGCTGCAAGATCGCCCCCGGGCTGCTCGCCGAGATTCTTGCACGCGCCCCGCAAGGCCTGGTCCCACCCGAATTGCTGGTCGGCACCGAAACCAGCGACGACGCCGCGGTCTACCGGCTCAACGACAGCCAGGCGCTGGTGGCGACCACCGACTTCTTCACGCCGATCGTCGACGACCCCTACGACTTCGGCCGCATCGCCGCGGCCAATGCGCTTTCCGACATCTATGCCATGGGCGGCACGCCGATCCTTGCGCTGGCGCTGGTCGGCATGCCCATTGCCAAGCTGCCGCCGGAGGTGATCGGCCGGGTGCTCGAAGGGGGAGCGAGCATCTGCCGCGAGGCGGGCATACCGATCGCGGGCGGCCACAGCATCGACGTGCTGGAACCGATCTACGGCCTGGTCGGGCTGGGCCTCGTGCATCCGGACCGCGTGCGGCGCAATGCGGATGCGCAGGCCGGTGATGTGCTGGTTCTGGGCAAGCCGCTCGGCGTGGGCGTGCTGTCGGCGGCGCTCAGGAAGGGCCTGCTCGATGCGGCCGGCCATGCGGAAATGATCCGGCTGACGACGCAGCTCAACCGCGTCGGCACGACGCTGGCCAGCCTGCCCGGTGTGCATGCGATGACCGACGTGACGGGCTTCGGCCTGGCGGGCCACCTGCTCGAAATCTGTCGCGGCTCGACACTTTCGGCCGAGGTGCGATGGGCGGACTTGCCGCTGATCGACACGGCCGTTGCGTTCGCGAAGCAAGGCGTCGTCACCGGCGCATCCGCACGCAACTGGAACGGCTACGGCGCGAACATCGACTGGGCAGCCGGCGAAGCAGGATGGCAACGCGACCTTGCTGCCGACCCTCAGACCAGCGGCGGCTTGCTGGTGAGTTGCAGCGTCGACGCCGTGGCGTCCGTGCTCGGCGCGTTCCATGCGGCGGGCTTTGACCGTGCCGCGGCGATCGGCAGCCTGCACGCGAACGCGGCGGCGAACAGCACCGTGCGCTTTGTCGATCGCTGAACATCGATGACGACCCCACATGACGCCGTCTTGCACCTGCAAGACCTGGGCTTTGCATACCCGGCGCAGCCCCCGCTCGCCACGCGATGGACCACCTCGATCGGTGCTGGAATCACGCTGCTCCATGGCGACACGGGCAGCGGCAAGTCGACGTTGCTGCGCATCATGGCCGGCACGTTGGCGGCAACGGGACGCCTGTCCATTGCAGGTATTCGTCTCGACACGGCAGCGGAGGCCTATCGCCGCAACGTGTTCTTCATCGACCCGGACACCGATGCCTTCGACAAGGTGACGGCGCTGGAATGTTCCGCCTCATTGCGCGACGGCGATACGCACTTCGATGCATTCCGCTGGCAAGCGCTCGTCGAAGGCTTCGCATTGACGCCGCACATCGGCAAGCCGATGTTCATGCTCTCCACCGGCTCGAAGCGCAAGGTCTGGCTCGCCGCCGCACTGGCATCGAGCCGGCCGTTGACCCTGCTTGACGAACCCACGGGCGGTCTGGACGCCGCGTCGATCCGTTGCCTGTGGCGAACGCTGGCCGGCATGTCGCGCGAATCGGGTCGCGCCGTCGTCGTTGCCAGCGGGGAGCGGGTCACTGGCATCCCGTTGGCAGCCACCATCGAACTGCCGCTGCAAACCGGCGCGCGGCACGCGCAGAGGCAAGGGTAGAGGCGCGCGCTATGCCGGAGGCGTATGCGACTCGATCGGGTGGCCGGCGCCTCCAGGCTTGACGGCGCTGTACTCGGAAAATATCCCGACCTCAGTGTGCCTGCGCACCTTCTCGAAGCCGGCTGCCTGCAAAGCCTCGATGATCCGGGCCGGCGCGATGCAGGCTTCGATCGTGTCCCAGTAGTAGCGCCAGAGCTCGGACGTTGACCGACCGCGCGCGACGACGCGTGCAACGATGGGAACGAAACCTCGCATGTACGCCTTGAGCAACCCGTTGCCGAGCCGCCCTTCGGGCCGGCTGATCTCCAGGATGAGCAACTTGCCGCCGGGACGCAGCGTCCGATGGAACTCCGCGAAAGCCTTGCCCACATCCGAAACATGCCTGAGTGCATACCCCATGCTGAGAAAGTCGGCCTCGCCATCGCCACATGGCATCTCCTCCGCGCGGCCCACCCTGAGCTGCACCCCGCCCAGCGCGACCTCCTTCATCATGCCCGGGCTCGGATCGATGCCGACGAGGCTTCCTGCCGCGCCAATCAGCGCACATGCCTCGCGTGCCACCAGCCCGGTTCCGATACCCACGTCGATGACCTTGTCGCCAGGGGCCAGTCCCGCGCGTTGCAGTGCCATCCTCCGATACCTGGGCCCGGTACCCAGCGCGAGGACACGCTCGATTCGATCGTAGTCACTGGCCGTCTCGTCGAAGATTCGGCGCAGAAAACGCTGGTGCTCGGCCTCATCGCCATAGTAGGCCGGCAAGGGGCTGTGGGGCAGTTGCACTGGTGCGTCGGCAATGTCTGACGGGTTCGGGGCGTTGGCGTTCATCGAATCATCATAGACACCGCGGGTCCGCGTTTCAGTTCACATTTGTCAAAGAGACATCGGGCCACGCGCACCCGCTCGCTGCGCATGAAGCCGTCAGGCCGCATTGACGTCCTCCCGTTCATGCCAGTGCTTCACGACGCTTGCGTCTTCCGCGACGCATGAAACCACGACGAGCACGGCGAAGTCTGTTCGTGGGCACCCGCGGAACCGGCTTTGCCGGGCCGCTGGGTGCGCCCCCTCGAGGGGGGAGGCGCCGCAGGCGCATCGGGTGTGGGTCATTTCCACCAGGGATACCGCGGAACCGGCTTTGCCGGGCCGCTGGTATCGCCCCCTCGAGGGGAAGGCGCCGCAGGCGCTTCGGGGGTGGGTCATCCCCTCTGCTGCGCAAACTCCACATACCAATCCAGGCACCCCGGGTTCGCCATCGCCTCCCGGTTGACCACCTTCTCGATCGGCTGGCCGAGCAATAGCTTCTTGATCGGCAGTTCCTGCTTCTTGCCCGACAGCGTGCGCGGTATCTCTGCCACCTGGAAGATGTCGTTCGGCAGGAAGCGCGGCGACAGCGATGTCTTGATGGCGTTGTGGATCTTGCCGCGCATCGCGTCGTCGAGTTGCGTGCCGGGGCGCAGCACGACGAACAGCGGCATGTAGCTTTCGCGGCCGAGGTATTCGAGGTCGACCACCATCGAGTCGAGCACTTCGGGCAGGGCCTCGACCGCGCTGTAGATCTCGCTGGTGCCCATGCGCAGGCCCTGGCGGTTGATGGTCGCGTCGCTGCGGCCGTAGATGATGCAGCCGCCGTCTTCGCCGATCTTGAGCCAGTCGCCGTGGCGCCAGATGCCCGGGTAAGTGTCGAAGTAGCTCGACAGGTAGCGGGCGTTGCCGCTGTCGCCCCACAGGTAGAGCGGCATCGACGGAATGGGCTGCGTGCAGACCAGTTCGCCGACCTCGCCGATGACCGGCTTGCCGTCTTCGTTCCACGCCTCGACCGCATGGCCGACCTGGCGGCACTGCATCTGGCCCGGCACCTCGGGCAACTCGCGGTTGCCGCCGACGAACGCGCCGCAGAAGTCGGTGCCGCCGGAGATGTTGCACCACCAGATCTCGCTCGAGCCGGCAGCCTTGAATTGTTCCGTACCCCACCGCTGCACCTCTTCCGACAGCGGCGAACCGGTGCTGCCCAGCGCACGCACGCGCGACAGGTCACCGCATGCAGCCGTCGTCACGCCGGCCTTCATGCAGTTGGTGAAGTACGCCGCGCCTGCGCCGAAGAAGGTGACACGGTGCTTCGCGACGAAGCGCCACAGCACGCCCCAGTCGGGCTTGTCCTTGCTGCCCGCGGGATGGCCGTCATAGATCACGATGGTGGCGCCGAAGCACAGCCCGGCCATCTGGCTGTTCCACATGACCCAGCCGGTGGAGCTGTACCAGTGGAAGCGCTCGCCGAAGTTGTTGGCGACGTAGCTCGCACCGACGTCGTTGTGCAGGCCGCAGGCGTACATCGTCATGATGACGCCGCCCTGCCCGTGCACGATGGGCTTGGGCAGCCCGGTGGTGCCGCTCGAATAGAGGATCCACATCGGATGGTCGAACGGAAGCCACTCGGGTTCGAAGGCCGCAACCTCGGCATCGTCGCGCGCAATCGCATCGGACCAGTGGGCGTCCGCCTGCATCGCGACGGCCGCGTGCGGGCTGTCGACCAGCAACAGCTTCTGCACGGTCGGCAAGGCTTCGCGCAATTCCTGCAGCACGGCCCTGCGGTCGATCGGCTTGCCGCCGTAGTACACCCCGTCGGTGGCGATCAGCAACTTCGGCTCGATCTGCTGGAAGCGATCGACCACGGCTGCCGTACCCATGTCGGGCGCGCACACGCTCCACACCGCGCCGATGCTCGAACACGCAAGGAACGCGACCATCGTCTCGGGCACGTTCGGCAGGTAAGCCGCCACGCGGTCGCCGCGCTGCACCCCGAGCGACCTAAGCGTGAGCGCCACCGAGGCGACTTGCCGCCGGAGCTCGGGCCACGACAATTCGCGCACTTCACCCAGTTCGTTGTCGCTGACGATCGCCGGCATGCCGGCCGCGTGCGCCACATTCACATGCCGAAGCACCTCGCGCGCATAGTTGACCTGCGCACCGGGAAACCACACGGCACCGGGCATCTTGTTCACTGCCAGCACCGCGCTGTGCGGCGTCGGCGACTGCATGCCCATGTAGTCCCAGATGCTCTGCCAGAAGGCGTCGAGTTCGGTAGTGGACCAGCGCCATAGCGCGTCATAGGAATCGAAGGAAAGGCCGCGCGTGTCGCGCAGCCAGTTTTGATAAAGACGGATCTGCGGGATATTGGGCGCTGTCATGGCCGCGAGCGTAATGCCGCGCAGCCGCGCGCTCAATGGGGCTTGGCCTGTGGCCGGTCAGGCGCCTCGGCGGCGGGAGGCATCGGCACGCGGGCGGTGAACTTCGTGCCGGTCTCCGCCGACGAACTGACCTCGAGGCTGCCGCCGTGCGCCTTGACGATCATCGAGCAGATGTGCAGGCCCAAGCCGAGCCCGCCCTTGGCTTCGCTGTCCGCGGGGCGCCAATACGGCTCGAAGATCTTCGCAAGATTCGCTGGTGCGATCTCGCCGCCGTTCCCCACGGACAAATGAAACCGGCCCTGCTCCAGCCGCGCCTCGACCACCACGGGCTTGTCGCGCGTACCGTGCGTCAACGCGTTGCCGAGCAGGTTCGACAACAACTGCTGGATGCGCCCGCGGTCGCACCACACGGTGCCCGCGATGTCGATGTGCTCGTCGATCTGCCGCTCGGGATGCGCGAGCCGGAGTTCGGACACCACGTCGGACAGCAATGCCCCCAGGTCCGAAACCTCCGCCGTCGCGACCCCCAGCCCCGATCCCATGCGGTCACGCGCGAAGTCGAGCACGTCGTCGATCAGGCGCGCCATGCGGCGTGTCGCGCCGCGAATGCGTTCGCCGATCTTCTCGATCTCGGGCTCCGAGGCCCGGCGCGCGAGCAGCTCGCCCAGGGCGCCGATCGACGCCAGCGGGTTGCGCAAATCATGGCCCAGCACCGCAATGAACTGTTCGCGCAGTTCGGCGGTGGTGCGTTCGCCGAGCAGCGCGGTCTCGGTGGCAAGCTGCGATTCTTCCTGGTCGAGCTGGCACCCGATCAGTTCGGCAAAGCTCTCGAACATGGCCACCGTCTTTTCATCGGACACCCGCAGCGGTCGCGGGTCGATGGCACACAGGTTGCCGAAGTACTCGCCGCCCGGTCGCACGATCGGCACCGAGATGTAGCTCTCGATGTTGTAGAGCCGCGGCGTGTGGTGGTTGCGGTAGACCGGGTCTTCGCTGGCATGGTCGAACACCACCGGCTTGCGCGCGGCACGCGCCTCGATGCACAGCGTGGTGTGCACATCGAGTTGCCCGCCCGGCAGCAGGCCGAAGTGGATGTCGTCCTGCACCGCGCAGGCCGTCCATGTGCCGTCGGTGACGCGCGCCACGGCGGCGAAACCCATGCCCGTGTTGCTGCAGATGATCTTCAGCAGGGACGGGACCGAGCTGATGCGGCCGACCGCGGCGACGGCACGGCCGATCGCTTCGGGAGAGTTTTCGTCGCTGGGCCTGTTGGCCGGATCCGGATTCATGCGTGGCTTCTCCTGCGGTGGTCACCTGGGGGCAGGCGTCTTCCTGCTTGTCGGGGGCTTTGCCGTGTCGCCGCCGAGCAGCTTCTCCACGCGCTGTCCGACCCGTGCGCCGATTGCAGTGCCCACGCCCGGCAACAGCGTGCTGCCGATGGTCGCGCCGGCCAGCGCGCCGCCGGTGAGCGACAGCTCCGGTGCATCCATCGTGCCGCTGACCTTGAGCGGCACGCCGACCACGCCATCGACCACATCGACCGCCAGTTCGCCATCGATCCTGCGGTTCAGCAAGGTGGCGCTGCCGCTGGCGGTGAGCACGCCGGAGCGGCCCTTCAGGTCGGTATAGCGCAGCACGATGCCGGCTTCGGTCGCCTGCGTGTCAAGCGTGCCGGTGATTTCGTCGAACGCGGTCTGGCCGCCCCTGCTGATGCCGGCCGTGCGTACCGCCCGGGCCAGGTCGAAGCGACGCAGCAGCGCCGGCCGGACGGCGAAGTGCGTGCGGGTGTGGAGCACGCGCAACCACTCCGCCGGGTTGGCGCCTTCCGCGTTGACTTCGCTGCGGCCATTGATGCGGCCTTCGACGGCTGTCTGCCGCCCGAACGCAGCCGTGAGTCCGACGGTGTCGACGTTGCGCGGCACCAGGTCCGCATGCAACCGCAGCTTCTGGTTGGGGAGTGTCTGCACGGTGGCAGTGCCGCTCCAGGTGCCGCCGGCCACCTCGATGTCGGTACGCCAGCGATTGGCGTCATCGCCTTCGCGCGCGAGTCGCAGGCGCGCGGGCGGCGTCACCCCGTGGCGCGCGATTTCGGCACGGCGCGGCATCCAGCCGGCGTCGAATTCGATGTCGCCTTCATAGGCTAGCGCGATGCCGCGCCGGTCGATCCAGGTGACGTCCTGGAAGCGGATCCGCCCCACCGGCACCGGGTGCATCGTGAAGGCGCCGAGGGGCGCCGCCGATTCATCGCCACGTCCACGAAACTCGCGCGCCGATGCACGCGGGAACACCGCCCGCTCCACCTCCACCTCGTCGACGCGAATGCGCCGTGCCAGCAGTTCGCGCCAGTTCGCGCGCAGCACCAGGCGGTGCACGGTGATGGGCTCCTTCTGTACGGTGGCGAGATCGCCGAGGATCAGTGCGAGACCCGGGCGCAGCGTCCAATGCGCGGCGCCCACTTTCAAGCCGACGCCGGTGCGTTGCTCGAACTCCGCGGCCACCCGCGCCGCGACCTGCGCATCGCCCGGCAGCCACCATGCCAAGCCGCCCGCAACGATCAGTACCACGGCGACCAGCGCGGCGGCAATGCCGATGATCCAGCGTCCGGGACGGGTCATCAAATCAAACAACCTCCATGCTGCGCACTGCGGCGCGGCCTTGCTCTGCGGTCATGTCGCCAGCTTACTGCGGCCAGCTTGCTCGCTATAGTTTTGGTCCTCTTCTCCTACATCCGCAAGGCATCCATGCCCATCTGGCAAAAACCCATTTCCCTCGAACTACTGAACGCGGGCAGCAAAGGCACCGCCCTCGAAAGCCTTGGCGTCGAGTTCACCGAAATCGGCGACGACTTCCTGCGTGCCCGCGTGCCGGTGGACAAGCGCACGGTGCAGCCCTACGGCCTGCTGCATGGCGGCGTATCGGTGGTGCTGGCCGAATCGCTGGGTTCATCCGGCGCCCACTTCTCCTCCCCCCAAGGCCATCGCGCCGTGGGGCTGGACATCAATGCCAACCACCTGCGTTCGGCACGAAGCGGCTGGGTCACGGGCGTCACGCGGCCGCTGCATCGCGGCAAGACCACGCAGGTCTGGCACATCGACCTGGTGAACGACGAGGGCGAGCTCGTCTGCGTCTCGCGCATCACCATGGCCATGCTGCTGCCGCGCGGATAGCCTCGCGCTGCCAGAACAACGACACAACCGGAGCTTGTACATGAGCCAGATCGATTCCTATCTGCCCCGATGGCGTGAAGTGAGGGCCGTACAGGGCATGGTCGTCGCACCCGACGAGCGCCTGCCCTGGCCGCAGACCGCGGCGATGGGCGTGCAGCACGTCATCGCGATGTTCGGGGCCACCGTGCTGGCGCCGATCCTGATGGGCTTCAACCCCAACCTCGCGATCCTGATGAGCGGCATCGGCACGCTGATCTTCTTCTTCGTCACCGGCGGGCGCGTGCCCAGCTACCTCGGCTCCAGCTTCGCCTTCATCGGCGTGGTGATCGCGGCCAGCGGCTACTCGGGCACCGGGCCCAACAACAACATCGCGGTGGCCCTCGGCGGCATCATTGCCTGCGGCCTGGTCTACGTGGTGATCGGTGCGCTGGTGCAGATGGTCGGCACCGGCTGGATCGAGCGCTTCATGCCGCCGGTAGTGACAGGCGCGGTCGTGGCGGTCATCGGGCTGAACCTCGCGAGCGTGCCGATCAAGAACATGGCGTCGAGCAACTTCGAGTCGTGGATGCAGGCCGTCACGTTCCTGTGCGTCGGGCTGGTGGCGGTGTTCACGCGCGGCATGGTGCAGCGCCTGCTGATCCTGATCGGGCTGATCCTCGCCAGCATCGTCTATGCGTTGCTGACCAACGTGCTGGGCATGGGCAAGCCGATGGACTTCAGCGGCATAGCCAACGCGGCATGGTTCGGCGCGCCGGCCATGACGGCGCCCACCTTTACCGGCCCCGCGATGCTGCTGATCGCGCCGGTCGCCATCATCCTGGTGGCCGAGAACCTGGGCCACCTGAAGGCCGTGACCGCGATGACAGGGCGCAACCTCGACCGCTACATGGGTCGCGCCTTCATGGCCGACGGCCTCGCCACGATGGTCAGCGGCAGCGTGGGCGGCACCGGCGTCACTACCTATGCGGAGAACATCGGCGTAATGGCCGCCACCCGCATCTATTCCACGGCAGTGTTCGTGATGGCCGCGCTGATCGCGCTGGTGCTCGGCTTCAGCCCGAAGTTCGGCGCGGTGATCCAGGCGATTCCGCTGCCGGTGATGGGCGGCGTGAGCATCGTGGTATTCGGCCTGATCACCATTGCCGGTGCCAAGATCTGGGTCGACAACAGGGTCGACTTCTCGCAGAACAAGAACTTCATCGTGGCTGCGATCACGCTGATCATCGGCACCGGCGATTTCACGCTGAAGTTCGGCCAGTTCGCACTCGGCGGCATCGGCACCGCGACCTTCGGCGCGATCGTCCTGTACGCATTGCTGGGGCGTACCCGCAACGACTGACAAAGGGGCGGGGCCCGGAGAGGCCCCGCGCGCTCACACCCTGTAGCGCTCCACGAGCTGCTTCGCGATCACCGTGCGCAGGATTTCGTTGGTGCCCTCGCCAATGCACATCAGCATCGCGTCGCGATAGAAGCGCTCGATCTCGTATTCCACCGAATAGCTGTAGCCGCCGAAGATGCGCATGGCCTCCTGCGCGCAGAACGCACCCGCTTCGGAGCCCGCCAGCTTGGCCATCGCGGCCTCGAGGTCGCAGCGCTCCCCCGCATCGAACTTGCGCGCGGCCTGCTCGATCAGCCGCTTGGCGCCCTCGACCTGCGTGACCATGTCGGCGAGCTTCATCTGGATGGCCTGGTGCTGCCAGATGGGCTTGCCGAAGGCACTGCGTTCCTGCGCATAGCGCAATGAATGCTTCAGCGCGCCTTCGGCGATGCCCGCGCCGCGCGACGCAACGTTGATGCGGCCCAGTTCCAGCCCGCCTGCCGTCTGGATGAAGCCCTTGCCTTCCACGCCGCCAAGCAGGTTGGCCTTCGGCACGCGGTAGTCCTCGAAGTTCAGCTCGCAGGTGTCGATGGATCGGTAGCCCATCTTCTTGAGCTTGCCGACCACGTTGAAGCCCCGCGCCTTCTCGGCGATCAGCAGGCTCATGCCCTTGTGGCGCGGCTGCGCCGCCGGGTCGGTCTTGACTAGCAGCAGCGTGCCGTGGCCGTGCATGCTGTTGGTGATCCAGGTCTTGTTGCCGTTGACGACATAGTCGTCGCCATCGAGCTTCGCCACGGTGCGGATGGCCTGCAGGTCCGAGCCGGCGTTGGGTTCGGTCAGGCCGATGCTGCCGCGGAACTCGCCGGTCGCCATGCGCGGCAGGTATTTCGCCTTCTGTTCTTCCGTGCCGGCGCGCTCGATGGCCGATGCCATGATGAGGTGCGAGTTGACGATGCCCGAGGGCGCCATCCAGATCGACGACAGCTTGATCACGATCTGCGCATAGGTCCAGGACGACAGCCCGAGCCCGCCATATTCTTCGCCGATGGTGGCGCCGAACAGGCCCAGTTCCTTCATCTGTTCGACGATGTCGTGCGGATATTCATCGGCCAGGTCGTACTTGCGTGCGACGGGTCGCAGTTCCTTCTCGGCCCAGGCCTCGACGGCGTCGACGAACGCCTGCTGGTCGGACGAGTCAGGTGTGTCTGGCGCGGGGCGGGTGGTGACGGCATCCATTCGTTTGTCTCCGGGCCGGCTCAGTAGCCGACCTTGTCTTCGACGCTGTGGCCCTGCTTCGCGATCAGCATGGTGCGGCTGAAGGTGCAGACGACCTTGCCGTCCTGGTTGGTGCCGACAGTGCGCACGGTGACGATGCCGGCGCCCGGCCGTGATGCGGATTCGCGCTTGTCGAGCACTTCGGACGCGGCGTAGAGCGTGTCGCCGGCGAAGACGGGGAACGTCATCTTGATGTCGCCCCAGCCGAGGTTGGCAATGGCCTTCTGACTCACATCGGTCACGCTCATGCCGACCATCAGCGCCACGGTGAAGGGACTGCAGACGATGCAACGGCCGAACTCGCTCGCCTTGGCATATTCGCCGTCGAAGTGCATCGGATGCGTGTTCATCGTCAGCAGCGTGAACCAGGTGTTCTCGGTTTCCGTGATGGTGCGACCCGGCCGGTGCTCGTAGACGTCGCCGACGTGGAATTCTTCGTAGTGGCGACCGAAGCTTTCGCGATAGCGTTGCTCGCCGATTTTCTTGATGACCTGGACCATGGTGTCTCCTTTTTTCCTGGGGATGTGTTCGGGATGATGTGAAGGCGGGTCAGCAGTGGCCGGCCCGGGCAAGGATGCGTCGCGCATTGCGGATGACCGGCGCGTCGATCATGCTGTCGCGGAACATGAATGCGCCCGACGCGCCGTCTGCCGGCAACGCGGCGAGCAGCGCGCCCGCCCATTCGATGCGCGCTGCGGGTGGCATGAATGCGTCATGGATGACCGGGATCTGCAGGGGGTGGATCGCGGTCTTGCAATCGAAGCCGAGCGCAAGCACGCGCCGCGTCTCCTCGGCCAGGCCGTCGGGGTCCTTGAGATCGATGTGCGGCACGTCCCAGGCAAGCAGGTCCGCTGCGCGCGCCGCGTGGAGGATGCGGGCACGCGCGTAGAGCAATGCGTCCCATCCGAACTGGGCGCCCAGTTCAGCCGAGAGGTCCGCGCCACCCAGCATGAGCGCGGCGAGGGCGCCGCCCGCGTTGGCGATGGCGCCCGCGCCATCGATGCTGCCGGGCGTTTCCAGCAACGCGACCAGTTTCGGGCACCGTGCGCCCAGCCAGGCTTGCACGCATTGAACATCGGCGGCCGCCTCGACCTTGGGCAGCAGCACCCAGTCGGGCAGCACGCTTGCGGTCGCGAGCGCCAGCACGTCGCGCAGGCCGTCCAGCGTGCGCACCGCGTTCAGGCGCAGCGCCACCGCGGGCTGCGACGTCTCCGACGGGCGTTCCGCAAGCCAGCGCAGCACGTCGGCGCGGGCAGCCTCTTTCTTCGCGGGCGCAACGGCGTCTTCCAGATCGACGCAGACCAGGTCGGCGCCAGCCGACATCGCCTTTGCAAAGCGCTCCGGCTTTTCACCGGACACGAAGAGCATGGATCGCGGCGCAGCGGCAAGAAAGGGAATGGAGGGAGACAAGGTGGTTTCGTTCGCTTTTTAATTGTCCGTACAATAAACGAAATCTTGGGAGGCTGTCAACAAAACGATTGCAAATGGGATGATCGGCGGGTGAGCCTCCATACAACACCCTCTCCTGCGCCCGCCGCCGATGAAGACGCGCCGCGCTACATGCAGATCTCGCGCGAGTTCATCCGCGGCATTGCGGATGACACCTATCCGCTCGGGTCGCACCTCCCGACAGAGGCCGAACTGTGCGAGCAGTTCGGCATCAGCCGCTTCACCGCGCGCGAGTCCATCCGCGTCCTGGTGTCCGCCGGCCTGGTGACGCGGCGCCCCCGCATCGGCACCGTCGTGATCGCCAAGCCGGACACTGCCCGCTACGCACAGGACGCCACGGCGCTGCCCGACCTGCTGCAGTACGCCCGCGACACCGACATGCGATTCGTCTACATCGGCAAGGTGACGCTCGGCAAGGCGCAGGCGAAGGAATTCGGCGTTTCCCCCGGGGAAGAGTGGACGTACGCGCTGGGCATGCGCTACGCCGGCGAGCCCGGCCGCGCCGACGAATCACCCGTCCAGTCGCGACCGTTCTGCATCACGCGCCTGTTCCTGAACCCGCAACTCGAGGGCATCGGCGCCCTGCTGCGGGAAAGAAAATCCGCGGTGTACGCGCTCATCGAACGCGAGTACGGCCTCACCATCGACCGCGTGGAACAGGAACTCAGCGGCGCCGTGCTCGACGCCGACGATGCCGCCAATCTCGGAAGCACGCCGGGCGCGCCGGCCTTGCGGATCGTGCGCCGCTACTACGGCAAGCAGGACCAATTGCTGGAGGTCGCCGACAACGTACATCCCAGCGATCGCTTCACCTACCGGATGAACTTGAGGCGCTGATGCGTCCGGCTGCCCAGCCGGTAGTTGACAGGGCGGTGCAAGACTCCTATATTTGTCCGTACAAATACCGGAGACAATCCATGCACGTGCTTCGCCGTCCCCTCCTCCTCGCTTCGCTGGTCGCTTTCGTCCTGGCCCCGCTGCCGGCACTTGCGCAGAGCGACTACCCCAACAAGCCCATCAAGGTGCTGACCGGATTCCCGCCGGGTCAGGCGACTGACACATTGGGCCGGATCATCGTGAGCAAGCTGCAGCAGTCGCTGGGACAGGCGTTCTTCGTCGACAACAAACCCGGCGCCGCCGGCATCATCGCCACGCAACAGGCGATGAGTGCGCCGCCGGACGGCTACACGCTGCTGCTCACCTCGTCGGGTCCGCTCGCAGTCAACCCGGGCCTCTACGCCAAGCTGCCCTACGACCCGGTCAAGGACTTCGTGCCGGTCGGCGGAATCGCCATCGTTCCCGAGGTTCTGGTGGTCAACGTGGACGTGCCGGTCAAGGATGTGAAGGGACTCGTTGCGCTGGCCAAGGCGGAGCCCGGCAAGATCAACTACGCGTCCGGCGGCGTGGGCGTGACCAACCACCTGGTTGCCGAAATGTTTCGCAGCACCACCGGCATCGAGATCAACCACGTGCCCTACAAGGGTGGGCCGCCGGCACTCACCGACCTGATGGGCGGCCGCGTGCAGATGATGTTCGAAACCTCGGTCGCCACGCTGCCTTTCGTCAAGCAGGGCAAGCTGCGCGCGCTGGCGGTCAGCAGCCCGGAGCGCATCGCCGCCGCGCCCGAATTGCCGACCATCGCCGAGCTGGGCTACCCCGGCTTCAGCGGCGTGCCGTGGATCGCGATCATGGCGCCGGCCCAGACGCCGCCTGCCATCGTCGCGAAGCTCAACGCCGAAATCAACAAGGCCCTCAACAGCAATGACGTCCGCGCCACCTTCGCCGCGCAAGGCGTGGAGCCGCTGGTGAAGACGCCGGAAGAGCTGGGCATCTTCGTGAAGTCGGAGATCGTCAAATGGACCAAGGCGGTCAAGGACTCCGGCGCCAAGGCGGAGTGAGTGATGTTGTCCGCCCTCAGGCTCCGCGCACTGCGTGCGCTCCTCCCTCCCCCTGCCGGGCGCACCCGGTGGCCCGGCAAAGCCGGCTCCGCGGGGAGGTTCAAACACCCCCGATGCGCCTGCGGCGCCTCCCCCTCGAGGGGGCGCACCCAGCGGCCCGGCAAAGCCGGTTCCGCGGGTGCCCACGAACGGGCGTTGCCGCGCTCTCCGCAATGTGCCCAACAACCACTGGACTGACATGACAGCTAACACTTCTGCCCCCACCGCCCCCGACCGGATCGCCACGACGCTGGCCGGGTTCACCCACCGCCTGCGACTGGGCGAGGTGCCCGCCGAGGTGAGCCTGCGCGCACGCCATCTCATGCTCGACGCCATCGGCTGCGCGCTCGCGGCACGCCGCGAGGACTTCGCGGTCCGCTTCGAGAAGGCCGTGCATGCGATGCCGGGCGCCAATGTGCCGGCCGCCTGCACCGCCGGCGCGATCGGGTTCGCGCGCAGGCTGCCGCTGCGAGACGCCGTGCTGCTCAACGGCGTGCTGACGCACGGCCTCGACTACGACGACACGCACATGGCCGGCGTGTTGCACCTCAGCGTGAGCGTGCTGCCGTCCCTGTTCAGCCTCGCGGCGGCCAACGACGCGAGCGGCGCCGACATGCTGGCCGCCTACATCGCCGGCCTGGAGACCGGAGCGCGGATTGCCAGCGTCGCGAAAAGCGGCTTTCACGGCCAGGGCTTTCACCCCACTGGCGTGGTCGGTGCCTTCGCCAGTGCGCTGGCCGTCGGCCGGCTGCTCGGCCTGGATGCCGATGCCCTGGTTGCCGCGCAAGGCATTGCGCTGTCGCTGGCCAGCGGCAGCCTGCAGTTCATCGAGGACGGCAGCTGGACCAAGCGCATCCACCCCGGCTCGGCCGCCAATGCGGGGCTGACTGCTGCCACTTTCGCGCAGCAGGGCATCCCCGCGCCCGACGCACCCTACGAGGGCCGCTATGGCCTCTTCCGCAGCTACCTCGACGCCACGCGCCAGGCCCAGATCGACATGGCGCTGGGCACCGCCGGCATTGGCGCCGATGGCCGCGCCAGCGCCTGGGAGCTGGACAACATCGCGGTGAAGCCGTTTCCGATGTGCCACTTCGTCCATGCCAGCGCCGACGCAGCCATCACGCTTCACCGCAACGGCCTCGACGTCGCAAAGATCCGCAGCGTCGAGGTGGCCGTGCCCGCCGGCGTGGTGCAGTCCGTGTGCGAGCCCCTCGCCGCCAAGCAGCGCCCCACGAGCGACTACGAGGCGAAGTTCAGCCTGCCCTATGCGGTGGCCAGCGGGCTGCTGCGCGGGCGGCTAGGGTTGAAGGAACTCGAGCCCGCAGCCTTCGGCGACGCCACCGTGCGGGCACTGATGGAACGCGTCCACTACGTCGAAGACCCGGCCTCCACGTTCCCTCGCCACTACACCGGCGAGGTGCGCGTGGAGATGGAGGACGGCAGCACGAAGGTGCAGCGCGAGTCCGTCAACCGCGGCCATGCCGAACGCCCGCTGACCAACGACGAGGTACGCGAGAAGTTCATGGACAACGCCACGCTCTGGTTCCCGCGCAGCCATGCGGAAGCGGTTTGCGAGCAAGTCCTTTCGCTCGACCGGCTGGCGTCGGTGCGCACGCTCGAATCCTTGCTGGCGACGGACCCGTCGATGCCGGCGCCTGCCACCGCTTCGGCGGCGGCCATGCACTGAACCCAGAGGCCACTCCATGTCCAAGCCATCTTCCTCCCTCCCACTTTCCGGCCTGCGCGTGCTCGCCGTCGAGCAATACGGCGCCGGACCGTTCGGCACCTCCTACATGGCCGACCTGGGCGCCGAGATCATCAAGATCGAGAACCACAAGGACGGCGGCGATGTCGGCCGCCACGTCGGCCCGCATTTCTTCGGCGAGGAAGACAGCCACTTCTTCCAGACCTTCAACCGCAACAAGCGCAGCATCACGCTCGACCTCAAGCATCCCGAAGGCATGGCGGCTTTCCGCAAGCTCGCGGGCGGCGCCGACGCGGTGCTCGACAACCTGCGCGGCGACCTGCCGGTGAAGCTCGGTCTCACCTACGCGGCGCTCAAGGACGTGAACCCGGCCATCGTCTGCACGCACTTGTCGGCGTATGGCCGCGAAGGCTCGCGCAGGGCCTGGCCGGGCTACGACTACCTCATGCAGGCCGAGGCCGGGCACCTCACGCTGACCGGCGAGCCGGAAGGCCCGCCCACGCGCTACGGCCTGTCGATCGTCGATCTCATGACCGGCCTGGTGGCGGCCTTTGCGCTGCTGGCCGGCGTGACGCGCGCGCGGCAGACGGGCGTAGGGCTGGACATGGACACGTCGCTGTTCGACGTGGCCCTGCACAACCTCAACTACCCCGGCACCTGGTTCCTCAATGCGGGCGTGGTCACGGGTCGCACCGCGCGCAGCGGGCATCCGAGCCTGGTGCCGAGCCAGCTCTACCGCACGCAGGACGGCTGGATCTTCATCATGTGCAACAAGGAAAAGTTCTGGCCGATCCTGGCGCGCGAACTCGGGCACCCCGAATGGGCGACCGACCCGCAACTTGCCACCTTCGCCGTCAGGCTCGCGAACCGTGATCGAGTGACGCGCCTGCTGGACGACGCCCTGATGCAGGCGCCGACGGCCCACTGGATCGAGCGACTGTCCGGCAAGGTGCCGGTGTCGCCCGTGTTCGACGTCGCGCAGGCGCTGGAGAACCCGTTCGTCCACGAGCGCGACGGCGTGGTCGACTATGACTACGAAGACGGTCGCGCCGCACGCATGATCGCCAATCCGATCCGCGTTCCGGGCGTCACGTTGCCGCACCGCGCCGCGCCATGCATGGGCCAGGACAATGACGCGCTGCTGCGCGAAGCGGGGTTCGATGACACGGCGATTGCCAAGCTGCGCGACCTCGGGGTGATTGCCGAAACGCGCGAAGAACATGCCCTTGCCGAAGACGTCGGCCACGCGGCTGGCCCCTGAGCCGCAAGCTTTAAACCCGCAAGCAAAACGGCGCCCTGAAGCGGGCGCCGTTTGTCCTTGAGATGAGGCTTATTCGGCCGCAGCGGTCTTGCGCGCGCTCTTCTTCACCGGTGCCTTGCTGCTTGCCGCTGCCTTCGCGCTGGCCGGTGCCTTCTTGCTGGCAGCCACTGCCGCGGCCTTCTCCTTCGCGGGCGCCTTGCGTGCCGGCGTCTTCTTCGCCGGTGCGTCGATCACGGCGACCTCTTTCTTCGTCGCTTCAGGCGCGGGCGGCGGCGGTGCGGCGGTCTTCCTGGCCGCGGCCTTGCCGGCAGCGCCGGCCGACGTGGCATCGCCCGGCAGCGTCTTCGTGAGTTCCAGCAACAGGCGGTGCTCGGCCAGCATGTAGTCGCCCAGGTCCGTGAGGTCGGGCAGTACGCGGCGGCAGGCGATCAGGCCGTAGTCCATGCGGCCGTTGTAGCTCTGCACGGTGATGTTGAGCGCCATGCCATGGCTCGCGATCGACACCGGGTAGTAGCAGGTGACGTAGGCGCCGGCAAAGTACATCGGGAACGGCGCGCCCGCCACGTTCGAGATGGCCACGTTGGCCATGGGCGGCAGCACGTTCACCAGGCCGGAGCGGCCGTACATCGATGCCATGCCCGACATCAGCCACGGCGCCGCGAACATCGGGAAGTCGTCGATCATCACCGACTTGAAGCGGTTCATCACGCCCTTCGAGGCGGTCGACGAGACATTGATGGCCCGCAGCCGTTCGATCGGGTCGACGATGTCGGTCGCCAGGCTCACCAGGATCATGCTGGCCTGGTTGTTCTGGGTATCGTCGCCGGCTTCGCGCGTGCTCACCGGCACACCGGCCACCAGCGACTTGTCGGGCAGCTCGTTGGTTTCCTTGAAGAAGTTGCGCAAGGCGCCGGACACCGTCGCCATCACGACGTCATTGAGCGACACGCCGAAGTGCTTGCCGATTTCCTTGGTCTCGGAGAGCGGAATGGTGCGGCCGGCAAAGGTGCGCTGGTTGGTGATGGCAACGTTCAGTACCGTGCGCGGCGCGAACAGGTTGAATTTCTTCGGCGCCGACTTGGCGTCCTTGCCTTCCGCGCTTTCCACCGGCTTGGCCAGCCCCGCGACGGCCTTGGCCAGTGCCGGCGCCATCTTGTACAGCTTGATGTATTGCTGCACCGTGTTGCGCATCGCCGCGCTCGCGAGTTCGGCCATGCCGAGCTGGTACTTGTTGCCGCGCGACTTCACGCGTGGCGGCTTGATCACGCGGCCGGTCGGCGCGGTGTCGAAGATCGCCTTGCCGACCTCGACGCCGGCCTGCCCGTCGATGCCCGCATGGTGGACCTTCGTGTAGAGGGCAACCTGCCCGCTCTTCAGGCCGTCGATGATGTAGAACTCCCACAGCGGGCGGCTGCGATCGAGCAGCGCCGAGTGCAGTCGCGCCACGACCTGCTGCAATTGCCGGTTGCTGCCGGGGCTGGGCAGCGTGACGTGGCGGAAATGGTGGTCGATGTCGAGATCGTCCTCCTCCACCCAGACCGGGTTCGACAGGTCGAACGGCATCAGCGCCAGCTTGCGCGTGAACACATCGGCCAGATGGATGCGGGCGAGCATGTTGGCCTTGGCGTCTTCGAAGAAGTCGCCCTTGTAGCCCTCGGGCAAGTCGAGCACGTTGAGCGAACCGACATGCATCGGCATCTCGGGCGTCTCGAGGTGCAGGAAGGTTGAGTCGAGTCCGCTCAAATGCTTCATGGGTTGTCTCCTCTTCTCGTCATCATTGAAATGTGGCGTCCGCCGGTCAGTCTCGACGGTCCGGACTGCCGGCAGGATACAGGGCGCGCTCGATGCCGGTGGGCTTGAAGTGTGACCATCCGTCTTCGGTCTGCGCCAGGCGATTGCCGATGGCATAGAGCGCCAGCGGGTGCACGCCGAGCCCCGAATGCGAGGCGCCGACGATCTCGATATTGTCTGTGAGCGGACCCTTCTTCTCGATGCTGCAGCCCCAGCCGACGATGCCGTCGGTGCGCGTGAAGATCGCGGTCATCGGTACGCCGGGCGGCGGGCCGTCGCCGCGTTCGCCGCGGTCGACATCATTGCGGCCGCTGACGAACTTGTAGAGGCCCGACGCGTTGCTGCTGGTGTCCGGGTTGCCATACAGCGGGCTGCCGAGCGAGATGACCTGGCGCACCTTGTCAGGCGATTCACGCGCCAGCTCGCGCGCATAAACGCCACCCAGGCTCCACCCGATGACGCTGACCTTGCGGCCGGTGCGCGCGTGGAAGTCGTCGAAGGTCTGGCGCAAATTCGAGAGCACGCCCCTGCGCGGGCCGAGGTTGCGGCCCTGCCTCCAGCCGCTGGTTTCGTAGCCGCGCGACCTGAGAAAGCGGCGCAGCGGAATGGTGGTGGCGTCGTCGGCCAGCAGTCCCGGAAGCACCAGCACCGGATGCCCGTCGCCGCGCGGCACGCGTGACATGAGCCAGGGCATGGCCAGCGGCAATGCCGACAGCTCCCAGAGCGCCCGCCCTTCGAGCAGCAGCAGCAGCCTGGAGGGCCGGCTCTCGTCGGGCGTGTTCGTGAAGATGCCCTTGAAGGGCAGGACGTCATTGAGCTTCAAAAGATACTCCCCGTCGGATATATGGGCGGCAAGCCGCATTCTGAGAGCATGCGCTCAAAAGTGGAGCACTGCCCGGTCGCCGCCGCGACTAGGGTTTACCGCAGGCAAGGAGGGCGATGCGGTGGATGGGGCGCCCCGGCCATTGCGCCCCGGTATGAATCGGACAGAAACGCTATATTTCGTCACCGTCACTGCACAGTTCCCGCCCGCATGGACAACGACGAGGTCAAACAGCTGCTCGTACGCATCGGCCGCGAAGACCAGGCGGCGTTTCGCCAGCTGTACAAGGCGTTCAGCCGCAAGGTGTTTGCCTACGTGCTCAACATGCTGAACGATCATGCGCGGGCCGAGGAAGTCGTGGTGGACACGCTTTACGAGGTCTGGCGCCATCCCCAGCGCTTTCGCGGCGATTCGCAATTTTCCACGTGGCTCATCGGGATCGCGCGCCGGAAGGCCCTGATGGTCTACCGTGCACGCCGGCCCGACGAGGTGCATGGCGACCTCGACGACATCGCCGAGACGACTGCCTCGGACACCCCTGACGCCTACGCGGAACTCGCGGACAAGCAACGGCGCGAAGGCGTGCAGCACTGCATGGGCAAGCTGTCGGACGAGCATCGCGAATGCCTGCACCTGGTGTTCTACGAGGGCATGAGCCTGGCGGAAGTGGCAGAGGTGCAAAACTGCCCCGAGGGCACCGTCAAGACGCGGCTGTTCCACGCCCGCCAGAAGATCAAGAATTGCCTGCAATCGCTGCTGCGCAGCGAAGGTAGTAGTCCAAACGTCAAGGGCGCGCTCGCATCCTGAACTTGCAGCCGAATTGACAAGCGCGCAGAAAAATAATTTGAACCATTCGCGGATCCCGCGCAACCCAGCGGCGACACGGGCATGCCCCGTGCAGGTTGATCGGGGTCCCATGGACATCGATTGAGTCAGTTACGGGCTCGCAGGAGCCAAAGAATTCTGGTGATCACCATGGTCGAGAACTTTTCATCGCAGCCGCACCCCAAGCGTGCGACCCTTGCCGCGGGAGCGCACACATCATGAAAGAACGATTCGAAGAACTTCTTCCCTGGTATGCCAACGGCTCGCTGGGCGCCGAAGACCGCGCCTGGGTCGACGCCTACCTGAAACAGAATCCCGAGGCCCAGGGCGAACTGGACTGGTATCGCTCGCTACAGGCGCGCGTCCAGGAAAACGCGCCGGCCGTGCCGGCAACGATCGGCCTGGCCCGCGCCATGCGCCTGATCCAGGGCGACCGTCCGACCCTGGTCGAGCGCATCGGCGCCTTCTTCGGCAACTTCGGCATGCGCCCGAGCTATGCGATGGCCGCGCTGGCGGTCGTGGCGGTGCAAGGCGGCGTGATCGTGAGCCTGCTCGGCGATGTGCGCGACAACGACGCCGAAATCCGCGCACTGCACGCGGTTCGCGTCGAAGAGGGCCCGATGCTGAAGATCAGCTTCGCGCCGGACGCGAAGGAGACCGACATCCGGATGCTGGTGGTCCAGGTTCAGGGCGAGTTGGCGGGCGGCCCCGGCCAGCTCGGCGACTACTACCTGCGGGTGCCGGCCGGCAGCGAAGCCACCGCGCTCGCCCGCGTGCAGGCCGCGCCGATCGTCCAGGCCGCCTCGCTGGCACCCGGCGTCCCGCCGCGGGAGTAGCCACCATGACCACGCTGTTGACCCGCCGTATGCTGCTGCGCTGCGCATTGGGCGCTGCAGCGCTGCCTTTCGGACCCGCCATGGGCGCCCCCGCCAATGCCAATGCCAGCGACGCCGCGTCGCGCATCGCCCTGGTGATCGGCAACGGCGCGTATCGCGCTGCACCACTGAAGAATCCGCCCGGCGACGCCACCGCCGTCGCCGCGTCGCTGCGCAACCTTGGCTATGACGTGACCCTGCGCCAGAACACGCGGTTGACGGAATTGATCGAGTCGCTGCGCGAGTTTTCGATGCGCGCGTCGAAGGCGTCGGTTCGCATGCTGTTCTATGCGGGCCACGGCGTTCAGGTGAAGGGTCGCAACTACCTGGTGCCCATCGACGCCGACCCGAAGTCGGAAGAGGACATCCAGCGGCAAAGCGCGGACGTCGGCGAGTTCGTCGACCGGCTCAGCGCCATTCGCACCGGCACCAACATCGTGGTGCTCGACGCCTGCCGCGTGAACCCGTTCGCCGGCGGTGTCATCGTCGGTCCTGATGGACGGCGCCTGAAATTCCGCGGCGCGACGCCGGGCGGCCTGGCGACGCTGGACGCGCCCGTGGGCACGCTGGTGGCTTTCTCCACCGCACCGAACGGCGTGGCGCTCGACGGCGCGAACAGCGAGCACAGCGTCTACGCGCGCCACCTGCTGGCCAACCTGCCGACACCGGGGCTGCAGATCGAGCAGCTTTTCAAGCGGGTGCGCATCGGCGTGGCCGAAGACACCGGCCGCGCGCAGGTGCCCTGGGAATCGTCGAGCCTGACCGCCGACTTCTGCTTCAAGCCGGACGACAAGGGGCGCTGCGGGTAGGTCATGCGTGGTCGTCCAGGAAGCGCTCGAGGTCGCGCGAAAAGCGCAGCGGCTCGCTGACATGCGGCGAATGGCCGGCATGCGGGTAGATCGAGACCTGCGCGTGCTTCACCGTGTCGCGATACCAGGCATCGAGCGGCAGGCCCGCATAGTGCGGGCTGCGCGCCCCGAGCACGACGAGCAACGGGGCGTCGAGGCGCGCCAGCGAAGCGCGGAAGTCCGCCAGCGCCATCGATTCGGCGAGGTCGAGCAGCGGCTGGACATCGATGCGTCCCAAACGCCGGCGCAGCAACCGCCCGAGCGGTGCCTCCGCACTCAGCTGGCGCCTTAACCAGCTGCCGCCGAGTGCGCCGACCTCGTTCAACAGCGTCTCGGCCAGATCCCGGCGCGCGCCCGCGATCAGCCCCGACAGCATCGCCGCGCTGCAGCCGCCAAACAACCCGAGACGCCAGCTGTCGTCCGTCACGATGCGCGGGGACTGGTCGACCAGCGTGACCGCCGCGACGCGCTGCGTGCCATAAAGATGCAAATACTGCATCAGTGTCAGCGCGCCCATGGAGTGGCCGACCAGTACCGAGCGCTGCAGCCCGAAGTGGTCCAGCATCTCGGCCAGGTCGGTTGCCAGTCGCGCCAGCGTGATGCTGCCGTGCACCGGGCGGCAACTGCCATGGCCGCGTGCGTCCCAGGCGAGCACGCAGTGGCGCCGCGCCAGCCGTCGCGCCACCGGCATCCAGTCGCGATGCGAGCACCCGACCCCGTGCACCAGCACCAGCGGCGACCCGTCGCCGAGCACGTACACGGGAACGACCTGGCCATCGCTGGCGGTGAAGCTGTCGTATTCGCCGGCACCCGGCGCGCCGAGGCTCACCAGTCCGAAATTGCGCAGCGCGCTCCAGGCGCCGCGCAAACCCGTCAGGCGGGATGGGTGCGGAGGCGGGTCAGGCGGAACGCTGTCGGGCATCGCGGGCGATCCTACGCCGGCAAGTCATCCGCCCGAAATTTGTTTGAACCGATTCCGGACGGGCCGCAACCCATGAGCGGGAAGGCAAGCAGTTCCGCAAGCCCCACCGCAATCCCTGTCACCATCCTCTGGAGTTCATCATGCAAATCGTTCGCAAAGCTTCCATCCTCGTGGCCCTCGGTTTCGCCTTCAGCGGCGCAATGGCGGGCGAAATCTCTGGCTCGACCGTGCTGTCGACCAACTCGACGAACGGCGCGTCGGGCTTCCTGTCCAGCGCGAAACAGAACGTCGGCGTGGCCGAGCAAAACGGCAAGATCACCAACAGCACGGTGATCTCCAACGGCGCAAACAACAGCGCCTCCGGCTTCCTGTCGTCGGCCAACCAGAGCGTCGGTCGCGCCACGCAAAACGGCAAGATCACCAACAGCACGGTCATCGGCACGAACCTGAACAACTCGGCGTCGGGCTTCCTCAGCAGCGCCAACCAGGAAGTGGGCTTCGCCAAGGGCAACGGCACCGTGCAGAACTCGACGGTGATCGCCAACGGCGCCACGAACCGCGCCTCCGGCTTCCTGTCCTCGGCCAACCAGCAGATCGGTGGCGCGCAAGGCAACGGCAAGCTGACCAACTCGACCGTCATCGCCACCGGCACGGGCAACTCGGCGAGCGGCTTCCTGTCCAGCGCGGACCAAACCGTCGGCGTCGCCAAGTAAGCCTGCGCCGGTCGCTCCGGCCCCCTCGACCACCTGCCCGCCCGCGCATCCGCGCCGGCGGGCTTTTTTCCTTGATGGTGGTCGCAACGGGGCACGGATTCCTGCGCAGCAGCTGCAATGCCTTTGAACCGATTCCGCAGCAGGCGCAACCCATGAGCGGGAAGGCAAGCAGTTCCGCAAGCCCCACCTTCAACCCCCTCTTCATCACTCCCTGGAGATCATCATGCAAATCGTTCGCAAAGCTTCCATCCTCGTGGCCCTCGGTTTCGCCTTCAGTGGCGCGATGGCCGGTGAAATCGCTGGCTCCACGGTGCTGTCCACCGGCGCCAGCAACACCTCGTCGGGCTTCCTGTCCACCGCGCGCCAGAACATCGGCGTGGCCGAGCAAAACGGCAAGATCACCAACAGCACGGTCATCGCCAACGGTGCCACCAACTCCGCCTCCGGCTTCCTGTCGACGGCCAACCAGAGCATCGGTCGCGCCACCCAGAACGGCACGATCACCAACAGCACGATCATCGGCACGAACCTGAACAACACGGCGTCGGGCTTCCTCAGCACGGCCAACCAGGAAGTGGGCTTCGCCAAGGGCAACGGCAAGATCGAGAACTCGACGGTGATCGCCAACGGCGCCACCAACCGCGCCTCCGGCTTCCTGTCCACGGCCAACCAGCAGATCGGCGGCGCGCAAGGCAACGGCAAGCTGACCAACTCGACCGTCATCGCCACCAACTCGGTCAACACCGCCTCCGGCTTCCTGTCCACCGCGGAACAAAGCATCGGCGTCGCCAAGTAAGCCAGCTTCCCCGCTTTCGTCCCTTCCCCGCCGGCGCCACCCACGCCGGCGGCCCTTTCCCCAGGAGATCCGACATGAACGCCAACTTCGCACGCAGCACCCGCATCGTCCTCGTCGCAGTCACGCTGGGCGCCTGCGCCAGTGCATTCGCAGGGCAGGAACTGCTGGGTGTCGACTCGCACTTCCGCGCGAAGATCGCCAAGGAAAAGATCCGCGCGTCCGCGCAGGAGCGCAGGACCGAGGAGCAGGAGAAGAAGCTGGGCCTGAGCCAGGACCAGGGCTTTGGCCAGAACCAGAACAGCAGCTGCGGCAGCCAGAACATCGGCAACGTCGACACGGGCGGGCGCATCGGAGCCCAGCCGCGCGAGGTATTTGTATTCGCGCCAAATGCGATCAATATCGTCGGCCGCGGTGGTTGCAACTGATCCCCAACCCTCTGATAAACGGAGCTGTCATGAACCCGCCCCTTTTCGTGCGCGTCCTCGCCCTTGCCGCTGTCGCGACACTCGCAGGCTGCCAGACGCTCGAGGTCAAGAAGCCCACGGTCGAGCAGACCGCCGAGATTCGCAAGGGCCCCGAGGATCGGCCCCAGCGCTCGATCACTGGCTTCTCGCATGCGCTGCGTTGCATGGACACGCTGCTGCTGGACTACGGCGTTCGTGACGTGACCATGCTGACCGAGGAAATCACCGACGAAACCAAGAAGCTGAACGCCGGAACGCGCGACATGCTGATCTCGTCGGTGTCCGACATGTCGCGCCGCAGCCGCGCGGTACGGCTGGTCGCGTTCGGCAAGGACACCCTCAACGTGGTGACGTTCCTCGCGTCGGCGCAGACCACGGCGGCCTACCAGGCGATCCCGCTGTACGACATCAAGGGCTCCGTGTCGCAGTTCGACGAGAACCTGATCAAGAACCAGAAGGACATGGGCTTCGGAATTTTTCCCTACCTCAACCTCGGCATTGCAAAGGACGCAGCCTCCAGCATGCTGGCGCTCGACCTGAGCGTCATGACGACCAGCGACATGGGCGTGCTGCCGGGTGTCACCTCGCGCAATTCGGTGGTGATCCTGAAGCAGGGCAGCGGCTTCGACGGCGATGCCGCGTATCACAAGTTCGGCATCAACTACAGCATGAACCTGGCGCGCTCCGAAGGCCAGTCGCAGGCATTGCGCGGGCTGGTCGAACTGGCGGCGGTCGAGCTCATCGGCAAGCTGACCAAGACACCCTACTGGACCTGCCTGGGCGTTTCAGACCCCAAGGCGAACGAAGAAACCAAGCTCGAGATGTTCGACTGGTACCACGCGATGGCCTCGACGCGCATCGAGCTGATCGCCTACTTCCAGAACCAGCTGCGTCGCCGCGGCTTCTACGACGGCCCGATCGACGGGGAGTTCAATCCCGCCATCGACGAGGCGATCTCCAACTATCGCGCTGCGCTCGGCCTCAGCCGCGAAGCCTTGCTCAACGAGGATTTCTTCTACGCCTTCCTGGCCGCCGACCACACGAAGATCCAGCGACCCGCACAACCGGCCCACTACGTGGCGCCTGCAGCGGTTGCCGGAGCGCCGGGAGCGCCAGGATCGCCTGGGGCACCCGCCCCCGCTGCACCGGCTGCGCCGCTGAAGCTGTCGGTGTCGGCACCGAAGCAGCAAACCCGGTTTGCCCGCGGGGAGGCGATCAACCTCTCCCTGCAACCGTCGCAGGACGCGCATGTCTACTGCTACCTGCAGGATGAGGACGCCAAGGTCATACGCTTCTTCCCCAACCGGTTCGCCCGCGACTCACGCATCGCCGCGGCCAAGCCGCTCACGCTGCCCGGCGCGATGCGCTTCCAGCTCTCGATGAATACGAAGGGCGTGCCCGAGACCATCGTCTGCTTCGCCACGACACGCGACGTGATGGCCTCACTGCCACAAGCGATGGTCGGCACCGACTTCGAACCCTTGCCCGGCGCCACGCTCGAAATGGTCAGCGCCGCCTTCGACAAAGCCAGCGGCGGCACGCTCGCCAAGGAGAACTTCCGTGTACAAGCCAAGTGACTTCATCGATGGTCGGAAACAGCACGGCGGCCTGCTGGCCGCGATGACCGGGGTTGCCGTGGTCGCCGCGGCCGGCGTGATGCTGCAATGGCATCCCGGCGCGAGCGCAGGTATCGCAGCCACCCGAGGCGACGACCTCGTCGTGACCCAGGTTCCGCCCGCGCCGCTCCCGCCGCCGCCTGCCCCGCAGGCACCGACCCGCAAGGCATCCGGCACCTATCAGCTCCGCTGCTGGCAGTACGGGCGCCTGCTGTTCGAGGAGGGGCCGGTCACCCTGGGCTCCGATGTACGGCAGGGTGCGAAGCTGGTGGCGTTCGACCGCCATGGTGGGGCCTTGTTGGTCACCGCCGATCTTGGCGGGACCACCTGCCTCGCGCGCCCCTCGGCGCCGGCGCCCAGCCTCGCGCTGCCGCGCTGAGGCCCGCGCCCGCCGCAACCAGGAGCCGCACCATGCGCTGGTTTACCCACGCGATCCCGACACCGCGGCCGCTCCGGGCCCTGGTTGCTGGCTGTGCCGCGGTTCTTGCCGCGAGCCTTTCCGGGCCGGCGCAGGCGGCCACCGAAACCCGCAGCGTCGCCGACTTCGACGAGGTCGTGTTCGCCGTCGCCGGAGAAGTCAGCATCGAACAGGGTCCACGCGAGTCGCTGACCCTGGATGCCGAGCCCGCGGTGTTGCGAAAAATCACGACAGAGGTCCGCGACCGGCGCCTGCTGATCGGCCTTTCGCCCGGCCGGACCGAGACCAAGCAGCCGATCCGGATGAAGATCGGCGTCCGGACGCTGCGCGCCTTCGAGTCGCGCACCGCCGGTGAAATCAGCATCGGACCGCTGCGCAGCGACGCGCTTGCGCTGGTGCTGGCGGGCGGCGGCTCGATCCGCGTCGATCGCCTGGACAACGCGGCCAGCCTCAAGGTGCGGATCACCGGCGCCGGGGAAATCGCTGTCGGCGGTGGCAAGGTGACGGCGCAGCAACTGGCCATCACCGGCACCGGCACCTATTTCGCACCCAGGCTCGCCAGCGAGCGCGCCGAAGTCGCCATCGATGGCAGCGGCGAAGTGCAACTCGCCGCCAGCAGCACGCTGGCGGTACGCATCGACGGTATCGGCAACGTGCGCTACCACGGCAACCCGGCCGTCACGCGTTCCATTCACGGCATCGGATCGATCGAGAAAGATTGAACCGGCGAGGCGGCGCGCGCAACCCATGGGCATCGACGAATCCACCGCCCAAGGAGCTCCGAAATGATCCGCTACCTCAGCACCCTCGCCCTCGCCCTCGCCGCCGCCGCCGCCCTGATCGCCATTCCGGCGAAGGCCGAGAAGGTGGTCGTCTATCGCGAAGGCCAGCTCGTGCTCCCGCAGGACGTGGCGGATGTGCTCGGCAACACCCGTTCGATCCGCCTGCTCGACGATGCGCCCAAGGCTTCGGCCCCCGCCCCGGCGCCGGCGAAGCCCATCGTGGTGGCGGCGGCCTCCAAGGCGAGCACGTCGGCGCGACCATCCGCCCCTGTGCACGCCGCCCCCGCCCCACGCGTCGTGCGTGATGACCCGAGTTCCGAGGCCCCCTCGGCGCTGTCCCTCCCGGTGCAGTTCGGCTTCGACTCCGCCGAGATACTTCCGGCCGCACGGACCCAGCTCGACGCACTCGCGGCAGGCATCAAGCTGCTGTCGCCGGAAAGCATTGTCACGATCGAAGGCCACACCGACGCCTCGGGCAGCGCGGCCTACAACCTGGAATTGTCGCGTGTCCGTGCACGCGCCGTGCGCGACTACCTGGTGCAGCGCCACGGCATCGACGCCGCACGGCTGAAGACTGTCGGATACGGCAAGGACCGGCCGATCGAAGACTCCGACCCGCACGCCGCCATCAACCGTCGCGTGCAGTTCCGCGGCTCCTGAACCGCGCCCGGCAGACTCCGCAGCGGTGCCAGGGCGGGGTCGCGGCGGCCTCGCACTCCCCTTGTGCCGCCGCAGCGCTCCACCGAGAATGGGATGCGAGCGCCAGTGGAGTCCGCCACACTGTCTGGTCACTGGATCTCTCTCTCTCCGCGCCGGTCCGCAGCACACACTCTTCCCGCCGCACCATGAGTCGCCGTCGCCTGCTCGCCTGCCTTGGCCTCAGCCTCTTGCCAATGTCGTGGAACGCGGTCTGCCAGGCGCAACCCAAGGTCAAGGTCGACGCCCCCGGACAACGCCGCGTCGCACTCGTGATCGGCAACGGGCGCTACCCTGAAATGCCCCTGAACAATCCCGAGCATGACGCTCGACTGGTCGCTCAGACATTGCGCACCCTCGACTTCGAGGTGGGCGAATACCTCAACCTCAACGCCCGTGACTTCAAGCGCGTGCTGCGGGAATTCGCGCGCCGCATGGACGACGACCAGGTCGCCTCGGTCTTCTACTACGCCGGCCACGGCGTGCAGATCGGCGGACGCAACTTCCTGCTGCCGGTCGACATCGCGCTGCGCGATGAGGCCGAAGTGCGCGACGAGGCCATCGACATGCAGGAAGCGCTGCTCTCGCATGTCGAGCGGGTGCGTCCACGCGCCCGCATCTTCATCATCGACGCCTGCCGCAACGACCCCTTCGCGACGCGCGGCCGAGGTTCGCGCAACGCCAACGGCCTGGCCGAGATGGCGGCGCCGGGGGCCCTCATTGCTTTCTCCGCAGCGCCCGGCCGCGTCGCCGAGGACGGCCCGGTCGGCGGCAACAGCGTCTACACGCGCCACCTCGCGGCCGAGCTGCGCACCCCTGGCGTGGATGTCGAGGACATGATGAAGGCGGTACGCATCAAGGTGCTGCGCGACACCGAGGAGCGCCAGATCCCCTGGGTCAATACGTCGATGGTGGTGAATTTCATGTTCAACCCCGGTCCGGCGCCGGCATTGGCCGGGCCCAAGCGAAACCTGCAGTTGCTGGTGCAGGCGCAGCGCAGCCTGAATACCGATGCGCGCAATGCCTCGGCATCGTTGGCGCTGCGCATCTATGTGCTGCGCGATGCCAGCGGATTCGAGAAGGCGACCTTCGACAGCCTCTACGACGATGACGAGGCGACCCTCGGGTCGAACGTTCTGGTGCGCGAGAACCTGTTCCTGCGCCCCGGAGAAGCGCGCGAGCTGGCCCTGGAGATCGGCGGCGACGCGCGTGCCGTCGCGGTGTTCGGCGCGTTCAGGGAACTCGAGCGCTCCCAGTGGCGCGCCATCCTGCCGCTGCCGGCCGGAACGCTGGCGCCGCGTGCGCGCGTCGACGCGCAGGCGCGCCAATTGCAACTGGGGTGGGCCAAGTGAGCGGACCCGGCGCCGCGCTCGCGTCGCCGGCTGTCGGCGGATCGGAAAGCGTCGACGAGCCGCCCGCCGTGCGCGCGCTGCGCGCCGAGGCCCTCCCCCTCGTCGCATTGATTTCACGCTTGCGCGATGCGACGCCCGTCGACGTGGCCGAGCTGCGTCGCTCGCTGTCCGCGGCGGTGGCCGAATTCGAAGCCGAGGCGCGCGTCGCGGGCGTCGCCGAGGGCAGCGTGGCGGCCGCGAGCTACGTGCTCTGTGCCTGGGGCGACGAGCAGTTCGCCGCGGCGCCGTGGGGCGCTGGCGGCGCCGGATTGCTGCAGCGTTTTCACGGCGAAGCCAACGGCGGCGACAAGCTGTTGCGCCTGCTGTCGCGGCTCGCCGAAAAGCCGCGCGAACACCGCGCGCTGCTCGAACTCTTCCACGCCTGCCTGAGCCTCGGGTTGCGCGCGGGCATGGCCCCCGGCAACCGCGACCACGAAACCCTGCGCGCACGCGTGCAACTGGCGCTGCAACAGGTGGCGCCGGTGCCGACGCTGGTGCCTTCATGGCACTGTGCCGCGGCGGCCGCCAGTCCACCGCGGGCGCCGCGCATTGCGTTGCCGGCGGTCCTGCTGCTCGGCGTGCTGGCCCTGGCCATCTACAGCGCCAGCCAGCTTCAGCTGGCGGCGCGTGTGGACGGCGTGCTGGCGTCGTTGCAGCAACTCGTGCCCGCACCAAGCGTTTCCGCGCAGGCCGTCGCAAGCACGGCGGCGCCGGCGCCGCCGCGGCTGGCCTCGAACCTGCGCGACGACATCGAAGCGGGTCGCCTGTCCGTGCGCGACGAGGCGCTGCGCAGCGTGGTCGTGGTCGGTGCCGATGCACTCGGCAACGCCGCCGGCCCCTTGACGCGCCTCGGCGCAGCGCTGAAGAAGCTGCCGGGAAAGGTGCTCGTAGTCGGCTACACCGATGGCAGCGATCCCCCGACGGCGCGTACGCCATCGGCCTGGCATCAGGCGATGGAATGGGCGCGGGGCGCCGCCGACGTCTTGCGACCCCAGCTCGGCGATGCGCGCCTCGCTGTCGAGGCCCGTGTCGATGCCTCGGGCAGCGCGCCACTCCGGCGCGTCGAGATCGTCCTGTTCCCGGAATGAAGGCGTCGAACCGCTTCGTGCAAGGCGCCGTGAACTTCGGCGCGACAGGCGTCTTGCTGTGGTTCGCGGCACCGCT
This sequence comes from Variovorax humicola, assembly GCF_037889915.1. NCBI lineage: Bacteria > Pseudomonadati > Pseudomonadota > Betaproteobacteria > Burkholderiales > Comamonadaceae > Variovorax > Variovorax humicola. Next base: position 268,477 of record NZ_JBBKZV010000003.1, on the reverse strand, counting down.
GCTCACCTTCGGCACTTGGCATCCCTTCGACGACATCCGCGCCCGCCTCGCCTTGCTGGCGCTGGCCGCGCTGTTGCTGGCTGGCCTGCAGGGGCTGCATGTCTGGCTGAGCCGGCGACGCAACGAGCGTCTGCTGAAGGGCCTCGAACAAGGCGATGCGGGCCAGGAACTGAGCCAGCGCTTCCGGGAGGCGCTGGCCATGCTGCGACAGGGCGTCGAGGCCAAGGGTGCCCGCCACTGGTGGCAGAGCCGGCGACAGGTGCAGCAACTGCCCTGGTACCTCATCATCGGCGCGCCCGGCGGCGGCAAGACCACCGCGATATGGCATTCGGGCCTGCGCTTTCCGCTTGCCGAGAAGCTCGGGCGCGACCCGCTCGCGGGCATCGGCGGCACACGCCAGTGCGATTGGTGGTTCAGCCAGGACGCCGTATTCATCGACACGGCAGGACGCTATCTGACGCAGGACAGCGACGCTGCGGCCGACGCCCGGGAATGGCAGCAATTCCTCGCGCTGCTGCGCCGGCACCGGCCGGTGCAGCCGATCAACGGCGTGATCGTCAGCGTCAGCGTGCCCGACCTGCTGCATGGCGGCGCGGAACTCGCGCGCCAGTCGGCAGCGGTCGCGGCACGCCTGGACGAACTGCGCCGCGTGCTCGATCTCGCCTTCCCCATCTACCTGCTGGTGACCAAGGCTGACCTGCTCGCCGGTTTCGTCGAAACCTTCGGCGATCTCGACGCCGCGCAACGCGAGCAGTTCTGGGGCCTGGTGTTCGACGCCGATGTCGCCGGCGTGCCGGCCGATCTCAGGGCGCGCCTGGACGACCTGGCGCAGCGCCTGGCACAGCGCGGTCCCGAGTCGCTCCAGCGAGAACGCATGCTGCCTCGCCGCCTGCAGATCTACGCATTCGCGGCACAGTTCGAAGCCCTGCTCGCGCCGCTCGAAGGGTTCGTGCGCGAGGCGTTCGCCGGCATTGCCGTCGAACCGGCGCAGCGCTTGCGCTCCATTGCGCTGACGAGCGGTACGCAGGAGGGCAATCCGATCGACCGGGTGATCGGCGAACTCGCCCGCAGCCATGGCTTGGCGCTGAAGGCGCTGGCGCGGCCCGATGCCCGCGGCAAGTCGTACTTCCTGAGCGCACTGCTGAAGGGCCTGGTGATCGCGGAAGCGCCGCTGGCGGGCCTGCGATTGCAGCGGCTGCGCTTGCGTCGGCGCGTCGTCATGGTCGGCGCAGGCATTGCGGCGGTCGCGCTGCTCGCCGTCTCCGCGCTGTGGTGGCAGAGCTATCGGCGCAACCTCGACTATGTCGACACCGTGCGCACGCGCCTCGAGCAATTGACCGAGCGCATCGGTCCGCTGGAATCGGCAAGTCTCGAACAGGTGTTGCCGCTCTACGCGCTGCTCGAGCGCCTGGCCGCGAACGACGGGGTCGATCCGGATGAGCCGCCCGCCGGCTTCGGCTTCGGCCTGTTCCAGGGGCCGCGCCTGGCGCGTTCGGCAGAGCAGGCGTATCGCGAGATGCTCGATCGAAGCCTGGCGCCGCTGCTCATCGAACGGTTGCGCCGCGACCTGCGCGGGGCCGAGGACAGCGCGACTCGCTACGAGGCGCTGCGCGCCGCATTGATGCTCTCCAATCCGGCGCGCCTGGTCCGCCCGGAGTTGCGGGGCTGGGTCGAGCAGGCGCTGGTGCCAGCGAGCGGCGCCGGCGAACGCGCCGAATGGACGCGCCACGTCGAGACCCTGATCGAGCGCAGCGGCCTGCCCGAGGCGATGCGCCCCGACGAGGCCGGAGTGCGCGCGGCGCGCAGTGCCCTCGCGGCGCTGCCGCCGGCGCAACGCGTGCACGACCTGCTGCTGCAACGCGTTCCCGATCCCGACCCGCCGCAGGACTTGCCGACGCGCCTGGGCGCGACGGGCGCCCTCGTGTTCACGACGTCGAGCGCTGGCCCGATGCCGGCGCATTCCACTGCCGCCGACTGGCGTCGCAACATCTTGCCGGCGGTCGAGCCGACCTTCGACGCGCTTGCGAACGAGGCCGACTGGGTGCTCGGCGACGCCAGCAGCGATATGCGGCGACTGCAGAAGGACCGCGGCTGGCGCGACGACATCGCCGCGCAGGTCGGCAAGCGCCAGGCGCAGCGCGTGATTGCGGCCTGGTCGCGCCAACTCGATGCGCTCGCGTTGGCGCCCGTCGCCGATGCGGAGAGTGCCTCGCGCAGGGCAACGGAACTCACGGCGCCTGATTCGCCACTGCGCCGCCTCTTCACGCGCCTGGCGGACGAGTTCAGCGCACCGCTCCAGGGCGGCAGCGCCGCCGAGACCGGCTTCAATGGCGCCTTGCGGGCACGATTCGGCACCCTCGGCGACTATGCCGCCGGCGCCGGACCGCAGGCGCTCGACCGCCTTCACGCCCTGGCCGTCACCGGCAAGCGCGACGAGAGCGCGGCTGCCGAACTCGACGCGACACTGCGCGCAGAAGCCGCCCGCGCGCCGGCCGAACTGCGCAAGCTCTACGTCGACCTCGGCACGTTGATCCGCTCGCGCGGCGGCGCCAGGCCGGGATTCGACGCGGCGCTGGCCGAGCTGGCCCAGGCCTGCGGCGCACTGACACGCGAGCGCTTTCCGTTCGGCTCGACCGCTTCGCGCGACATGGCGCCGTCCGATTTCGCGCGCCTGTTCGGGCCGGGTGGCCTGTTCGACGACTTCCGGCGCAATCAGTTGGGCGAACGCGTCGACACGTCTAGCCGGCCGTGGAAGGCGCGCGGCGCGAGCGTCGATGCCGGTGTGCCGGCCGCCTTCGAGCGGGCGGCGGCGATCAGCACCCTGTTCTTTCCCCAGGGTGCGCCGTTGCCCGAACTCAGGCTGCGCCTCACGCCGCAGCGCATGGATGGCGCGCTGCTGCAGTTCAGCATCGACGTCGATGGCCAGTTGCTGCGCTTCGAAAACGGCCCGGCACGCGCCAAGGAGCTGGTCTGGCCGGGACCGGCCACGACGCAGAAAGTGCTGTTGCGCATCTTGCCGCCCGGGCCCGCCGGCGTCGGCGCCGAAGTCCATGAAGGTCCGTTCGCCTGGCTTCGGGTTCTGTTGCGCAACGACTGGAAGGGCGAGCGCGGCGCGCCGGCCCGGCTGACCTTTGTCGTCGACACGCGCACCCTCGACGTCGAGGCGAGCGCAGCAGCCGGCGCGCCCGACGCCGACATCTGGACGCTCCAGGAGCTGGCACGATTTCGTTGCCCGCCGGCATCATGGTGAAGACCCCGCCGCGTCGCGTCTGCTGGTACGGCAAATTGCCCGCGCGTGGAGACTTCGCCGGCCGCGGCCTGCCGCCACGCTGGCGCAGCGACTGGGACGGCTGGCTGCAGCGTGGCCTCGCCCTCGCCGCCGCGAGGCTGGACAGCACCGCACTGCGCGAACGCCTGGGCGCCTTCGCGCCGTGGCGCTATCTCGCGCTGCCTGCGCCCGGCGAGATCTGGTGCGGCGTCATCGTGGCGTCGCACGATCGTGTCGGCCGGGCTTTTCCACTGACGTTGGTGGAACGCCTTGATGCGCCGGCCTCGCCGGCTGAAATCGCTGCACGGCTCGCGCTCTTGCTCGACGCGGTCGCGGAGGGGCCCGATGCGCTCGAGGCCGCGATTGCCGCCTTGCCGCCGCGTGCGAATCAGGTTTTCGAACAACTTCCTGGCTGGCCGCCGGCGCCGGCCAGCCTCTGGTGGCCGCTCGCCGCTGCGCGCGGTGCCGTTGCACGGCCCGCGGCCTGGCCGCCGGAACCCGAGTTGCTGCTCGAACTGCTCGACGTTCAACCCTCCTCGCACCAGATCGCGAGCGCTGAATAGTTGTCCTGGTTGCTGCGATCGGCTTGCTGCACACCCGCCTCGAGGCGATCGAGCCAGGCTTCGACGCCGTTGCAGCCGATCACGCTGCGCGCCATCGCCGCATCGTCGAAGGCCGACCAGAGGCCGTCGCTGCACAGCAGCAGCGCATCGCCGCCAGCGAGCACCTGTGGCGTTTGCACGACCTCGAAATCGAAGCCTCCGGGCGAGCCGAGCGCCGAGGTCAGCTGCCCCGACGATACGGCGGTCGTACTCAGCCCGGCATCCCGCAAGCTCTGTTCGAGGCTCTGGTCGCGCGTGCGCCCCAGCAGCCGGGCCTCGTGCCACCGGTACAGGCGCGAGTCGCCGGCATGGGCCCAGAGCGCCGTGCCGCTGTGGAGGTCGAGCAGCAGCACCACGATGGTGGTGCGCATGTCGGACGTCGGCGTGCCGGCAACCTGTTGCGCGACGACGGCTTCGTTGGCCCCCTTGACCAGCCATTGCAGGGCATTCAGGCTGACCTCGGGCCGCAGCGCAAAGGCTTCCAGCACATGCGTCACGGCGGCGCGCGACGCCGTCTGCCCGCCACCATGCCCGCCGGCGCCGTCGCACAAGGCGGCGACAAGGGAATCGGCGCCTTCCCAATAGCCGAAGGCATCTTCATTGCACTCGCGCCGCCCCGTTTCCGACAGCGCAGCGAGCGAAACGCTCAATGCGCGCCCGGCCATGGCGGCGACTCCAGCGGCGAGGGATTGGTGTCATCGTCGTCGCGCGACTGGGCTTCGTAGGCGCGGAGGAATTCGCGTCCGAAGATGGCCTCGAAGTCGTCGTCCAGGTGCTCGAGCAACTGCGCGTGCTGCATGCAATGCCGCTGCCAGAGCGCCGCGGCGCGCAACGAGGGCAGGCGTCGCGACATGCCATGCGCGGGCCCTTCCATGCCTTCGGCAGCCTCGGGACTCAGCCTGGAGAAAAGCTCGAACACCGCGGCGCGCATGCCGGCCACCATCGCCACCTGGTGCACCAGCAAGTCGTGATGCGCGTCCCGCAACGCCGCCACCGGGTCGAGGAAGCCGGGGCTCGGGTCACGTTGCAGCATGCGGGTCAACGCTTCGGTCGCGTCCGGAGAGAACTTCAGGGGGTTGTTCTCGCGTGGCGCAATCACCGTGCGCTCGGCGCGCATGTGGCGTTTCGCGACCGCGCGGCTTTTCAACAGCGCGAGCGTGCCCTCGGCGGTTTCCCGCAGCAGCGCGCCGAGATGCTCCATCCACTCCGGCGTCATTGGCGCCACCCCGGCGCCAAGCCGGGCGCCGCGAGCGAAAGCCGCCGCAAGCTCCTGCAATTCCGGCGAACGGGATGCCGCGGGGGCCGGCGCAGGCGAAAGCGGCGTGGGCGCAGCGGTGGGCGGCCACGATGTCGACGCCGACGCGACGCCCTGCACATGCGGCGCGGGCGGCGGTGGCGTCGAGAGCGCACGCAGCATGGCCGGCGTGCCGGTACGCACCACATGCCGGCTCGTCTGCCAGGACACGACCGCGCTGGCCGACGGCGCCTCGGCCGGCGATGCAAGTGGCGACGCCGAGGGTGCGTGGGGTGACGGTGACGATGCAAGGGGCGGTAGTGACGGCACGGGAACCGACGGCGACGGCGCGGGAACCGACGGTGCCAGTGGCGGCAGCGGCGACGCGGCAGCGAGCGGGTCCTCCACGCTGTCCAGATCGAACCAGCGATCCAGACGCGCGCGCGGCGCGGCCGCGGCGGCAGCGGTCTCGACCGCGAGCTCGAACCCACCGAGGCGCAGCCGGTCGCCCACCGACAGGGGCAGTTCGCCCCCTGGGGCAACCTGTGTGCCGTTGACCCACAAGGGTGCGTTGCTGCTGACGCAGCGCACGCGTCCGCCTTCACCCACCGCGACCACCAGTGCGTGCTGGCGCGACACCATGCGCAACGGGTCGGCCAGCACCAGGCCGCAATCGACGGCGCGGCCGATCACGAGTCCCTTGGGCGGGAGCGGAAGCGCCGTCTCATCGGGTACTGTGGCGCCAGGGCGGCGCGTGACACGCAACGCGATCACGGCAGGCTCGATCTCAGCCGAAGGCACGCCACAAATCGGCCTGCACGCGGCGGGCATCGACGTTTGGCGTCAGTTGTTCGAGCACGTGGGCAACGAACTGCTCGCGCGTGGTTGACTTCGCGGCGCAGCGCTTGGCGACGATCCGTGCGATCGGTCCCATGGAGGACAGCAGCGCGGCAGCCGCCTTGTCGACATCGCCCTGGCGCATCGGCGCCCCGCCCGGCGCCCCGTTCGGCACTTCGCCCGCGACCTGCGAGGACTGGAAATCGGTGACCGCTTGCGCGGTCGCAGTGATGACGGTGCGGGTCCCACCGGCCTTCGCCAGGAAGTGTTCTCTCGCTTCGAAATCGACGATCGCACCGGCAACGGCATGCCGCACCTCCGCCGGCGAGGTCAACCCACGCGCAGCGCGGCGCACCAGCACGCGCGCCACCGCCCCGACATGCTCGGCCAGTTCGTGTTCGATCTCCGCCAGTGTGCCGACGTCCCATCCGGTCGGTGCAGGAACCGATGGCGGGCTGGTGCCGGCCAGCGACGTCGCGGCTGTCCGGGGGGTCGTGGGGGGAGCATGGGGAGTCGTCGCCGAGCCCGTGACCAGCGGCAAGGATGGAGAGGATGGCGGGGAGGATGGCGCGGGGACGGGCACGTCCCGCGCCTTCGGGGCAGCCCGCGTGACATCGGGGTCTTCGAGCACAGGCGCCAGCAGGATGTGGGCCGGGAGCACCTCCGGCAAGGTCTCCGTGGCAAGCGCGAGCAGCGCCGTGCGCATCGCCAGGGCGCTCGAATAGCGCTCTGCCGGATTCTTCGCGAGCGCCTTGTCCAGCACCGCATCGAAGGGCGCAAGCGCGGCGTCCTTGGCCTGCTCGCTCAGCGGCTTGTGCGCCTCGTAGACGATCTTGTACATGATCGCGTCGTCCGTGCCGACGAATGGCGTCGTCCCGCTCAGCATCCGGTAAAGCAGCACGCCTGCGGAGAAGACATCCACCCGGCGGTCGATGTCGCGGTCGGTGTACTGCTCGGGCGCGATGTAGCCGGGCGAGCCGATGATCGAAGTGGCGCGGGTCAGGTTCGACGATTCGGTTCGCGCGATACCGAAATCGGTGATCTTCAGACGCCCCTCATCGGTAATCAGGAGATTTGCCGGCTTGATGTCCCGGTGCACGATGCCGCGCTCGTGGGCGTAGTGCAGGCCGTCGAGCAATTGCTGCATCACGCACAGCACCTGCGGCACCTCCAGCTTGCGCGGCGGCTGTACATACTCGCGCAGGTTGCGCCCGGCAACGTACTCCATGACGATGTAGGCGCAGTCGCTGTCCTCTCCAAACTGATAGACCGACACGATGTTGCGGTGCGTCAGCCGCCCCGCCGCCTTGGCTTCCACGCGAAAGCGCGCCGCCACGCTCGTTTCGTCGCTCGACTCGAGCAGGCGGCGGTGAATCGTCTTGATGGCCACGGGACGGTCGATGACCGGATCGTGCGCCAGGTACACCATGCCCATCGCGCCCTGACCAATCACGCCGCGGATCGGGTACGGACCGACATGGGAGGGTACCGACATAAGGGTGGCGGACCTCAGGTATCTATCATTTTGATGGCCTGGTCGAGGCTGTTGCGCATGCGCGCGAACGACTTCGCCAGTGTCCCGATTTCGTCACGCCCGCCCGTCGCGAATTCCGGCACATCGGCTTCGCCCAGGCTGACGCGGTTGGCCACCTTCGCCAGCGCCGACACCGGTCGGATCACGAGCAGGTAGAGCATCAGGTTCAACACGATGCCGATGGCCACGAAGATGGCGACGAGCGAAGTCATGAAGACCCTGAAAGTCTGCTCGGCGCGCGCCAGCGGCACCGTCATGGGGACCGACACGACCTGCGCGCCGATCACTTCATTCATCTGCCAGCCGAAGCCGTTGGCCGGCCCGTACTTGTCGATCACCGTGCGCGGCGCCGCCTCGACCGTGCTGTGGCATGCCAGGCAGGCGGCATTTGTTATGCGCAACGGGCGCGCGATGTAGAGCGCCCGTCCGGTACCTGACTCGCGCTCGCCGATGAACTCCTTCTGGTCGGCCTGGGTGCGAAAGCGATTCACGATGTCGGCTTCCCAGTCGACCGCCCGATCGCGCGGGTTGGTCGGATTCAGGGTGGCTTCCTTGTAGGTGTAGTCGGGGAAGGTCTTGGACAGCGTCGCCAGCACTTCCGTGGCGGAATAGGCGGGTACGGTTTGCGGCAGGAAGGTGTACTTCATCTGCGTTTCAAGCAAGGGGCGGATCTGGTCGTTGGTGTAGGCGCGTACCGCGATCGCCTTTTCCATCGTGAGGCGCGCATGGTTGAGCACTTCCTGCTTGGCGTTGCTTTGCAGGAGGTCATGGGAAACCTTGCCTGCGCCGAGCACGCCGGCGACGAAGACAACCAGGAAGATCAGGTTGAACTTGAGTAGAAGGCGCATGAGATTCTCCAGTCCTGCATTTCAGTTTCCACCACGCTATCGCGTGACCCGCGGCGCATGAAACCGGCGCCGTCGGTCCCGGGGATACCGTGGAACCGGCTTTGCCGGGCCGTGTATCGCCCCTTCGAGGGAAGGCGCCGCAGGCGCTTCGGGGGTGTTTCATTTCACTCCGCTGAGTTGCGGTACGACGTGCAACGGTTCACTGAGATTTGTCCCGCCCGGCGTTGTTGGCCGCTGCTGCCGCTGCCGCCGCAGCGGCAGCAGCGGCCTTGGCCCGTGCCGCAGCAATTGCGGCTTCCCGCGCGCGGCGGCGTTCGGCCTCTTCGGCCATGCGGCGCGCATAGCCCTCGGGGTCGGCATACTGCTCCCATTCGGGGTGCTGCGCCAGGTCCGCCTTGGCCCCCGCGCGGAAGGCCGGATCGGCGACTGCACGCGCTTTCCACAGCGGCAGCAACGGAAGCCGCAGCGCCGGTTCGGTGCGCAGCCACGGACCCACATCGGCGTAGCTGATATCGCCGAGCGCCTTGGGTGCGACGTTGCGCTTGGCGAACTGTTCGCCGCGAGAGGGTAATCGGTCGCGAAACTGGCGCGGCACCTTATTCAGGAATTCGGGCGGGGCGCGCGACCCGACCGTCGGCGTGGCGCCTTCACGCCGTTGTGCGAAGTCGCCGGTGGCCAGTTGCGCATTCGCCTGGGTGCTATCGCGCAGCGTCAGCTTGGCAGTGCCGCTTTCGAGAAACACCTCGTACTGCATGCCCTTGGTGTAGATCACGGTGATGGCGGCTTGCGTCGCAACCTCGAAGGCGGGGCTTGCGTAGCCGAAGGCCCCGCTGGCGCTGGTCTTGAGCCAGCCTTCGAGCAGGTACAGCGGCGGTGCCGTCAGCCCCTTGCCCACGCGGGGCCGCAGCATCAGCCGCGTCGACTCGCCGATACCGACAAGAACGCCCCCCGGGAGTTCGATCTGGGCAAATGCGCCGGGCGCAGTCTCGATGATGTCCTGCTCGTTCAACTGCACGCCCTCGGCGAGCGTGTAGCGTGTGGTCTGGCGGATCAGCGTGGCAGCGCCATCGACGATGCCGACGATGCTGGTGGATTGCGCCCACGGCAATGTGGCGCCAGTGGATTGCGCGCAGGCCAATGACGACGCGAGCACGCTCGCGCCGCACAGCAGGGATCCGAACAAGATCTTGGTGAGCCGCAAGACGTTACTCCGTTGGCGTCGAACATCGTTGGTCTGGTTGTAAGCCAAATGACGAACGATGTTACCTAAGTCCCTTGCGCCATGTTCGTCTTTTTCCAGGGCGGGAGCCGCGCGCCCTCGCCGCGGCGAGCGCCCTGCTGACAGCCTTGCTCTCTCGCATGCCTTTTGCCGGCGCGGATGCCTTGGTGGCCTACGGCGGGCTGGATCCGCGTGCCCATGACTCGGGACGCAGTCGAGGTCGTCGGCGCCTGTCCAAGCGCGGCGCCCCGGCATTGCGCTACCAGATGTACATGGCGGCCATGTCCGCCTCCAAAACCAAAACATTTGCGCCGACATACCAAGCGCTGCGCGCGCGAGGACTGCAAGCCACAGAGGCATTGGTGATCCTGGCGCGCAAGCTGTTGCGCATTGCCTTTGCCATCTTGCGCTCTGAGAAACCCTTTGAGGCTCATCGCTTCAGCCCAGGTACTGGACAAATACCATGGAACCCTTTGCCGGGCCGGCGGGTGCGCCCCTCAAGGGAGGCGCCGCGGGCGCTTCGGGGGTGTTTCATTCCCTTCAAGTGCAACCTCATGCAAAGAATGTTGGTGGCGGGTGGGCGCCGCGCCGGGGAGACTCGCCGCGCCCGTTAGACTTCAACGCTTTCCGCAGAGACGTTTTTCATGGCAGATGCATCCGCCGCGCGTACCCGAGCGGTTTTCGAATTCAAGAGCGCGACGCTTCCGCTGATTGCGGTGATCCTCAAGACAGCCGACCTGGCCGTCCTCACCGAGGCACTCGACGCACAGCTGGCCGACTCTCCCGATTTCTTCGAGCAGGAGCCGGTGGTCATCGACCTCTCGCAATTGCAGGACGAGGAGGCCGCGCCGACGCTCGATTTCGCCGCATTGCGCACTTTGCTGGCGCGCCACCAGACGCAGCCCATCGCCGTGCGTGGCGGCAGCGACGGGCAGAACGCGGCCGCACGGGCCGCGGGCCTGTCGATCGCGGCCATGCCGGTGGCGCCCCCGGCCCGCTCCTCGCCCCCTGCCGAAGCACCCAGCCCTGCGCCGCAAATCGTGCGCGAGGTGCCAGTGCCGGCCAATGGCACCCTGATCATCGACAAGCCGCTGCGCTCCGGCCAGCAGGTCTATGCGCGCGGTGGCGACGTCATCGTGACCGCCGTGGTGAGCTATGGCGCCGAAGTCATTGCCGACGGCAACGTGCACGTTTATGCGCCGCTGCGCGGCAAGGCAATTGCAGGGGCCCGTGGCAACACCGAGGCGCGCATCTTCACGACCTGCCTGGAAGCGCAGCTCGTGGCCGTTGCGGGCATCTACCGCACCGCCGAGGTGCCCTTTCCGCCTGATGTGGCGGGCAAGGCGGCGCAGATCAGCCTCGACGACAAGAAACTCGTGATCGAACCCATATGAATGCGGATCTTGCGGCGGCGACCGCATCCCCATTCGACAGCATTTGAAATTGAAGGAACGTAGATGGCCAAAATTGTGGTGGTGACCTCGGGCAAGGGCGGTGTCGGCAAGACGACCACGAGCGCGAGCTTTGCGTCGGGGCTCGCATTGGCGGGCAAGAAGACCGCGGTGATCGATTTCGACGTCGGCCTGCGCAACCTCGACCTGATCATGGGTTGCGAACGCCGCGTGGTGTACGACCTGATCAACGTCATCCAGGGCGAGGCCAACCTGCACCAGGCCCTCATCAAGGACAAGCAGTGCGACAACCTGTTCGTGCTGGCTGCTTCGCAGACGCGCGACAAGGACGCGCTCACGCAGCAAGGCGTCGAGAAGGTGCTGAAGGACCTGGCCGACATGGAGTTCGACTACATCGTCTGCGACTCGCCGGCCGGCATCGAGACCGGCGCGCTGATGGCCATGCACTTCGCCGACGAGGCGCTGGTGGTGACCAACCCCGAAGTCTCTTCGGTGCGCGACTCCGACCGCATCCTCGGCATCCTCAGCAGCAAGACCAAGCGCGCGATCGAAGGCAAGGAGCCGATCAAGGAACACCTGCTCATCACCCGCTACAACCCGAACCGCGTGGCCGGTGGCCAGATGCTGTCGCTGGAGGACATCCAGGACATCTTGCGCATCAAGCTGATCGGCGTGGTGCCCGAATCGGAGACCGTGCTCAACGCGTCGAACCAGGGCATCCCCGCCATCCACGACAAGGGTACCGACGTGTCCGAGGCCTACACCGACGTGGTGGCCCGCTTCCTCGGCGAAGACAGGCCCTTGCGCTTCGTGGACGCGCAAAAGCCCGGCTTCTTCAAGCGCATCTTCGGGAGGTAAGCCATGTCTTTTCTCTCGTTCCTGCTCGGCGAAAAGAAGAAGACGGCAACGGTTGCCAAGGAGCGGCTGCAGATCATCCTGGCCCACGAGCGAGGCAGCCGCGGGGGCAGGCGCCCCGAATATCTCGCCGACCTGCAGCGCGAACTGGTGGCAGTGATCTCGAAGTACGTGTCGATCAAGCCGGAGGACATCAAGGTCAACCTGGAGCGCCAGGACGAGCTTGAAGTGCTCGAAGTGAAGATCGAACTGCCCGATGCCATCGTGCCCGCACGCTGACGCACCGTAGTTGCACCAGCTATCGTTTTGATAGCAATAGACGCCCGCCAGCCCTGCGCTCGCGGGCGTCCTTGTTTGCGGCGCCGGTGCATTGCGCGTGTCTGTCCCGCACAAGACAGCGGGAAACCCCGATGCGAAATTATTGTGGCGAGTGTCCACGAACCGGCGCTCTCAGCGTATCGTGTCAGCCCATTTCATCCACACCCCAGAGGAGACACACGCCATGGCAACAACCAAGAAGACCGCCGCCAAGAAAGCGCCGGCCGCAGCCAAGAAAGTTGCGGCGGCACCCGCTGCAAACGCAGTTCAGGACATGCAGGAAGCAATGACCAAGCCTTTCAAGGGCGCGGTCGAAAAGCTGAAGAGCCTGAAGCTGCCGGGCGTGCCCGAAGCATTCAAGAACGTGAACCTGCAAGGGGCGGCGAGCGCCGTGCTGGACAATCGCCGCAAGGATCTCAAGGCGCTGGTCGAAGCCAACGAGAAGTCCTACAAGGGACTGCAGGCGGTGGTGCAACGCCAGGCTGAAATGCTCAAGAGTTCCATCGGCGAATGGCAAAGCACCGTCAAGGAAATGCCGGGCAAGGATCCGAAGGAAAACCTGGCCAAGCTCGACGAGATGGGCCGTGCCGCCTTCAAGCAGGCGCTCGCTGACATGAAGGAACTGGCCGAGCTGGCGGCCAAGTCGCAGGCCGATGCCTTCAACGTGGTGCGCGACCGCATCAACGACAACGTGAAACAGGTCAGCGACCTGCTCAAGTCCGGCGGCAAGTGAGCCGGCCGAACTTCGCAAAGGCCAACGGCGTCGATCTCGCCTGGGACAGCTTCGGCGACCCGGGCGCGACGCCCTTGTTGCTGATCATGGGGCTCGGCGCCTCGATGATCGCCTGGGACGAAGTGTTTTGCGCGCACCTGGCCGCCGCGGCTGGCGTGCACGTGATCCGCTTCGACAATCGCGACGTCGGGCTGTCCACCTCCCTGTCGCACTTGGGCGTGCCCGACGTGCAGGCGCTGATGATGAAGGCGCTTGCGCGCCAGAACTTCACGGTGCCCTATACGCTGCAGGACATGGCCAACGACGCAGCTGGCCTCATGGATACGCTCGGCATCGCGCGCGCCCACATCGTCGGCGCGTCGATGGGCGGCGCGATCGGCCAGGAAATGGCGATCCATCATCCGGGCCGCATGCTGTCCTTCACGAGCATCATGTCGTCGACCGGCGATCCGACCTTGCCGCCGCCCACTCCCGAAGCGATGGCCATGCTCTTCACGCCGGCACCGCCGACACTGGAAGCCTTCATCCTCCATTACGCCAAGGTGTGGCGTGTGCTGCGCGGACCGCATTCGTTCCCCGATGACGAAGCGCGCGACGCCGAACGTGCGCGTGCGGCCTTTGCGCGCGGGCTCAACCCGGCCGGCACGGCGCGCCAATTGGCGGCCATCTTCGCCTCGGGCAACCGCAAGCCGGCGCTGCGCAATACGCATGTTCCCACGCTGGTGATCCATGGCGACGCCGATCCGCTGGTGCCGGTGGAAGCCGGCATCGACGTGGCCGCGGCCATCCCCGATGCAAAGATCCTGCGCCTGCCGACCATGGGCCACGCCCTGCCGGTGTCACTCTGGCCGCCGCTGATCGAAGGCATTGGCAACCACACCGCACGGAACGTGCTGACCCGCTGATCTCGACCCGGCCGCGGCATTCCCTGCCGCCGGCCTCGTCGCCAGAACATCCCCCGGAGACAAGCTCATGTCCACCAACGTGCATCCCTGGATCTCTTCGTATCCTGCCGGCGTTCACTGGGACGCAGCGCTCGCGATCACGCCGGTGCAGCAGTTGCTCGACGAGTCCGTCGCGAAGTGGCCCGACCGCCCCTTCCTGGACTTCATGGGCCGGCGCATCACCTACCGTGAATTCGGCGCGATGGTGGACCATGCCGCCAGCGGATTCCAGAAGCTGGGCGTGGGCCCGGGGGTACATGTCGGCCTGTACCTTCCCAATTCGCCTCACTATCCGATCGCCTTCTTCGGGGTCATGAAGGCCGGCGGCACGGTGGTCAATTATTCGCCGCTCGACGCCGAGCGCGTGCTCGAGCACAAGGTGGAAGACAGCGAGACCGACGTGCTCGTGACGCTCGACCTGGCTGCGCTGTATCCGCAGATGTCGCGACTGCTCGGCCATTCGCGCCTGAAGAAGCTGATCGTTGGCACGCTCGGCGAATACTCCGCCGCGCCCGGCCCGACGCGCGCCCACCTGGAGGCCACGAAGATGCTGGCGCCGGTGGCCACCGACGACTTTCACATGAGCTTCGCCCAGTTGCTCGACAACGACGGCAAGTACATCGCGCACCTGATCGCCAACCCGGCTGAAACGGTCGCGGTGTTGCAGTACACCGGCGGCACCACCGGGTTGCCCAAGGGCGCGATGCTCACGCACGGAAACCTTTCGGCGGCTTGCAGCCAATACGTCGAAAGCCTGTCTGGCGACGACCCGATCGTCAACTTCGGCGAAGAGCGCGTGCTCGCAGTGCTGCCGCTGTTCCACATCTATTCGCTCACGGTGAACATGCTGATGGGTATCCGCCTGGGCGCCGAGATCGTCCTGCACACGCGCTTCGACCTCGAAACCGTGATGAAGGAATTCGAAGCCAAGAAGATCACCATGTTCGCCGGCGTGCCGACCATGTACACGGCCATCGCCAATCATCCGAAGGCGAAGGAAATCAACATGACTTCGCTGAAGTCATGCGGCTCCGGCGGCGCGCCGCTGCCGGTGGAGGTGGCGCAGAAGTTCTTCGCCATGACCGGCTGCAACCTCAACGAGGGCTGGGGCATGACCGAGACCTCCCCCACGGGCAGCTTCACGCCGGCGCGGGGCCGCCGCAAGGCCGGCTCCTGCGGCATGCCGTTGCCGGGCATCCTGCTCTCGATGCGCAGCCTCGACGACCCCGACCAGCAAGTGCCCACCGGCGAGCGCGGCGAACTGTGCATATCGGGTCCGAACGTCATGAAGGGCTACTGGCACAACGACAAGGCCACGAAGGACAGCATGACCAGCGACGGCTTCTTCCGCAGCGGCGACGTGGCGATCATGGACGAGGACGGCTTCGTCTTCATCGTCGACCGCACCAAGGACATGCTGCTGTGCGGCGGCTTCAACGTCTACCCGCGCACCGTAGAGGAGGCCATCTACGAGCATCCGTCGGTCGAGGAGGTTTCCGTCATCGGCGTTCCCGACGAATACCGCGGCCAGTCGCCAAAGGCCTTCATCAAGCTCAAGGCCGGCGCCGAGCCGCTCACCCTGGAGTCGCTCAAGGCCTTCCTGAAAGACCGCCTTGGCAAGCATGAGATGGTGGACGAGATCGAAGTGCGCGGCGAACTGCCCAAGACCGCCGTCGGCAAGCTCTCGAAGAAGGAGCTGTACGATGAGGAAAACGCAAGACGGGCAGCCGCCGGCAAGGCATCGGCGTAACTCTACGCAGCGATTGCGTACTGGCAGTTTCAACAGTCAGAAAAAAGAATACGCCGGCAACCTCGTACGGCGTACATTGGGGTTCTCATTTCAGGTTCCAGAACGGACAAGTAATGGCAGCAATTTCTCGTGCCTCCAAGTCGCTCGCAGAAGCGACCGAGCGGGCAGCACAGCGTGAACGATTGAGGCAGGCCCTGCCGGAGACAGTCGACCGGCTCAAGCGGCGCCATGCGGACCAGATCGATGCAGCCGACATCGAAGCCTACGTGGCACTGAACTGGCTCGAATGGCACGGCGGCGGCCTGCGGCTGACCATCACCGGCAGCAACATCCGCGCCCAGTTGGCCCCCTCGTCGCTCTGACCGAGCCCCTGTCTCCGCCCCGCCCCGCCCCGTCCCGCCCAACTACGCGGCCGGGCCGGTGGCACCCCGGCTCAGCGGACTAGCGCCCCGGCTTGGCAGCGGCATCCACCGATGTCCGTGTGAAGCCCCCCGTGGCGCTCTCTTCACCCACCGCCGTTGCACCGCGCGGCTCGGCGGGCGCCTCGGTCATGCGCAGCAGCGCCGCGACCGCGAGCACGCCGGCCAGCCCGATCGCCAACGCCATTGCCAGTTGGGCCGCGAGCGACCTCGACGGCGTGTGCGGCGCAACGGGCCAGGTCGGCGGCGCGGGCGAGGCCATCCCGGTCAACGGGTCGAACGGATCGCGCGAGGCCAGCGGCAAGGGCGCCGAGGTGCTGCCCCAGCCTTCGGGCGGCGCCTCGGGCGTGAGCCAGCCGAGGTGATAGCGGGCCGACGCGGCGAGCGAATGGTCCTCCACGTGCTCGGCCAGGGCAAAGGATTCGCGCAGCAACTGGGCGGCCAGCGGTGGATAGCCTTGCGCCAGTTCCAGCGTGCCGCGCTGATGCAGCGCCCAGGCACGTTCGTACTCGTCACCGAGCTTCAGCGCGGCCTTGGCATGCCAGCCGAGCATGCGCTTGGCCGCGTCCCACTGGCACGCGAGGACAAGCGGCACGTCCCAGGCGCGCACGATGGCCATCACGTCGAGCCAGGCATGCGCCTCGCGCGCGGCACTCAATGCAAACCACAGCAGGGGCAGCGTGACGAGGCCGTTCGCCATGGCGCGCGGCTGGCGCCCAGCGTGGTGCGCGAGCCGTACGAGGCCGTCGATACGGCGCTGCCGAGCCCGCTCGGGCGGCGCCTGAAGGGCGGCCACGACATGCGGCATCAGCCGCACCTGGCCGTCGTCCTGATAGACCCAGCCGGCGCCTATCAGCATCTCGACCGCGGGCAAGGCATCGCGCTTGCCGCTGAGCTCGCTCATCACCGCAGCCTGGACGCCGTGCGGATTGAACGCCGCCAACATGTCGAGTACCGCGCGTTGCGTCGCGCCGAGAAGGTGCAGCGACGCCGGGTCGGCGGGGCCGCGTCGCGAGAGCCGCTCGGGATGGCCGCGCGTCGCGTGGCACTGTTCGAGCGCCTCGCCGAGTTCGGCGCCGGCGAACGGCGCGCCACGCACGCGTTCGAGCAGGGCCATGGCGTCGGAGGCGGACAGCCCGCCCAGCACGATCGGCCCGGCGTCGCGCTGCAGCAGCGGATGGCCTGTGGTGAGCAGCACGGCGCATCCCGGGGCCACGTCCTGCAGTTGCTCGATGGCCGTGTCGTCGAGCACCGCGTCGTCGACCACCAGCAACGCACGCGTGCCCACGAAGCGTTCGCGCAGTTCGCGCCTTGCCGGGCGGCATCGCTCGTCGACGCTGTAGAACGCTTCGAACAAGGCTTGCAGCAAATCGGCGCCGCCGAAGGTGCCGGGCGGCACGCGCACCACGCCGCCGTCAAACAGTGCCTGGGCCTCGGCGCCCGCACGGCGCAGCATCCAGCTCTTGCCAATGCCGTGCTCGCCAGTGACCTCGACCGAGGTCAGGCCGATCTTCAGCGAGCCGACGACGATGCCGGTGGCTTCCTCGCGATCGATGAAACCGTTGGGCGGGGCGAGTGCGCGACGACAGTGGATTTCGCGCTCGACCACTTCTCGCTCACGCAGCGAGACGTAGACGTTGTCGCCATTCCCCGCCGACAGCACACCCTTCTGCCGCTCCCTGCGGTAGTGATTGGCGCCCTCGGCGCGTGGGAGTGAAGGGGCTGCGACCGGCAAGAACTTCCTCCGGGGAACCGTGAGCGCCTCCAGCGCGCCGTGGTTGGTAGCGCTCCCTTGTGACCGCCTCAAATGTAGATCACAAGTATGCAAATCTCCAACGGGGGCTTCACGTGGCCGGTTTGTCGTTCGGCGCCTTGATGTTGTCCTGCAATTGAGGGCTCATCGGCAGGCCGATCGGCAGGTTCTTCGGCGGGATCGGCTGCACGAACCACTTGTCGTAGAGCCTCGCGAATTCTCCCGACTTCATCATCCCGGTGATGACACCGTCGACCAGCGCCTTGAACTGCGGATCGTCCTTCGGCAGCATGCAGGCATAGGGTTCGACCTGCAGCGATTCGCCAACGACTTCCAGGTCGGCCGGCGACTTGGAATTGGACCGGAGGCCGAACAGCAGAATGTCGTCCATCGCGAACGCATCGGCGCGGTCGCTTTCGACCAGCAGCAGTGCGTCTGCATGGTCCTTGGCCGAGATGATGTCGATGTCGAGTTTCTTCTCTTCGTTGTACTTGCGCACGACCTGCATGTTGGTGGTCCCGGCGGTGATGGCGACCTTCTTGCCCTTGAGGTCAGCGTAGTCCTTGACGCCCGAGGCCTTCTTTACCAGCAGTCGCGTGCCGGTGTAGAAGTGATTGACGGCAAAGCTCACGTCCTTGGCGCGCGCGGTGTTGTTTGTCGTGGAGCCGCACTCGAGGTCGATCGTGCCGTTGGTGATGAGCGGGATGCGATTCTGCGAAGTCACCGCCATGAGGCCGACTTCGAGGTTCGGCTTGTTGAGTCTCTTCTTGACCTCGGCGGCTACCGCGCTGGCAATTTCGACCGAAAAGCCGATCGGCTTCTCGGGACCGTTGAGGTAGCTGAACGGCACCGACGACTCGCGGTACGCCAGCGAGATCTTGTTGGCGGCGCCAATCTTGGCGAGCGTGTCGGCCGCCTGGGCGCCTCCCGCCAGGCTGGCGAGGCCCATGACGACCAGGGCCCGGAGCACGGCAGAAATCTTCATGAGTCGGGTGTCCTTCGGGTTACGGCGATGTTCGGTGATGGTCAGCGAACGGTCAGTCTAGGAGCGAAGCGCGCCTGCAGGCCCCCTCCTTTTCCCGAACGCCCGGGCTACAGTGCGAGGGGACAAGCAACCACCTCGATTAGAAGGACGACGAACCACCTCATGCAAGTCGCAGTGCTCGGTGCCGGCATCGTCGGCCTTGCTGCCGCCTGGGAGCTTTCGCTGCGCGGCCACTCCGTCACGGTGATCGACCGGGCCGCGCCCGGCAGCGGCGCCAGCGGCGGCAATGGCGCGCAGTTGAGCTATTCGTATGTGCAGCCGCTGGCCGACCCGTCCATCTGGGCCCAGTTGCCGAAGCTTCTGCTGTTGCGCTCCTCACCGCTCAAGCTGCGCCCGCAACTCGATCCGCACCAGTGGCGCTGGGGACTGGAATTTCTGGCTGCGTGCAATGCCGAGACCTCGCGCAACACCACTGCGCAATTGCTGTCGCTCGCGATGCGCAGCCGTGCGGGCTTCGAGGCCATGATGGCAACCCTGCAGCCGGACTGCGACTTCTCTGCCACAGGCAAGCTGGTGATCTACCGCAGCCAGGCGGCCCTCGATAGCGCCGCGCGGCAAGTCGAGTTGCAGCGCGAACTGGGCGGCGCGCCGCAGCGCACCGTGTCGCCCGACGAGTGCATGGCGATCGAGCCTGCGCTCGTCGGCGTGCGCAATGAGATCGCCGGCGCGGTCCACACAGAAAGCGAATGCGCCGCCGACTGCCTGAAACTTTGCATGGCGCTGGTCGATGCGCTGCAAACGCGCGGCGTGCAATTCATGCTCGGCGACACGATCGACGGCTTCGCGTTGCGCGGCGACAGTGTCAGCGCGGTGCTGACGTCGCGCGGCGCGGTCGATGCGGATGCGTTCGTGCTTTCGCTGGGCAGCGCGTCGCACACGCTTGCGCAGCGGCTCGGGCTGCGGTTGCCGGTGTATCCGCTGAAGGGCTACAGCATCACGCTGGCCGTCGACGAGACGCCGGGCGCGGCGCCATCGGTGAGCGTGACGGACAGCGCGAACAAGGTGGTGTTTGCGCGGCTCGGCAAGCGCTTGCGCGTAGCTGGCATGGCGGAGCTGGTCGGGCCGGATGCATCGATTCCCGCCTCGCGCATCGAATCGCTGGTGGCCTCGACACGCGCGCTGTTTCCGAAGTGCAGCGACTTCGCCGAACTGAATCCGTGGACCGGCATGCGGCCCGCGACGCCGACGGGTCTGCCGATCGTCGGCCCCCTCCCCGGTACGCCGAAGAACCTGCTGTTCAACACCGGCCACGGTGCGCTTGGCTTCACGCTGTCATTCGGCTCGGCCGGCCGCATCGCCGACGCCATCAACCTGCTCGCTTGACCTTCAAGAAGAACGGCCTGCCTGCTCGGGAAACACCGCGGAACCGGCTACGCCGGGCCGCTGGTGTTGCCCCCGGTAGGGGGAAGGAGGAGCGCACGAAGTGCGTGGAGCCTGGGGGCGAGTCGGAGATTCGAGCCATCAACCCTCGCGGGCCATGCGCTCGCTCTTCCAGTACACGTCATCGCCGCCATCGAAACGGTTCAGCACGCGTGCCAGCACGAACAGCAAGTCGCTCAGCCGATTCAGGTATTTGCGCGGCGCATCGTTGAGTTCCTCGCCATGCCCGAGCGCCACCACCGCGCGCTCCGCCCGCCGCGCGATCGTACGGCATACATGGGCATGCGACGCGGCACGCGTGCCGGCAGGCAGGATGAATTCGGCCAGCCGGGGCAAGGTGGCGTTGTGCTCGGCCAGTGCGTTGTCGAGTTGCAGCAGCGCATCGGGCTTGAGCAGCGTGAACCCCGGCATCGACAGTTCGCCGCCGAGATTGAACAACTGGTGCTGCACGTCGACCAGCAACTCGCGCACCGCGTCCGGCATGGGCTCGCACAGCAGCAGGCCGATGTTGGAGTTGAGTTCGTCCACGTCGCCCATTGCATGCACGCGCAGGTGGTCCTTGCGCACGCGTGTGTTGTCGCCGAGGCCGGTGGATCCGTCGTCGCCGGTACGCGTGGCGATCTGAGTGAGGCGATTGCCCATGTGGGTAGCTTTCTGAAGTGCGGTTCATAGAATGTTAGACCGCAAGTCGCTGCCTGCAGCCGCGACCGCCGGGAGGCCCTACTTTTGGAGACAAGCCGATGAACGCCCCAGCCGCCCTCGCCCACCTGACGCCCGAGATTGCCTTGCGCGAGGTGCCCGATGCGTTGATCGATTCGCTCAAGTCGCGCTTCGGTGGCAACTGCTCGACGGCCATGGCGGTACGCACGCAGCACGGCCGCGACGAGTCTTCGTTCGACGCGCCTCCGCCCTCCGCGGTGGTGTTCGCCGAATGCACGCAGGACGTGGCCGATGCGGTGAAGCTGGCGAGCGAGTACAGCGTGCCGGTGATTCCGTTCGGCGTCGGCTCCTCGCTCGAAGGCCATTTGCTCGCGGTGCAGGGCGGCATCAGCATCGACTTGCAGCGCATGAACAAGGTGCTGTCGGTCAACGCCGACGACCTCACTGTGACTGTGCAGCCCGGCGTCACGCGCAAGCAGCTCAACGATGAGATCAAGAGCACGGGCCTGTTCTTCCCGATCGATCCCGGTGCCGACGCATCGATCGGCGGCATGACCGCCACGCGCGCCAGCGGCACGAATGCGGTGCGCTACGGCACGATGCGCGAGAACGTGCTGGGACTCGAGGTGGTCACGGCCAGCGGCGACGTGATCCGCACCGGCACGCGGGCCAAGAAATCATCGGCCGGCTATGACCTCACGCGCCTGATGGTCGGCAGCGAAGGCACGCTCGGCGTCGTCACCGAGATCACACTGCGCATCTATCCGTTGCCCGAAGCGGTGTCGGCGGCGATCTGCTCTTTCCCGAGCATCGAGGCGGCCGTGCGCACGACGATCCAGACCATCCAGCTGGGCGTGCCGATCGCGCGCGTGGAGCTCATCGACGTGAACGCGGTGCGCATGGTGAACGCGTATGCCAAGCTCGGCCTGCGCGAGGAGCCGATGCTGCTGATGGAATTCCACGGCTCGCCGGCCGGCGTCAAGGAACAGGCCGAGACGGTGCAGGAAATCGCCAGCGACCACGGCGGCAACGCCTTCGAATGGGCGAGCACGCCGGAAGAGCGCACGCGCCTTTGGACGGCGCGGCACAACAGCTACTTCGCGGCGGTGCAGTCGCGACCCGGCTGCCGCGTCATCTCGACCGACACCTGCGTGCCGATCTCGCGGCTGGCGGATTGCCTGCTCGAATCGGTAGCCGAGACCGATGCCAGCGGCATCCCGTACTTCCTCGTCGGCCACGTCGGCGACGGCAACTTCCACTTCGGCTACCTGATCGACCCGAACATCCCCGAAGAGCGCGTGAAGGCCGAGAAGCTGAACCACGACCTGGTCAGCCGCGCGCTGGCGCTCGAAGGCACCTGCACGGGCGAGCACGGCGTGGGACTGCACAAGATGGACTTCCTCATCACCGAAGCGGGGGCGGGTGCGGTGGACATGATGCGCACGATCAAGCGGGCGCTCGATCCGAAGAACATCATGAATCCGGGGAAGATCTTCACCCTGTAGCATGGTCGTCTTTGGTCGGCATCTTGTTGACAACGGTTGTCAAGGCTCTACTAAAACCAGCGGGCGATCCGGCCTGACCTGCGCGCCGAACCATGGGCGACGCGGGCGCCCCCAGCAGGAACTTATGCCATTCCTCGAAAGCGGTCGATCAACCCGTTCAGTGCGTCGATCGAACCGAAATGGATGGCCAGTTCGCCACTCTGCTCCACCTTGCCGCCGCGCTTGCTTCGCTTCTTGATGCGGACCTCGATTTCGGCCATGAGCAAATCGGCAAGTTCTTCTTCCACGCGCTGCAAGTCGCGTGACTTTTCCTCGTTGTGCAGGTTGCGCGGCGAGGAAAGGCTGAAGTCGGCACCAAGCTTCTTGACCAGGGCCTCGGCCTCGCGAACCGACAGCTTGCGTGCGGCGATCTGGCTGGCCGCCGTGATTTGCATCGCCTTTTCGAGCGATAGCAGCGCGCGGGCATGGCCCATGTCGATGTCGCCTGCCATCAGCATCGCCTGCGCCGGCTCGGCCAGGTTCAGCAGGCGCAGCAGGTTGCTGGCGGCGCTGCGCGAGCGGCCCACGGCCTGCGCTGCGAGTTCATGGGTGAGGCCGAATTCGGAGACCAGGCGTTGCAGGCCCTGCGCTTCTTCCAGCGGGTTCAGGTCTTCGCGCTGGATGTTCTCGATGAGCGACATTGCCGCGGCCGATTCGTCCGGCACGTCACGCACCAGCACCGGCACGCTGTCCAGGCCGGCCAGCCGGGCTGCACGGAAGCGGCGCTCGCCCGCGATGATTTCGAATTCGGCGTTCTTGGCTGCCGCTGCCGCGGGGTCGAGCCGGCGCACCAGGATCGGCTGCATGATGCCCTGCACCTTGATGCTTTCGGCCAGTTCGTACAGCGCGCCTTCGTCCATGCGCGTGCGCGGCTGGTAGACGCCAGGCACCATCTGGTCGAGCGACAGGCTGTTCGGGTTCTGCGCCGCGCCGCCTTCGGGCTGGGGCTCACCGGATTCGCTGGCGGTGGGGCCGAGCAGCGCTTCGAGTCCGCGGCCGAGGCCTTTGGGTTTCTTGGTGACCATGATCAGGCCACCTTCCGTCGGGCCGCGCCGCGGGCTGTCGCGTGGCCCGCGCCCCGCGAAACCCAGGACGAGCACGGCGAAGTCTGTTCGTGGGCACCTGCGGAACCAGCTTTGCCGGCCCGCGGGGCGCGCCCCCTGGAGGGGGAGGCGCCACAGGCGCTTCGGGGGGGAATCACTTCCACCAGGGATACCGCGGAACCGGCTTTGCCGGGCCGCTGGTATCGCCCCCTGGAGGGGGAGGCGCCACAGGCGCTTCGGGGGTGTTTCATTTCCCCCGCGGAACCGGCTTTGCCGGGCCGCCGGGTACGCCCCCTGGAGGGGGAGGCGCGGTAGGCGCTTCGGGGGTATTTCATTTCTTGTCTTTCAGCAATTCGTTGAGCAGCTTTCGGCCTTCGGACCAGTCGCCCAGGCCGGATTCGCCGTTGAGATGGCCACCCTGCCCGGCATCTACGAAGCGAGCCCCCCAGTCGGCCGCCATCTGGCGCGAGCGCCTTTGCTCACAGTACGGGTCATCGTTCGCCGCGATCAGGATCGACGGGAATGGCAGCGGCTGGCGCACGATGGGCGCCCAGCCGGGGATCATCTGGCGAATGTCGTCGCGCTCCACGTCGCCGGGTGCGACCAGCAGTGCGGCGCGGACTTTTGCCGTGTTGCGCGAATGAGATGCCCAAGCTGCGACGAGGATGCAGCCCAAGCTGTGCGCCACCAGCGTTACAGGGGCCGGGGCCGCCAGCAATTCATCTTCCAGCCGCGCTTGCCAGTCGCCGCGCAAAGGGCGCATCCAGTCGTGCTGCTCGACGCGGTAGTCGCCATGCACGGCCTCCCAGCGGCTTTGCCAGTGGGGAGCGTCGCTGTTCTGCCAGCCGGGTAGCAACCAGATCGAAGAAGCAGTCATTTGCTATGAAATTGATAGCGCCACCCTTGAGAACTACACATCGTTTTGTGCCGGGGTTTCAGCAGGCGGTGCCGGTGCGACGGAAAACTGCGGCGCAGCCGCGGGCGCCGAAGCGGAGGCGACGGTATTCGGTGTGGCCGCCGGCATCTTGAGCACCATCTCTTCTGCGAATGCCAGGAAAGCCTGGCTGCCCTTGGCCGCCGGATCGAACACGACGCCGGGCAATCCGTAGCTCGGCGCCTCGGCCAGCCGCACGTTGCGGGGAATCACCGTATCGAACACCTTGTTGCCGAAGTGCGACTTGAGTTGGTCGCTCACCTGCTGCTGCAGCGTGATGCGCGGATCGAACATCACGCGCAGCAGACCGATGATCTGCAGGTTCTTGTTGAGATTGGCATGCACCTGCTTGATCGTGTTGACCAGGTCGGTCAGGCCTTCGAGCGCAAAGTATTCGCATTGCATCGGCACGATCACGCCGTGCGCTGCACACAGGCCGTTGAGCGTGAGCAGGCTCAGGCTCGGCGGGCAGTCGATCAGGATGAAGTCATATTCGGCGCCTACCGTCGCCAGCGCCGTTCGCAGACGCTTTTCGCGTCGGTCGATGGAGACCATTTCCACTTCGGCGCCGGCCAGTTCGCGGTTGGCGCCAAGCACGTCGTAGCCGCACTTTTCGGCGGTGATACGGGCCTCGGCCACGGTCGCCGATTCGAGCAGCACGTCGTAGACCGTGACTTCGAGCTGTCGCTTGTCGATGCCCGAGCCCATGGTCGCGTTGCCCTGCGGGTCGAGGTCGATCATCAGCACGCGCTGCCCGACCTTGGCCAGTCCGGCTGCGAGATTGACCGTGGTGGTCGTCTTGCCGACGCCGCCTTTTTGATTGGCGATGCAAAAGATGCGGGCCATTTCAGCTTTCTCTTCCAGGCTCTTTCGAACCAATTTGCGTGCTGGGGCCAGCAGGCGGCCATTGCCAGGAGCTCAACGGAGGTGGGTTTGCTAGACCGGTGACTTGGCGCTCGGCGACGAAGTGGGCGCTGCAGAATGCGCGCAACCTGAGGTTGTTTGCCATTACCTGGAAACGACGAGCTTGACGCCAAAGCCGATCAGGAAGACGCCGGCCAACTTCTGCAGCATCGACGATATGTGCGGATTGGCGCGGAGCCGCTCCGCGAGAAAGTGGGTCAGCAGCGTGGCCCCGAGACCGTAGAGGAAGGTGAGGAAAGCGATGGTCAGCGCCATGATGCCGAAGGTCGCCAAACCCTGGTGCCGTGCCGGATCAATGAACAGCGGGAAGAACGCCATGTAGAAAACGATCGCCTTCGGGTTCAGCAGCGTGATGGTGATTGCCTGGCGGAAGAACTGGCGTGGGCGGATGTTCAGGATCGGTGCCGCGCCGGGCTTTGCCAGCAACATCTTCGCGCCCAGCCAGGCCAGATAGGCTGCGCCGAGCCACTGGACGGCGTGAAAAACGGCTGGGTAGGCCGTCAGCAAGGCCGCGATGCCGGCCACTGCGGCCCACATCAGCACTTGGTCGCCGGTGATCACCCCGAATGTGGCGGCGAGGCCACCGCGGATGCCGCCCTTGCTGGTGGAGGTAATCAATGCCAAGTTACCCGGTCCGGGAATGGCAAGAAACAAAATGATGGCCGCGATGAACGCGCCGTAATCAGCAATGCCGAACATGAAAAAACTGCCTGGGGATGAAAGCATCGAGTGTACGCAAGGGCGATGCCGAAGCGACCGAGCACCTTCCCGGCGAGTGCGATTGCCGCTAAAAATCAGTCAGCAAGTGTTGCTTTTGGGCGCGCCCAGACGATGCAGCGTTCGGCGTCGAGACCGGGAACAGTCAATTGTTCCACGTGAAACACATCGACACCGGCCGGCAAGGCCTTCAGTTCGTCAGTCGGCACCTTGCCCTTCATGGCCATCCAAAGCGCTCCGGGCGCCAGCAGCTGCGCCGAACCGTTGAAGAAATCGGGCAGTGAAGCAAACGCGCGGGAGCTGACGACGTCGTACTGTCCTGCCAGCGTCTCTACGCGCGCGTGGACACCGCGGAGGTTGGGCAGCTTGAGTTCCGCCGCAACCTGCTGGACAAACGCGGACTTCTTGGCAACGGCGTCGAGACAACTGACGTCGATGTCCTCTCGCAGAATGGCGATGACCGCGCCTGGGAGGCCGGCGCCCGCCCCCACATCCAGCAGCTTGCCGCCAGCTGGGCGCTCACGGCCCAGCGGGCCGATCACTGCCATGCTGTCCAGCAAATGGTGCGACATAACCAGCGCCGAATCACGCAAAGCCGTGAGGTTGTAGACCTTGTTCCACTTCAGGATCAGCGCGGCGTAGGCCAGCAGGCGTTCAGACTGCCGATCGGTCAGCGTCAGCCCCAACGCGGCGGCACCCGCGTGCAGCGCGGCGACCTGCGTCATTCCGCGATTTCGGCAGCGGCCGTCAGGAATGCGCGATGTCCGCCCTTGCGCAAGTGAATCATCAACAAGGAAATGGCAGCCGGAGTAATGCCTGAAATGCGCGATGCGAGCCCCAGGGTTTCGGGGCGATGCTTGGCCAGGATTTGTCGCGCTTCGAAACTCAAGGCGGTGACCAGGCTGTAATCGAAGTCGGCCGGCATCTTGAGATTTTCGAAATGCGCGGCACGCTGCACTTCGTCATGCTGGCGATCGATGTAGCCCGAGTACTTGGCGGCGATCTCGATCTGCTCGATTTCCGTGGGGTCGAGCGTCACACCCTCCCCCGCATATTTGCCACCGTCCAGCGACATCAGCGATCGGTAGCTCACGTCCGGCCGGCGCAGCAAGTCGGCCAGGTTGTATTCGTGTTCGATCGCCTTGCCGAGCACCCGCTCGGATTCAGCGGCCGGCAGATTGCGCGGATTCACCCAGATCGACTTGAGCCGTTCTGTTTCACGTGAAACAGCGTCGCGCTTGCGCGAGAAGGCATCCCACTGCGCGTCGCCCACCAAGCCGAGCTTGCGCCCTGCCTCGGTCAATCGCATGTCGGCGTTGTCTTCGCGCAATTGCAAGCGGAACTCGGCGCGGCTGGTGAACATGCGGTATGGCTCGGTCACACCCTTGGTGATCAGGTCGTCCACGAGCACGCCCAAATAGGCCTGATCCCGACGCGGCATCCAGGACTCTTCCCCACGGCATTGCAGTGCAGCATTGATGCCAGCGAACAGGCCTTGCGCCGCTGCCTCTTCGTAGCCAGTCGTCCCGTTGATCTGCCCGGCAAAGAACAGGCCCTGGATCGCCCGAGTCTCGAAGCTGGACTTGAGCGCCCGCGGATCGAAGTAGTCGTACTCGATCGCGTAACCGGGCCGCAAGATGTGTGCGTTCTCCAGCCCGACCATCGAGCGCACCAACTTGTATTGCACGTCGAACGGCAGACTGGTCGAGATCCCGTTCGGGTAGTACTCGTTGGTCGTCAGGCCTTCGGGTTCCAGGAAGATCTGGTGGCTTTCCTTGTCGGCGAAACGGTTGATCTTGTCCTCGACGCTCGGGCAGTAGCGCGGTCCGACACCGTCGATCTTGCCGGTGAACATCGGGCTGCGGTCGAAACCGGAGCGGATGATCTCGTGCGTGCGCTCGTTGGTGTGGGTGACCCAGCACGGCATCTGCCGCGGGTGCATGTCGATGCGGCCCATGAAGCTGAACACCGGCAGCGCGGTGGTCGTGCCGCCCGGCATGCCGTCGCCGGGCTGCTCGGTGCACTTGGAGAAGTCGATGGTGCGGCCGTCGAGCCGCGGCGGCGTGCCGGTCTTGAGCCGGCCCTGCGGCAGCTTCAGTTCTTTGAGCCGCGCCGACAGGCTGATCGCCGGCGGGTCGCCCGCTCGGCCGGCCTGGTAGTTGTCGAGGCCGACGTGGATGCGGCCATCAAGGAAAGTGCCCGCCGTCAGCACCACCGTCCGCGCGCGAAACGCAATGCCGACTTGCGTGACGGCGCCGACGACACGATCGCCCTCCACCATCAGGTCATCGACCGCCTGCTGGAACAGCGAGAGGTTCGGCTGGTTTTCCAGCCGGCGACGGATCGCGGCCTTGTAGAGCACGCGGTCGGCCTGCGCTCGCGTCGCCCGCACGGCCGGACCCTTGCTCGAGTTGAGGATGCGGAACTGGATGCCCGACTCGTCCGTCGCAATCGCCATCGCGCCACCAAGCGCATCCACTTCCTTGACCAGGTGCCCCTTGCCAATGCCCCCGATCGACGGGTTGCAGCTCATCTGCCCCAGCGTCTCGATGTTGTGGCTGAGAAGCAGCGTCTTCGCTCCCATGCGCGCCGAGGCCAGCGCAGCCTCGGTGCCGGCATGGCCGCCGCCGACGACGATCACATCGAATTCTTCAGGGTAAAGCATGAGAGCAGGCGCACAGGAGATGCGCGGCAGAACGGGGCACCAATTTTAGTCGGGCACCTTCGTCTTTGCGGTGCACGTGGTCAAGTGGCCCGGCGGCGGCGTCGTCAACCAGCCCGAGCTGCGAAGCCCAGGGGGCAATCATGCGTTGCTATCATTTCGATAGCGAAATCCACGACTCAGCTTGTCGGCTCCAGCGTGTGCGCCGCTGCGTCGGAATCGTCAGCCCTGCACTTCACCGGCACCGGCTTCTCGATCCCGAGCAGTTCGCCCGTCGCCTCCGGCTCGCTCAAGGGCGGCGCGCTCTCGTCCTGGTACTCCCGAACCGTGATCCTCTTATCCGTCATGCAGACCGGGCCAAAGATGGTGCAGAACGCCACGTCCTTGGCGTCGCGCCCCGTACCCACGCGCACGATCCGGTCGACAGGCGCCATGCGCGTCGCGTCGAACAGCACCCATTGCCCGCCGAGCCAGGCTTCGAACACCGCATGAAAATCCTGCGGCGGTTCGTCAAACCACACATAACCGACAACCAGGCGCGCCGGAATGTTCAGCGCCCGGCAGAGCGTGATGCCAAGGTGGGCAAAGTCGCGACACACGCCGGCGCGCTGGACGAACACCTCCTGCGCCGTCGTCGTCGAATTGCTGCTGCCGGGCTGGTAGGTGATGCTTTCGTGAATCCAGTCGACGATGGCCTTCACACGCCCGATGCCGGGCGGCAGGTCACCGAACAGCTGCTGCGCCGCACGCGACATCACATCCGATTCGCAGTAGCGCGTTGGCATCAGGTAATGCAGCACGTCGTTGGGCACCGCGTTGATGGGCGACTCGGCGAGGTCCGTGCGCACGATCATGGGTGCGCGCTGCACGCTGGCGCGATAGCGGATCTTCAAAGGCCCCGGGTCCGCGTCGAAGCGAACGAAGCGGTTGCCGTTCCCCTCATCGCAAAACGTGTTCAGCTTCACCGGCGGATCGACCCTCAGTTCCTCGCTCAACACCGATTGCCCCAAGCACCGCGCCGCCTCGATATTGAGCAGCATGTGCGAAGGTCCGGTGACCTCATAGGCAAGGACCGTTTCAATGATGGAGTGGTGCATTCAGTGCAACGCCTTTTTGGCGGCGCCAACACCGAGCGCAGCGAGCACGAGGAAAACCACCGCAAGCAGGAGGAACACGCCGAACAGCACCTTTGCAATGGTGGCCGCACCGGCCGCTACGCCAGTGAAGCCGAGCGCGGCCGCAAGGAGCGAAATGATCGCGAAAACAATGGCGTACTTCAACATGACCCATCTCCTGAGTGGCGGCACTGCGTCCGCGGTGGCAGCAGCTTAGGCGCGCACTCGCGCGCCCCTGGCAGGCAACGCCCTGAAGCCCCGTAGGACAAGCCCGACCCACAAACCCGCTAGCATCGCCCTCGCGCATCAAGCATCAAATCACCCAAGGAGCATTCCGATGAAGCTGTATTACTCGCCCGGCGCCTGTTCACTGTCACCCCACATCGCGCTTCACGAAGCCGGCCTCGCCTTCGAACCCGTCCTGGCCAGCACCAAGAGCCACAAGCTGCCGGACGGCACCGACTACTACGGCATCAACCCGCTCGGCTATGTGCCGATGCTCGAGCTTGACGATGGCACGCGCCTGCGCGAAGGCCCGGCCATCGTGCAGTACATCGCCGACCAGGTGCCTGCCAAGAACCTCGCGCCTGCCGCCGGCACGATGGGCCGCTACCGTCTGCAGGAATGGCTGACCTTCATCGGCACCGAGATTCACAAGACCTTCAGCCCCCTGTTCAACCCGGCCACGCCCGAGGAATTCAAGGTCATCTCCAAGGACAAGCTCAAGAGCCGCTACACCTGGCTCGAGGGACAACTCGCCGGCAAGCAATACCTGATGGGCGACCAGTTCAGCGTGGCCGACGGCTACCTGTTCACCGTGACCAACTGGACCAAGCCGACCGGCATCGACATCAGCGGCTTCCCGAACCTGACGGCCTGGCACGCACGCGTCGGCGCCCGTCCGGCGGTGCAGGAAGCGATGAAGGCCGAGGGCCTGCTGAAGTAACGCACGCTTCACGACACGCTGCGCGGCGCGTTGCAGGCGACGACACGCGACACGCGACACGCGGCACACGGCACACGGCACACGGCACACGGCACAGGGCACAGGGCACACGGCACACGGCACACGGCACACGGCACGCGAGACTCGGCAAGCGGCAAGGGAGTCTCCCCTCATTTCCAAGAACACCGCGGAACCGGCTTTGCCGGGCCGCTGGTGTTGCCCCCGGCAGGGGGTGGGAGGAGCGCACGAAGTGCGCGCAGCCTGGAGGCGAGCAACAAGCCTTCCGGGCCGCTGGTGTTGCCCTCGGCAGGGGGTGGGAGGAGCGCACGCAGTGCGCGCAGCCTGGGGGCGAGCAACAAGCCTTCCGGGCCGCTGGTGTTGCCCTCGGCAGGGGGGTGGGAGGAGCGCACGCAGTGCGCGCAGCCTGGGGGCGAGCAACATCACCGCTGGCGGGAAGCCAGCGCCGCGCCGAGCCACAGCGTTCCGGCCGACACGACCAGGCCCCGCGCCAGCCCGCCCGGACCATCCGCGATCCATCCGGTTACCGTCGGTCCCACGATCTGCCCCAGCGCAAATGCGATCGTGAATGCACTGATGCCATGGGCCCATTGCGCCTGCGGCAAGTTGTGCCTTACCAGCGCAGTGGTCGATGCCACCACCGACAGGAACACGGCGCCGAACATCACTCCCGACACCAGCGCCACCGGCAATGAAGGACTCAGCACCGGCAGCAAGGTCGCGACGCCCAGCATCATGTTCAGGATCGCCTGCGGCTGGCCGCCGCGATAGCGGTCGAGCAAGCCGGCCCACAGCCGCGATGAGGCCACGCATGCCACGCCCAGTGCCGAATAGAACAGCGTGACGAAGCCCGCGCTTGCGCCCTGCTCGCGCAGCAGCGCGATGATGAAAGTCATGTAGCCGATGTAGCCCGCGCCGAAGAGCGTGTAGCCGCCAATGGCCCACCCGAAACGACGCAACCCCACCGGCTGCCGTTGCGCGGTGTCGCTCGCCGCCACGGTAGATCCGACCAAGCCCTGCTCCGCCATCACGCGCACTGCCCAGGCCAGCAGCGCGGTGCCTGTCGCGCTAGCCAACGCCAGCGCCCACCACGCCCATGCCCATCCGTGCGCAACGCCCCTGGCAGCCTGCAGCACAGCCGGAACGACCAACGCCGAGAGCGCGATGCCGAAGCCCGTCCCGCCGTAGTAAAGCCCCAGCAGAAAACTGCTGCGCGATGGCAGCGCCGCACCCAGCCGGGCGGCGAGCAAGCCGCCCGCCACGAACACCCATGCACTCGCCAGCCCCGCCAGCAGCCGCTGCAGCAACAGCGCCGGAGCGGCCGTCACGAAGCCGCTGCCCGCCATGAACAGGCTCGTGAGTACCGCGCCCAGAATGAGCAACCGCGCCGCGCCATGACGCCGCATGAGCATCGGCGTGATCAGCGCGCCGATCAGGTAGCCCACCGCATTGGCCGTGTTCATGCCGCCCGCCAACGCATAGCTCCAGCCGAGATCGGCACGCATCGGCGGCAACAGCAAGCCGTACGAAAAGCGAGCGAGCCCCAGCGACACTGCCGCACCCATCGACAGTGCGAGCGCAACCCACAGCGCGCGCAGGGGCGCCAGTGCAGGCTGCGTGGAAACGGCGGTCGAAGAGTTCGTCATCGGGCGAGCGGGCCATTCTGCGGCAAGGCACGGCACGCGCGCACTCGCTTCGCTTGCCTACCACCAAACCCGACAACCCCGCAACGGCACGGTTGCCCCCGCCGCCGTACGCTGGGGCCCGTCTTTCCTTGCAAACTCCGGAGCGCACAACAATGCCC
Source organism: Variovorax humicola (assembly GCF_037889915.1). Classification (NCBI taxonomy): domain Bacteria; kingdom Pseudomonadati; phylum Pseudomonadota; class Betaproteobacteria; order Burkholderiales; family Comamonadaceae; genus Variovorax; species Variovorax humicola. The sequence continues at coordinate 235,959 of NZ_JBBKZV010000003.1, read as the reverse complement.
ACGCTTTTCGATCCCGTCCAGGCCGGTGACCTGCAACTCTCCAACCGCATCGTCATGGCACCGCTCACGCGCAACCGCGCACCCAACGCCGTGCCGCGCGACATCACCGCCACCTACTACGCACAGCGCGCTAGCGCCGGCCTGCTCATCACCGAAGCCACCGCGATCAGCCACCAGGGCCAGGGTTACGCGGACGTGCCCGGCCTCTACGGCAGCGAGCAGCTCGACGCGTGGAAACGCGTCACCGATGCCGTGCACGCCAAGGGCGGCAAGATCGTCGTGCAGCTCTGGCACGTCGGCCGCGTCTCGCACACGGAGCTGCAACCCGACGGCGGCAAGCCCGTCGCGCCGTCCGCCATCACGGCAAAGACCAAGACCGTGCTGATCAAGGACAACGTGCCCACCTTCGTCGAGACTTCCGAGCCGCGCGCGCTGAAGGCCGAGGAACTGCCCGGCATCGTCCACACCTACGCGGCCGCCGCACGCAACGCGGTGGAGTCGGCGGGCTTCGACGGCGTCGAAATCCACGGCGCCAACGGCTACCTGCTCGACCAGTTCCTGAAGACCGGCAGCAACCAGCGCACCGACGACTACGGCGGCAGCATCGAGAACCGCGCACGCCTGTTGCTTGAAGTGACGCGCGCCATCGTGGATGCCGTCGGCGGCGGCAGGACCGGCATTCGCCTCTCGCCCGTCACACCGGCCAACGACGTGCGCGACGACGATCCGCAGCCACTGTTCGACTACGTCGTGAAACAGCTCGCGCCGCTCGGCCTGGCCTACGTCCACGTCATCGAAGGCGCCACCGGCGGCCCGCGTGAAATCGAAGACCGGCCGTTCGACTACGAAGCACTGAAGTCTGCTTACCGTGCCGCCGGCGGCAAGGGCGCGTGGATGGTGAACAACGGCTACGACAAGCCGATGGCAGAGACCGCGGTGAAGGAAGGCGACGACCTCGTCGCGTTCGGCAAGCCCTTCATCTCGAACCCCGACCTGGTCCGCCGCCTGCGCGAGAACGCCCCCTTGAACGAACTGGACAAGGCGACGATGTATGGCGGCGGGGTGAAGGGGTACATCGACTATCCCGCCTTGGCTTGACGGATCGATGGGCCGCCGGCATCAGCGCGCGGGTCGCTCCTGCAGGAGATCCACGCAACCGCATGATGCTGGCGCCGCGCAGGTCGCCGATGTGCCGCCGGCAGCGGGCACGCTCGATCCGCCGATGCACAACGCCTGCTTCTGCGCCGGACAAGCCGTTGCGCAACTTGCGCACGCCCCTTCGGCAGGCGCGGCGCATCGTGGGCCTTGAATCTCCGTCTTCAGGAGGACGATGTCCGACGATGTCGTCGTCGACGTGCATCCGCACAGCAGGATGATGGTGATCACCGGCACCAGCAGCAGTCTCATTTGCTCGCCCCTTTGATTGCATTCATGGCCCTGCCCGGTCGGCCGGACAGGTGCAACACATGATGCACTCCATTCGCCAGCCCGCATTCATCGAATTGCAGGCGGCGAACGTCGGGGATGCCTTGCTACCGAGAGATCGGCGATGGCCGCGGCGCCTGTGCCCGGGCGCGCGGCCGGCTGTTCAGTTGCTGCTGCCGTGTGGCTGGTCGAGCTTGGCCATCGCCATCTCGATGTTCTTCTTCATGCTCAGCGAGTCCGCGCCCTGCGACGGCGGGAACTCCATCAGACTCTGCAAGTGCGCCGCCAGGAACGGCCCCGCCGCCGTCGGCGCCCAGAGCTTGGAGGCGAAGAACTTGCGCCCCACGTAGCCCCACTCGTGCGACTCCGGATCCATCTTCTCCATCGGATCCATCAGCAGGTTGAACACGTACGGCACGCTCGGATAGCTCTTCGCGTTGAACCAGCTACCCTCCTTCTTCACCCCGATGTGCATCTTCCAGCCGTCGACGCGCACCGCCATCAGGTCGGTCTCGTCGTAGTAGTAGATCTCGCGGCGCGCCGACTTGGCCGATTTGCCCGTCCAGTGGTCCAGATTGTTGTAGCCGTCCAGGTGCACCTTGTAGGTGGTGCCGTTGGCCGCCTTGTAGCCCTTGAGCAGTTCCTCCTTGACGTTGGGCATGCCCGCCGCCGCGCACAGCGTGGCGAACAGGTCCTCGTGGTTCTGGATGCCGTTGGACAGGCTGCCCTTCGGGATCTTGGCCGGCCACTTGGCCACGCATGGAACGCGCACGCCCCCCTCCCAGGTGGTGCCTTTCTCGCCGCGGAACGGCGCATAGCCGCCATCGGGCCACATCATCAGCTCGTTGCCGTTGTCGGTGGTGTAGATGACGATGGTGTTGTCGTCCACGCCCATGTCCTTGAGCTTTTGCAACAGCGCGCCGACCTGCTCGTCATGCTCGATCATCTTGGCGCGCACCACGTCCTCCTCGGCGCGGCCTTCGTCCACCGCGGCCTGGAGGTACTTCTTCGGCGGGTGCGACCAGATGTGGATCGCGGTGGTGTTGAACCAGCAGAAGAAGGGCTTGTCGGTCTTGGCGGTGCGGTCCAGCCAGTCCAGCGTCTTGTCCAGCACTTCGCTGTCGAAGGTCTCCATGCGCTTGCGGGTCAAGGCACCGGTGTCCTCGATCTTCTGCTTGCCGATCTTGCCGAACTTCGGGTCCTCGGTGGGGTCGTCGACATCGGTGGCACAGGCATGCAGCACGCCGCGCGGGCCGAACTTCTTCCTGTACTCGGGGTTCTTCTGGCCGGGGTAGTCAAGCTCTTCCGGTTCCTCCTCCGCATTCAGGTGGTAGAGGTTGCCGAACCATTCGTCGAAGCCGTGGTTGGTGGGCAGGAACTCGTTGCGGTCGCCAAGGTGGTTCTTGCCGAACTGGGCGGTGGCATAGCCGCCCGCTTTCAGAATCTCGGCCAGTGTCGGGTCTTCCTTCTGGATGCCGCGCGTGGAACCGGGGATGCCAACGGTGGTCATGCCGGTGCGCACCGGCAGCTGGCCCATGATGAAGGCGGCACGCCCCGCGGTGCAACTCGGCTGACCGTAGTGGTCGGTGAAGAGAATCCCGTCGCGCGCGATGCTGTCGATGTTGGGCGTGTGGCCCATCATGCCGTGCGTGTAGGCTCCCACGTTCCACATGCCGATGTCGTCGCCGAAGATGACCAGAATGTTCGGTTTGCCTTGTTTTGCCATCGCTAACTCCTTCGGTTGAAAAGATCAGGCAAGCGTTTTAGTCGGTCGCCACTGCGCGCGAAACTAGTCTTTGGTCAAGGAGCGTCGTTGCGCGGGCCAATCGCGGTGCCGATCGCCTCGAGCAACTCGTCGCTGGAAAACGGCTTGCGCAACAGACCCCGTGCGCCGAGGTCGAGCGCCGATCGGTCGAGCCCGGGATCGTCGCTCGCGGTGATGAAGACCACCGGTACCTTCAGCTTCGCGGCCCGCAGGCGCGACTGCACCTCCAAGCCCGACAGGCCGGGCATGTGCAGATCCACGATGGCGCACAGCGGGAGCTCCGGGCCATCCAGCGAAGCCAGGAAGTCCTCGCCGCAAGCGTATTCGCCCACGCGGTAGTCGGCCAGCCGCAACAATCGCCCGAGCATGATGCGCACAGGCGTTTCGTCATCCACCACGGCAATGAAGGGCTCTGTGCTGACCACGACCGAACACTACCCCGCCCGCGGCCACGCCGGGGACTGGACTTTGGTTCAGTGTGCGGTCAGCATGACCGACATCTGTATCAACGGGAAGGATGATCCACGTGGCACGTATCGAACAACGCCTCACATGACCAGCAGACTCATGTCGCTTGCCGCGGCGGTGTTCGTCGGCTACTGGCTGGCCGGTTGCACGACCACCGCACCGCTCGCGCCCGATGCGGCTACCACCGCTCCGACTTCACCCGTGCCCTCTATCCGGCCACCGGCTGGCGTCGCATGGCAGCCGGCCGGCTCGCATGACTACGAGCCGCAGCGTCCTGGCCTGGGCAGCAGCCAGCGCTTCGAAAGCGCGGTCGGCTGGGTCGATGTCTACCGCTACGGCATGGGCCGCAGCAACTGGGCGATGGGCGTTGCCGACCCCGCGTTCGACGCGCAGTTCCGCAGCACGATCAGCGAGGTCCGGCAACTTGCGCAGGCCGGCCAGTACACCGAACTGAAGGTCGGTCCCACGCGCGATCTGCGCATCGCAGGCCTCGTCTTCCGCACCGTGAGCTACCAGTTCCGCCGCCAGGGCCGGCCGCACGAATCACGCACCTTCATGACCGGCCTGCAGGGACAGTTGCTCAAGTACCGCATGACCTTCCCGAGCCCCGTCGAAGGCAATGTCGACGACATCGCGCGCGACTTCATCGAGAAGCACCTGCGCAATGCGACCGGGGCCATCGATGCCGCGGCGCCACAGACCGTCGAGCCCCGCCCGCAAGGATGAACAACGAATGGCGCACACGACCATGAACGACGACACCGGCCCCTACCTCGGCGACATGGTCACCATCGCGCGCGACCTTACGCCGACCGATGCCCACATGCTGTGCGCCTGCCTCGAGGCGGCACGCGTGCCGGCCGTCGTGGCCGACGACAACCTGGTCCAGGCCAATCCGCTGTGGAGCGTGGCCGTCGGCGGCGCCAAGCTGCGCGTGGCCGCGTCGCATGTCGAAGAGGCCAGGCGCGTGATCGAGGCATTCGAGCGCGGCGACTTTGCGCTCGACGACGATTTCGACCCAGGCAACGCCGCGCCGCGATAAGCGACGCATTAAACCGACGCTGTCGGATACGAGGCGAGCACTGCGAAGTCTGTTCGTGGGCACCTGCGGAACCGGTTTGCCGGGCCGCTGGGTGCGCCCCCCCAGGGGGAGGCGCCGCAGGCGCTTCAGGGGTGTTTCAAAACGCCACGCTGGCGCGCAAGCCGCCGGTGACCGCATCGTTTTCCAGCGTCAGCACGGCACCCAGCAATCCCGCATAGCGCGACACGATCGACAGCCCGAGCCCGGCCCCCTCGCCCAGCTTGTGGCCGGCCGCGCCCTGGGCCCAGCGCTGCATCAGGTCGCGCCGGGCGTCCTGCGGAATGCCGGGGCCATCGTCGATCACGCTCAGCACGGTACCGGCCAGCTCGACGGTGATGGTGCGGCCGCCGTAGCGCAGCGCGTTGTCGATGAGGTTGTCCAGCACACCTTCGATCAGCGCCGCGTTGGACTGCACCACCACGCCGGCACCATCCTCGATGCCGCGCGCGCCCAGGTCGACGCCACGTGCGTCGGCCCGTGCCAGATGCCGCAGCACCGTCTGCTCGACCAACTCGGCCAGGTGCACCGGCGACCGCTGTTGCGCCGCATGGGCTTCGTCGGCCAGCGCAATCGCCAGCAGCTGGTCGACCATGTGGCTGGCGCGCGCTTCGCTCTTCGCCACGCGCTCCAGTTGCTCACGCCAAACACCCGGGTCCGACTGCGCGAGGCCGTAGTCGGCCAGCGCGCGGATGCCTGCCAGCGGCGTGCGCAATTCGTGCGCCACGTTGCCGGCGAACTGGCGCTGCGCCTGCACGCTGTGCCCGAGCCGATCGAACAGCGAATTGACCGCATCGCCAAGCCCTTCGACCTCACGCGAGGTGCGCACCACCGGCACGGGCGCGAGGTCATCTGCATCGCGCCGATCGAGCGCCCGCTGCATGTCGACCAGCGGCCGCAAGTCGCTGCGGATGCCACGCCACAGCCACACCGCCAGCAGCGTCAGCAGCAGCAGTTGCGGCACCAGCGTGTAGAGCACCAGCCGCTGGATGAGTGCGGCGCGCCCGCGTGTCGTCTGCGCAATCACCACGCTGTAGCCGTTCGGGTCTTCCTGGCTCAGCATCACGGCGCGAAAGGATTTGCCTTCGAAACGGATGTCGGAGAACAGGAAGCGGGTACCGGGCTCGGGCGCGGGCGCTGCCAGCCCGGCTTCGCCCGCGATGCGCGTTCCGTCGGACCGCAGCACCGCGAAGTGGACCTCCTCCACCTGGTCGAACAGCACCGTGGTTACTTCGCGGGGCGACAGCTGCAACTCCGGCCCGCGCTCGCCGAGCTGGATGTTGGCCGACACCGCCAGCGCATCGTCCAGCATCGCGCGATCGAAGGCCTGGTCGGTGAGGTAATGCGCGACACCGCCCGCCACCGCCGTACCGATGAACCACGTCAGGCCGAGCGGCCCCAGCACGCTGCGCAGCACCCTGCGCGTCAGCGACGGCGCGCCCGGCAGCTGCGCCGTATCAGGCTCGGGCACGGGGTTCGGGCTCGGCTTCCAGCAGATAACCGATGCCGCGCAGCGTGCGAATGCCAGCGCCGCTGCCAGCGAGCTTCTTGCGCAGCCGCGAGATGAAAGCCTCGAGTGCGTTGTCGCCGAGCGCTTCGTCGAAGCCCGACAGCTTGTCCGACAGCGCGCGCTTGCTCACTGCACGGCCTGGCGGGCTCATCAGTTCCCAGAGCACTTCGAACTCGCGCGCCGGCAGGTCGAGCGGACCGTCGGCATTGGAGAAGCGGCGCGCCTTGCGGTCGAGCTTCAGTTCGCCCTGCATGACGATGTCCTCGGTGCCTTGCGCGCGCCGCACCAGCGCACGCAGCCGCGCCTCCACCTCGGCCAGGTCGAAGGGCTTGCCGAGGTAGTCGTCGGCGCCGGCATCGAGGCCGGCAATGCGCTCGTCGGTGCGGTCGCGCGCCGTGAGCACCAGCACGGGCGTGCGGTCGCCCCGGCCACGCGCCTGCCGCAGCGCGGTGAGGCCACTCGCCAGCCCGCTGGTCGCGCTGCCGGTGGCCGGCAAGTTCAGGTCGAGCAGCACCGCATCGAAGGGCTGCACCCGCCAGAGGTGGTCGGCGTCCTCGACATTGGTCGCCACGTCGATGCGGTGTCCCGCGTCGGCCAGGCTGCGCAGCATCACGTCGCGCAGCACCGTATCGTCTTCAACCAGGAGGATTCGCATGGGCAGTCGTCAGGAAGTTGGTGGGCCAAGACAGGCGCGCTCCGTTTTCCACCACGCCATCGCGTGACCAGCGACGCATGAACCCGCGCCTGCAAATGCCCGGGATACCGCGGAACCGGCTTCGCCGGCCCGCCGGTATTGCCCCCTCGAGAGGGCTCGAGGGGGAGGCGCCGCAGGCGCTTCGGGGGTGCTTCATGTCAGTGCGCAGTCAGTGCGTTCGCGCGATAAACGGGGCATGAGCATACGACAGCAAGTCTCATTCGAATCGGTCGAGATGAGCACCCCTACATTCAACAGTATTGCCGCGGTCCTGGAGACCGATTTTCATCTCGATCGCAACCTGCTCAAGCCGGACGCGGTCCTGAAAAACCTCGGGCTCGACGCGCCGGCCATGGTCGACGTGGTGTCGGCGCTCGAGGACGCTTTCCATCATCGCGTGTACAACGAGCTGCGCGATTCGGACATCTGCGGCATCACCTTGCAGCGACTGTGCGAGGTGTTCGACGACATCACCGACCCGCCCGCCGCCAACGGCTTCTTCAGGCCTTCGGGCGCACAGGCTTCCAGCGCCGCAACAGCAGCGCATTCGCCATCACGCTGACGCTGGAGAGCGCCATCGCCGCGCCCGCCACCACCGGGCTCAACAGACCCAGCGCCGCGAGCGGCACGCCAGCCGCGTTGTAGGCAAAGGCCCAGAACAGGTTCTGCCGGATCTTGCCGACGGTGCGGCGCGAGAGTTCAAGCGCTTCGGCCACCAGCGCGAGGTCACCACGCATCAGCGTGATGCCAGCGGCCTCCATCGCCACGTCGGTGCCGCCCTGCGCATGCGCCATGGCAATGCCGACGTCGGCAGCCGCCAATGCGGGTGCATCGTTGACGCCGTCGCCGACCATCGCGACGACGTTCCCATTGCTTTTCAGCGCGCCGACCACGGCCGCCTTGTCTGCGGGCAACACCTCTGCGTGGACGTCCGCCGCGTCGATGCCAAGGCGCGCCGCCATCGCGTGTGCTGCCGCCGCGTTGTCGCCCGAGATCATCACCACGCGCAGGCCGCGCGCCCGCAGCGCCGCAATGGCTTCGGCCGCATGCGGCTTGGGCTGGTCGGTGAATGCGAGCAGCGCCCGCAACTGCGCACGCGTGTCTCCGGCGCCTTCGAACCGGAGCAGCGCCGACAAGGTCGCGCCCTCGACTTGCGGCGTGCGCTGCGGCTCGACCAGCACGCCGAGTTCCGCGCACCAACGCAGGCTCGCCAGTGCCCATTCGCTGCCGCCCACGATGCCGCGCACGCCGCGGCCTGGCAACGACTGCACGTCCTGCGGCGATTTGACATGCAGGCCCCGCCGTTGCGCAGCCGCGAGCACCGCGCGCGCCAGCGGGTGCCCGCTGCCGCTTTGCAGGCTGGCAGCCACGCCCAGCAGCGCGGCCTCGTCGCCCTTGCCTGCCGGCAACAGGGCAGCGAGCTCCGGCGTGCCCAGCGTGAGCGTGCCGGTCTTGTCGAACGCCACCGTGTCCACGCGGTGCGCTACCTCCAGCGCCTGCGCGTCCTTGACGAGGATGCCGCGCCGCGCGGCCACGCCCGTCCCGGCGATCACCGCCACCGGCGTGGCAAGGCCCAGCGCGCACGGGCAGGCGATGACCAGCACCGCCACCGCATGGACCAGCGCCAACTCCAGGCCCGCGCCGGCCAGCAGCCACCCGACCAGCGTCACCAGCCCGACCAGCAACACCGCCGGCACGAACACCGCCGACACCTTGTCGACCAGCCGCTGGATCGGCGCCTTGGCCGCCTGCGCGTCCTCGACGAGCCGGATGATGCGCGACAGCACGCTCTCGGCGCCCACCGCGCGCACCTCGATCACCAGGCGTCCGGTCCCATTGACCGACCCGCCAGTGACCGCATCCCCCGCGCGCCTGGGCACCGGCAGCGGCTCGCCGGTCAACATCGATTCATCGACCTCCGATTCGCCCTCCAGCACCCGCGCGTCCGCCGGCACGCGCTCCCCCGGCCGCACCGCAAGCCGATCACCCGGCATGACCTCGGCCAATGGCAGATCAGATTCCCCGCGTACGCCGACCAGATGCGCCACCTCCGGCCGAAGCTGCTGCAGGGCGCGGATCGCCGATGTGGCTTGCCGCTTGGCGCGCGCCTCCAGCCACTTGCCGAGCAGCACCAGCGCAATCACCACGGCCGACGCTTCGAAGTAGAGATGGGGCGCCGCGTGGCTCCCGTGCGCGCCAGCGCCCGTACTCGCGCGCCACCACAGCCAGAGCGACAGGCCGAAGGCCGCGCTGGTGCCCAGCGCCACCAGCAGGTCCATGTTGCCGGTGTGCGCCTTCAGCGCATGCCACCCGGCGCGGTAGAAGCGCGCGCCCAGCCAGAACTGCACCGGCGCGGCCAGCAGCAGTTGCAGCCACGGCGGCAGCGTGAGGTTCATGCCAAGGGGCGCCAGCAACATCGGTGCGAGCAGCGGCGCCGACAGCAGCAGCGCGGCCGCGACGGGGCCGAATCCGCGCCAGGGCGATGCCTCCGGCTCAGCACCGACGGCCGCAATGCGCGGTTCGTACCCGGCGGCGCGCACTGCACGACGCAAGCGCGCGTCCATCGCCTCGCCCATCTCATCCCCGGTCCAGGCCACGCGCGCCGACTCGGTCGCCAGGTTCACCGCGGCCCCGGTCACGCCGGGCACCTGCCGCAACGCACGCTCGACCCGCCCGACACACGACGCGCAGGTCATCCCGCCCACGGAAATATCCAGCACCGCTTCCTTCGACAAGTTCATGCCGCAAGGCTAAAGCCTCACATCGTGGCAAGGTCAAGTGCCCGCGCTTGACCTTGCCACGGCGTCAAGGTTCAGACTCCGGATCCTCAATCACAGGAGCCACACCCATGAGCCAGAAATTCCAGGTCGACGGCATGAGTTGTTCGCATTGCGCCGAGAGCGTCACCAGCGCTGTCAAGCAGGTCGACCCCGAAGCCCAGGTCACCGTCGACCTGCCCACCGGCCATGTCGATGTGATCACGCACAACCCCCGCGAAGATATCCGTCTGGCCATCGAGAACGCGGGCTACCGGGTGGCATGATGCCGGTCGCCATCGGCGAGGCGGCCCGCCAGTCGGGCGTCTCGGCCCGCATGGTGCGGCACTATGAAGGCCTCGGCCTGCTGCCCGCCGTCGGCCGCACCGACGGCGGCTACCGCCAGTACAGCGAGGCCGACGTTCACACCCTGCGCTTCATCAAGCGCGCCCGCGATCTCGGCTTCTCGATGAGCGAGATCGCCGAGCTGGCCGGCCTCTGGCACGACCACCACCGCACCAGCGCCAGCGTCAAGACCATCGCGCAGCGGCATCTGGCCGATCTCGACCAGCGTATCGCCGACATGCAGGCCATGCGCAAGACGCTGACCCACCTGGTGCATTGCTGCCACGGCGACCACCGGCCGGAGTGTCCGATCCTGGACGACCTGGCCGGCGCGTGACACTTGCGACGGAGCGCCTGCAGCGCATCCCACCGAGCCGGGCGCGGGCCCCGGGGCCGTGCGACGCAGGCCGCCGCGACAACTCGGTACCATTCGCGCCATGTCGCCGAAGCCCCGCATCCTGATTGCCGAAGACGAGTCGGGCATTGCCGACACCCTGCAGTACGTGCTCAAGAGCGACGGCTTCACGCCCGTCTGGTGCGCCACCGCCGAAGAGGCACTGAAGGAGTTTGCGCAGGAGCCGCCCGCGCTTGCGATCCTCGACGTGGGCTTGCCGGACCTCAACGGCTTCGAACTGTTCAAGCGCCTGCAAGGCATCACGCGCGCATCGGGCGGCGTTGAAGTGCCGATGATTTTCCTGACCGCGCGCAGCGACGAGATCGACCGCGTGGTCGGCCTCGAACTCGGCGCCGACGACTACATCGCCAAGCCCTTCTCGCCGCGCGAATTGGTGGCGCGCGTGCGCACGGTGCTGCGCCGCAGCGGCCGGGCGCAGGCGCAACCGCCGGCCGCCATGCCTGCCACCGCGCCGGCGTCCAAACCCCAGCCTTTCATGCTCGATGCCGAGCGCATGCAGATCCGCTACTACGGCCGCCTGCTCGACCTGTCACGCTACGAGTACGGCCTGCTCAGGCTCATGGTGCAACGCCCCGGCCGCGTGTTCACGCGCGACGAACTGCTGGAGCTCGTATGGGACGACGCCAGCGAAAGCTTCGATCGCACGGTCGACGCCCACATCAAGACCCTGCGCGCCAAGCTCAAGGCCATCGCGCCGGACATCGAGCCGATCCGCACCTTGCGCGGCACCGGCTACGCGCTCAACGAAGAACTGCCAGCGTCACCTTGAACATGTGCATCCCATGCCAGGAACACCGCGGAACCGGCTCTGCCGGGCCGCCGGTGTTGCCCACGGCGAGGGGGTGGGCGGCTACACGAAGTGAGCAAGCCTGGGGGTGGTCGAACTGACCCAGCGCACCCGCATCTTCATCGGCATCCTGCTGATCTACACCTGCGGCATTGCGTTCCTGCTGTACCGCGTCGTGGCCGACATCGATCCGCGCTATCGCGAATCGGCGGAAGAATCACTGGTCGAGACATCGCAGCTCATGGCCAGCCTGATCGAGCAGGACGTGATTGCCGGCGCGCTCAATACCGCAAAGCTCGAGCCGCTGTTCCGCTCGGTCTACGCGCGACAGTTCTCGGCGCAGATCTACAACCTGCACAAGACGCACGTCGAGTTGCGCGTGTACGTCACCGACAACACGGGCCACGTCGTGTTCGACTCGACCGGGCGGCAGCTCGGCCACGACTACTCGCGCTGGCCGGACGTGGCCCGCTCGCTCACCGGCGAATACGGCGCGCGCACGTCACGCGACGTGGCCTCCGACCCGCGCACCTCGGTGATGTACGTCGGCGCGCCGATCCGCTGGGGCGAAGAGATCGTCGGCGTGGTCACCGTCGGCAAGCCGGTGCAGAGCTTTGGCCAGTTCGTCGAGGATGCGCGGGCGCGCACGCTGTGGGTGGGCGCAGGCTCGGCCCTGGCCTTGCTGGTGCTTGCCATCATCATGTCGGTGTGGCTGGTACGGCCGTTCGGGCTGATCTCCGACTACTGGAAATGGGTGCGCAGCCAGCCGCGCCTGAGCGTGTCGCGCATGGTGCGCCGTGCGGTCGACGTGTTGCGCGGCGGGGTCAGCGAGATGCGCGATGCGCTCACCGGCCGCAACTACGTCGCCGACTACGTGCAGAACTTCACCCACGAAGTGAAGAGCCCGTTGTCCGCCATCCGCGGCGCGGCCGAGCTGCTGCAGGAGCCATCGATGCCGCAGGCAGAACGAGCGCACTTCCTCGCCAACATCACGCGCGAGACGCAGCGCATCCAGGAGATCGTCGACCGCATGATGGAACTCACCGCGCTCGAAGCCCGCCGCTCGCTGGACCGGGTGGAGGCGATTGCGCTCGCACCCTTGTTGCAGGACATCGCGGCCAGTGCGCGCACGGCGGCATCGGCGCGCGACGTGTCGGTGCGCGTGGCCATCGACGCCCCGCAGGCCACGAGCGAAGGCGACCCCTTCCTGCTGCGCCGCGCCGTGAGCAACCTGCTCGACAACGCCGTCGACTTCTCTCCCCCGGGCCGCGAAGTCGTCATCACGCTCCAAGCCACCGCGCGCCTCGCCCGCATCTCCGTACGCGACCGCGGCCCCGGCATTCCGGACTACGCGGAAGACAAGGTGTTCGAGAAGTTCTATTCGCTCGCACGGCCGCACAGCCACAAGAAGAGCACCGGGCTCGGCCTGGCGTTCGTGAAGGAGATCGCGGCGCTGCACCGCGGGCATGTCGAGTTGGTCAATGGGCCTGGCGGCGGCGCGCTGGCGACGCTCACGCTCCCACTCGCGCCCCGCGGCTGATCGCCCCACGCCAGAAGCATCACACCTTCTGGGCAAACATCCGGTAGATGAAGTCGCGCAGCCACTGGTTGGCCGGATCCTGGTGATACCGGGCATGCCAGAACATGGTGATCGCGGTGTCGGGCAATGGAGCCGGATGCTTGCTCCAGGTCAGGCCGAAGGGCTCGACGATCTTCTCGGCCAGGCGCTGAGGCAGCGTGGCGATCATGTCGGTGCCGGACAGGATGTGGCCCACGGCCACGAAGTGCGGCACGCGCAGGCGCACCGTGCGGTGGATGTTGCGGCGCTGCAAGGCTTCATCCACGCGCCCGTGCCCGGTACCTGCCGCCTCCACCACCACATGGTCTGCCGCCGAGAACTCCGCCAGCGTCAGGCGCCGCTTGCCGCCGGAGTCGAGCGCATGGCCCTTGCGAAACACGCACACGTACCCCTGTGGAAACAACCGGCGCTGCAGGAAGCCCGCCTTCAGTTGCGGCAACAGGCCCAGCGCCAGGTCGACCTGGCCCGCGCCCATCGCATCGGCCAGATTCACGGCGGTGTTGCGCACCGTGCTGATGCGCACCTGCGGCGCCTGCGCCTTCAGCGCATCCATCAAGGTCGGCAGGAAGTAGATCTCGCCGATGTCCGACATGCCGATGTTGAAACTGCGCTGGCTGGTGGCCGGATCGAAGCTGATGCGCTGATTCATCGCACCATGGATCAGCGCCAGCGCATCGGCCACCGGTTGGGCCAGCATCTCGGCCCGAGGCGTGGGCGCCATGCCGCCCGGGGTGCGCAGGAACAGTTCGTCGCCCAGCAGGCGCCGCAGCCGGGCCAGCGCATTGCTGACGGCCGGCTGCGTCAGGCCGAGCGTCTCCGCCGCGGCCGACACGCGCCGCTCGATCAGCAACTGGTTGAACACCACCAGCAGGTTCAGGTCGATCTCGTTGATTTCCACGGGCCTCCCGTATTCACAGGATTGATGCAATGTATTCGCCGGATTCCATTGGCTGATGCAGCAAAAAGCGCCATGATGGCCGTCACGACGCCGCCCCACAAGAGGAGACAGTCATGGCCATCGAAGCCACCCTGCACTGGCATGACGCCGGCACCAGCCGCATTCCCTTTGCGGCTTACACCGACGACGCACGGCACCGCCTGGAGCTGGACCGGTTCTTCTACGAGGCCCACTGGTGCTACGTCGGCCTCGAAGCCGAGATCCCCAACGCCGGCGACTTCAAGCGCACATCCATCGGCGAGCGCTCGGTGATCATGGTGCGCGACGCCAACGGTGCCGACATCCACGTCGTCGAGAACGCCTGCGCCCACCGCGGCGTGGCCTTCTGCCGCGAGCGGCATGGCAACCGCAAGGAGTTCGTCTGTCCGTACCACCAGTGGACCTACACGCTCAACGGCAACTTGCAAGGCGTGCCGTTCCGCCGCGGCGTGAAGCGGGACGGCAAGGTCAATGGCGGCATGCCAGCCGACTTCAAGCCTGCCGAGCACGGGCTCACCAGGCTCGAGGTCGCAGTGCGTGGCGGCGTGGTGTTCGCATCGTTCGACCATGACGTCGAGCCGCTCGAAGACTTCATCGGCCCAACCGTGCTGCACTACTTCGACCGCCTCTTCAACGGCCGCAAGCTGTGCATCCTCGGCTACAACCGCCAGCGCATTCCAGGCAACTGGAAGTTGATGCAGGAGAACATCAAGGACCCCTATCACCCCGGCCTGCTGCACACCTGGTTCGTCACCTTCGGCCTCTGGCGTGCCGACAACAAGTCGCAACTGGTGATGGATGCGCGGCACCGCCACGCGGCCATGATCTCCACGCGCGGCGCGCAGGGACAGGCCGACCAGGTGACGCAGGTGTCGAGCTTCAAGGCCAGCATGCAATTGCACGATCCGCGCTTCCTCGACATCGTGCCCGAGCCCTGGTGGGGCGGCCCCACCGCAGTGATGACCACGCTGTTCCCCAGCGTGATCCTGCAGCAGCAGGTGAACAGCGTGTCGACGCGCCAGATCATTCCGGATGGCCATGGCGCCTTCGACTTCGTGTGGACCCACTTCGGCTTCGAGGACGACACAGACGAGATGACGCAGCGCCGCCTGCGCCAGGCCAACCTGTTCGGCCCGGCCGGCTTCGTGTCGGCGGACGATGGCGAGGTGATCGAGTTGTCGCAGCTGAGCTTCGAGAGCAGGCCGTCGCATCGCACGCTGGTCGAGCTGGGCGGCAGGGAGGTCGAGGACACCGACCACATGGTCACCGAAACGCTCATTCGCGGCATGTACAAGTACTGGCGCGAAGTCATGGAGGCTTGACCATGCAGTTCGACGACTACATGGCGCTCACGCGCCTCTACGCAGACTACGCCAGCGCCGTGGATTCCGGCAACTGGGACTTGTGGCCCGGCTTCTTCATCGACGAGTGCAGCTACCGCATCCAGCCGCGCGAGAACCACGAGCGCGGCTTTCCGCTGGCCACGCTGGCGTTCGAAAGCAAGGGCATGCTGATGGACCGCGTCTACGGCATCAAGGAAACGCTGTTCCACGACCCGTACTACCAGCGCCACGTGGTCGGCGCGCCGCTGGTGCACAAGGCCGATGGCGAGCGCATCGAATGCGAGGCCAACTACGCGGTGTTCCGCACCAAGCTCAACGAGCTGACCAGCGTCTACAACGTCGGCCGCTACATCGACACCGTCGTACGCACGCCCGACGGCCTCAAGTTCGCATCGCGCCTGGTCGTGTACGACAGCGAGATGATCCCCAACTCACTGATCTATCCGCTATGAGCAGCATGACAACCACAGCCGAATGGATCGACATTGCCGCGGCCGATGCGGTGCCCGCGGGAGACGTCATCGGCGTCGAGACAGCCGGCCTCGACATTGCCCTCTTCAACGTCGATGGCACCATCCACGCCACCGACAACCGCTGCACGCACGGCGACGGCCGCTTGTGCGACGGCTTCCTCGAAGGCCACGAGATCGAATGCCCCCTGCACCAGGGCAAGTTCGACGTGCGCAGCGGCAAGGCGACTTATGCGCCGGCCGACAAGCCGATTCGCAGCTATCCGGTGAAGGTAAAGGACGGGCGCATCTGGCTGGTGAAATGAAACACCCCCGATGCGCCTGCGGCGCCTCCCCCTCGAGGGGGCGCACCCAGCGGCCCGGCAAAGCCGGTTCCGCGGGTAGATAAAACACCCCCGATGCGCCTGCGGCGCTTCCCCCTCGAGGGGGCGCACCCAGCGGCCCGGCAAAGCCGGTTCCGCGGGTGCCCACGAACAGGCCAGGATGAGCCCTCCCCGAATCGCCTGCGGCGCCTCCACTCAAGCCCCTCGAGGGGGCGCACCCGGCGGCCCGGCAAAGCCGGTTCCGCGGGTGCCCACGAACAGACTTCGCCGTGCTCGTCCTGGTTTCACGCAGCGAGGATCACGCGATGGCGTGGTGGAAATTGATACGAGGCGTCATCAACGGAACCAGTCGAGGATGCGGTTGCGTTCCTCGGGCCTGGGCACCGGCGCGACCTGCTCCACGGGCGCGGCCGGCGCAGCGGGAGTCACCGCCATTTGTTCAGCCGGCGGCGTCGGCACCGCCACCGCATCCAGCCCCAGGCTGGCCACCCCGTGCCCCGGCGTGAAGTCATCGAAGTACCAGCTGCCGTCGACATTGGCCACGCCCTCCGGCGGCGTCAGCGCCGCCACCGACACACCCTTCAGCGCGGTCTCCATATAGCCGGTCCAGATCGGCAGGCTCAGGCTGCCACCGGTCTCGCCACGCACGCCGAGTTGGCGCGGCGTGTCGTAGCCGACCCATGCAATGCCCACCATCGTGGGCTGGAAGCCCGCGAACCAGGTGTCGACCGAATCGTTGGTGGTGCCGGTCTTGCCGAACAGATCGTCGCGCTTCAGCGTCTGCCACGCCTTGAACGCGGTGCCGCGCTTCACGACGCTGTTGAGCAAGGTGCGCATCACGAAAGCATTGCGCTCTGGAATGGCGCGCATGTCTTCATCCCGCACCGGCGGCTTGTTCTCGAACAGCACGTTGCCCCTGAAGTCGGTCACCCGCGCCACGAGCCAGGGGCTCACGCGATAGCCGCCGTTGGCAAACACCGAGTAGGCCGCAGCCATCTGCAACGGCGTGACCGAGCCGGCGCCCAGGCCCATCGGCAGCACCGCAGGATGCTTGTCGCGGTCGAAGCCGAAACGCGTGATCCAGTCCTGCGCATATTGCGTGCCGATCGCCTGCAGCACACGCAGCGTGACCATGTTCACCGACTTCTCGAGTGCACGCTGGATCGTCATCGGGCCACCGTAGGTGCCCTCGAAATTCTTCGGCTCCCACGGCGCGCCGCCGGTCGCCGCGGAATCGAAGACCAGCGGCGAATCGTTGACCACCGTGGCCGGTGAGAAGCCCTTCTCCAGCGCGGCTGAATAGATGAAGGGCTTGAAGCTCGAACCCGGCTGGCGCCAGGCCTGCGTCGCATGGTTGAACTTGCTCTTGTCGTAGTCGAAGCCGCCGACCAGCGCCTTGATCGCGCCATCACGCGGATCGACCGCGACGAAGGCCGCCTCGACTTCAGGCAGTTGCGTGATCTCCCAGGTGTTCTTGGGCGTCTTGATCACGCGGATCACCGCGCCCCGGCGGATTCTCACGTTGGCTGCCGCCTTGTCGGAAAGACTCGCCAGCATCGGCCGCAGCCCTTCCCCGTTTATCTGAAGCGACTCGCCGTTGGCGCGCACCGCAACGACCTCCTTCGGGCTCGCGGACAACACCACCGCCGCCCTGACATCGCCGTTGTCGGGGTGATCGGCCAAGGCGTCGTCCACCGCGTCGTCGAGTGCCGACGGATCGGCCGGCAGCTCGACCGTCTCCTCCGGCCCGCGGTAGGGCTGGCGCCGTTCGTAGTCCAGGACGCCGCGGCGCAGCGAGCGGTAGGCAGCCATCTGGTCAGTCGCCACCAGCGTGGTGTAGACCTTCAAGCCACGGGTGTAGATGGTGTCGCCGTACTGGGCGAGCATTTCGCGGCGAACGGATTCGGCCACGTATTCCGCATGCACGCGCGTCGGATCGGCGGCATCGCGCAGGTGCAGTTCCTCGTCGCGCGCGGCCGTGGCCTGCTCGGCAGTGATCGCGCCGGTGTCCTGCATGCGCTCGATCACATGCAGCTGGCGCGTGCGCGCGCGGTGCGGATTGACCAGCGGGTTGTTGGTGCCCGGCGCCTTCGGCAGGCCGGCCAGCATCGCGGCTTCCGCCGTCGTGATGTCCTTCAGCGGCTTGCCGAAGTAGGACTCCGATGCGGCGGCAAAACCGTAGGCCCGGTTGCCGAGGTAGATCTGGTTCAGGTAGATCTCCAGGATCTGGTCCTTCGTGAGCTTGCTCTCCAGCTTGTAGGCGAGCAGCGCCTCGTAGGCCTTGCGGGTCAGCGTCTTCTCGGAGCTCAGGTACACGTTGCGCGCCACCTGTTGCGTGATGGTCGACGCACCCTGCCGGTTCGCACCATGCAGGATGTTCGAAAGCGCGGCACGCACAAGGCCGAAGTAGTCGATCCCGCCGTGCGCGTAGAAGCGCGAATCCTCCACCGCGATCACCGCATCCTTCAGCACCTTCGGCACTTCGCCGATCGGCACCAGGTCACGGCGCTCCTCGCCGAATTCGCCGATCAGCACGTTGTCGGATGAGTACACGCGCAAGGGCAGCTTGGGCTGGTAGTCGGCCAGCGCCGATACGTCAGGCAGTTTCGGCGTGATCACCACCGCTGCGACGCCCACTGCGCCCACCACCACCAGCGCCCCGGCAACGACAGCGCCGCCGCCCCATAGGACGACGCGCTTCAACACGGGAGAAAGTTTGAACATCCAGAAACACGCTTTCTCATCAATCAATTTCGCCGACGACGGCGCATTCGCGACACTGGCCCACAACGCCCCACAACGCATCTCTGTCGACCCTGCGGGTCGCCAGCATAGGCGATTCCGGATACGGAACTCTCCGACTTCGCAAGCAACAACAGGGGCAACAGTGCGATCGCCAAACCCACCGGCCTGCACGGCACGGGATGCATGCGCATGCTTGCGCAACAGCTCGAAACATTCGAGGCCGCGATGCTCGCCGCGCCATCCGAAGCCTGTATGAAGTCCATTGCCGCAGGACTTCACACAGACTTCACATTCGCGCTTCTTGATTCCCACGGTCTTCCAACTGGCTTCGCTTGCGCTCGCGACATTGAGGTCCGTGCAAGTTCGCACGACCTGAGGAAACAAGAATGACGCAAGCCGCCTCTCCCTGCCACGGCCATTGGCTATGGCTCGCCACCGTGAGCGTTGCCACCACCTGCTTCGTGCTGCTGACCGTGCGCCCCGCCAGCGCGCAAGAGGCCACGGGGCCGCGCCTGAAAACCGAAAGCCCGTACTTCTTCGTGAAGAGCGATTCGCCCGACACCGACCGGCTGCCGCTCAAGGCCACCGAGGTCAACGTGCATGTGTCGGGCGTGATCGCCGACGTGACGGTGACGCAGACCTATCGCAACGAAGGCCAGCGCGCCATCGAAGCGCGCTACGTGTTTCCCGGCTCGACCAGGGCTGCCGTCAGCGGCCTCAACGTGCGGCTGGGCGACCGCCTCATCACAGCGCAAATCCGCGAGAAGAAGCAAGCGCAGATCGAATACACCACCGCGAAGAACGAAGGCAAGACCGCCGCGCTGCTGGAGCAGCACCTCCCCAATGTTTTCCAGATGAACGTCGCCAACATCCTTCCGGGCGATGACGTGAAGGTCGAGCTGCACTACACCGAACTGCTGGTGCCGAACGCCGGCAACTACCAGTTCGTGTTCCCGACCGTGGTGGGTCCGCGCTATCACAGTCCGCGAGCCGACCCGGCCACGACGAAGTGGGTGGCGCAGCCGACGCTGCGTGCGGGCGTTGCGCCCAACACCACGTTCGCGCTCAAGGTCGCGATCGACACGCCCATGGGCATCCGGGAGATCCGATCGGCCACGCATGCGATCGACGTGAAGAAGGACGACGAAGAAAGGCACGCGGACGTCGCGCTCACAGCCACCAACGAGCCCGCGAACAACCGCGACTTCGTGCTTGACTACCGCCTCGCCGGCGACAAGATCGAATCGGGCCTGATGCTCTTCAAGGGCCAGGACGAGAACTTCTTCCTCGCAATGGTCGAGCCGCCCAAGTCGGTGGCGGCCAGTGCCATCTCGCCGCGCGACTACATCTTCGTCGTCGACATCTCCGGCTCGATGCACGGCTTCCCGCTGGACACCGCCAAGGCCATGCTCGAGCGCCTCATCGGGGGCCTGCGCCCAAGCGACACCTTCAACGTACTGCTGTTCTCCGGCAGCAACCGGATGCTCTCGCCCAAGTCGGTGCCAGCCACGCGCGCCAACATCGAGCAGGCCTTGGCCACCATCAACCAATACCAGGGCAGCGGCAGCACCGAGCTGGTTCCCGCGCTCAAGCGCGCGTACGCCGAACCGAAGCCGGACAACGTCTCGCGCTCGGTGGTGGTGGTGACCGATGGCTACGTCGATGTCGAACGCGAAGCCTTCGAACTCGTGCGCAAGAACCTCGGCCGCGCCAACCTGTTTTCGTTCGGCATCGGCAGTTCGGTGAACCGCCACCTGATGGAGGGGCTGGCCCGTGCCGGCATGGGCGAGCCGTTCATCATCACCGACCCGATCCAGGCGCCCGAGCAGGCTGCGCGCTTCAAGCGCATGGTCGAATCGCCGGTGCTGACGCACGTGAAGGCGACCTTCGGCGACCTCGACGTGTATGACGTGGAACCCACCGCATTGCCCGACGTGCTCGGCGAACGCCCGGTGATCGTGTTCGGCAAATGGCGCGGCGAAGCGAAGGGCCGCGTCGTCATCGAAGGCCAGAGCGCCAGCGGCGCGTATCGCCAGGAGCTGGCCGTGGACACGAAGACCCGCCAGGACACGGCCGCGCTGCGCACGCTGTGGGCACGCCATCGCATCGCGGCACTGAGCGACCAGGAGTCGCTGGAGCCCACCGACGCGATCGCGAAACGCATCACCGACCTCGGCCTGCGCTACAGCCTGCTCACGCAATACACGAGCTTCATCGCTGTCGACAAGGTGGTGCGCAATCCGGCGCCGCAAGGCACGACCAGCGTCGACCAGCCGCAACCGCTGCCCAAGGGAGTGAGCGAACTGGCGGTGGGCGGCACGCCGACGCTCGGCGCCGAAGTGCCGAGCACGCCGGAACCTGAATTGATCGGCGCCGTTGCCGTGGTGCTGTCGATGCTCGCCATGCTGCGTCGCCGCGCACGCCGCAACGACGCGCGTCGCCTGACACATTGAGGCCGGAAGATGTCGCTCGCATCCCTCGCCCGAACCCATCCCCGCCTGGTGGACTGGAGCATCCGGCTCGACCGCGCGCCAGCCGCCGGTTGGCTCGCGCTGCAGGCCACGGCGCTGGCGCCCACATGGCTGTGGATGGCCGCGCGCCTGCGCGACGGCTCCGATGATCCACTGGGCGTGCTGGCCCTGGCCGCGCTGGCCGTGCTGGTCTGGCATTCACGACGAGACCTGCGTGCCTCGCCGCGACTCGGCTGGCTCGCGCTGGCGATGATCGGCACTGTCGCCGCCACGCTGCTGCGGCCGATGTTGCCGCCGCTGGCTTCGGGATTGCTGGCCGTGCTGGCGCTCGCCTGCGCCTTGTCGGCATTCATGCCGCGCCGGGTCGCGATGCTGCCTGTTGCGGGCCTTGCGGTGCTGGCGCTGCCGCTGCTCTCGTCGCTGCAGTTCTATGCCGGCTATCCGCTGCGCGTGATCACGGCCGAGGCGAGCCGCTGGCTGCTCGCGCCGGCCTTCAGCGTGATGCGCGAAGGCACGACGCTCCAGGTCGACGGCCGCATGGTCATCGTCGATGCACCGTGCTCGGGCGTGCAGATGGTGTGGCTCGGCTACTTCACGGCATGCGCGGTCGCGCTGTGGGTCGGCCGCGGCAATCGTTCGTTCTTCGCGCGCCTGCCTGCGGTGGGCCTGCTGGTGATGGCCGGCAACGTCGTTCGCAACAGCGCGCTGGTGGCCTTCGAGGGCGCCGGCCGTCCGCTGGCGCCCTGGGCGCACGACGCGTTCGGCCTGCTCGTGCTCGCGGCAGTCTGCGCATGCATCGCGCGCGCGATGGCGCCGCCTCGATCGCGCGGCGCCGGACAAGCCCTCACCGACCACGGAGACCGCCATGTCCTTGCAACTGCTTGAGCGCTTGCTGTTTGCCAATCATTTCATGCAGCGCATCGCGCACAAGGCCGCCTTCGCGCTGGTGATGGCGATGTGCCTTTTGTGGTCGGCAGCCGATGCGCTTCATGCACCGGCAGAGTCCGTTCCCGTCGTCGCCGCAAGCTCGGTTCATGCGTGGCCGAAGCAATGGGACAACTCACCGATGCGCCCGGTCGCACTGAGCGCGGTCGAGCAGCGCTTTGCGGAACACTTCCCCGGCGCGATGACCCGCATGACCGACGGGACCCAGACGCTGGTGCTGCGCGAGGTCAATGCACCGACACGCATGCTGCATCCGGCCGCCGATTGCTACCGGGCGATCGGCTATCGCATCGAGAAGGCGCGGCTTGAACGCGATGCGCGGGAGCGCCTGTGGCGCTGCTTCACCGCCGAGCGCGCCCGCACGCAAAGCCTGCGCGTGTGCGAGCGCATCGTGGACGCCGGCGGCACAGCCTTCACGGATACATCATCGTGGTACTGGGCTGCGGCCAGCGGCCAGTCGAAGGGTCCGTGGCAAGCCGTGACCCTGGCGCGCGCGGCCGAGTAAAAAGGTGGGCCTTTCAACTTGCCTATAATGCGACCCTCACAAATCGCGGGAATAGCTCAGTTGGTAGAGCGCAACCTTGCCAAGGTTGAGGTCGAGAGTTCGAGACTCTTTTCCCGCTCCAATTTCATCCCTTGCGGCCCTCGGCCGGCAAGCGGTTCTGCAGGAGTCCCGGCGGCATGCATGTCGCCCGGCACCCCATCCTCAGATCACACCGCCCGGCCAAATGGCATAGCGCCAAAAATCCGGGGAACGGTGCCTGTGCGCAACGCCGCGCGCATGGCGATGCTCGACATTTGAAATCAGGCTGCGGCCGTGGCCGCCCGCAGCATGGCAAGCTGGCACGATCGCCACGATGACAATAGCGACGACAACGACCTCAACGAGACGCGCCGTGAACAAGATCCTGCGTTACCTGCTGTACGTGGCCCTGGCGCTGGTGGTGACGGCCGCCGTAGCCGTCGTCCTCATCGTCAGGATCGCGCTGACGCCAGCCGCGGGCGAGTGGGCCACGCGCGTCCAGGCCGGGCCGATCGAATTCGATGTCGGCGTGCCGACCATGATCCGCGTCGTGACCGCACCCTGGTTCGGCCCGTGGCTCGACGGCCGGTCGCTCAACACGCGCTTCGGCCCGACGCGCTTCGGCTGGAACGAGCCGAAGCAGACCCTCGACCTGGTGTGCGCACCCTGCAGCGCGACGGTGCCCGAACTGGGCGAACAGCCCATCAAGGTCGATCGCCTGCACATCACCGTGCGCCGTGACGTCGTCGCGCTGACCGGCACGCTCGAAGCCATGCTGCCCGGGAGCGCCGTGTCGGTGCTGCAGGGCCATTGGGACGGCCGCCTGTCGCAGAAGACGCTGCAGCTCAACGTCGACATGGACGACGCGCCCATCGACAAGTGGTACGGCGTGTTCGTGCCGACTCTCCCCGAATTGAAGCGCGCGCGCATCGGCGGCACGATGTCGTTGCGCGCCCAGCTCGGGCTGCCGACCGAGAGCTTTCGCGTCCAGCCGAAGATCTCGCAGTTCACGGTCGAGGGGCTCGGCACCGAAGCGATGCTCAGCGCACGCACCAGTTGCGGCCCTTCCGCCCGGCTCGCGCCGGAAAGCTGGCTGGCGCGCGCCGTCGTCGCGGCGGAAGACCAGCGCTTCTTCGAGCATCCCGGCTATGACCTCACCGAATTGAGCGCCGCCGCTGCCGCCAACCAGAAGGCCGGCCAGATCGAACGCGGCGGCAGCACGATCACGCAGCAACTCGCGAAGATGGTGGCGACAGGCAGGGAACGCACGGGCGAGCGCAAACTGCGCGAGATGCTCTACGCAGTGGAAATGGAACAGACGCTCGGCAAGGCCCGCATCCTGCAGATCTACCTCGACAACGCACCCTGGGGCGGCGGCATCTGCGGCGCCGATGCCGCCGCGCGGCGCTACTTCAACAAGCGCGGCGCTTCGCGGCTGGAGCCCACGCAGGCCGCGTGGCTGGCCGCGATGCTGCACAAGCCCGACGCGGAGCTGGCGCAGTGGAAGCGCACCGGCAACATCAACACCGCCCGCACCAAGTGGGTGATCGAGGGAATGCACACCGTCAGCAAGGGCCAGCGCGATGCGATGGTGCGCAACCTCGCCAATGCGCGCTTCGCACCGCCGCAGTGAAATGAAACACCCCCGAAGCGCCTGCGGCGCCTCCCCCTCGAGGGGGCGCACCCAGCGGCCCGGCAAAGCCGGTTCCGCGGGTGCCCACGAACAGACTTCGCAATGCTCGTCCTGGCTCGATGCTTCGCGGGAGGCGCTCCGCGACCGCTGACATGAAGACAGATGACATCGAGGCGATCGAGCGCGCCACCGTCGCCGCCGTCGCACCCCGGGCCGTGGAAGAGACTGACGACCGCTGGCTGCTGCCCTTCGACAACGGCACGGTCGGACGCGCGAAGACTGCCGTGCCGTTGCGCCATGAAGCGCCGGCCGCACGGCTGGTCGAGCGCATCGAAGGACGCTATCTTGCGCAGGGCCTGCCTGCCGCCTTCCGCGTGGCCGACGCGCCATGCTTCGATGCGCTGCAGGAAGCCTTGATGCAGAGCGGCTACCAGCGGCGCAAGCCCACGTTCACGCAGGTCGGCACGCTGCGAGCGTTGCTCGCGCTGTCGTCCGATGCACCGGCCGAGGTCGACGGCGCACCCGACGCAGGCTGGGCATCGGTGTTTCTCGGAGAGGGCCTCGACCCGGTCGATGGCGCGAGCCGCGTGAAGGCATTGAGCCGGGCGACCGGTACGCTCTTTGGCAGCGTGCGCGAGGACGGTCGCACGGTGGCCGCCGGCGCCATGGCGCTCAGCCATGGCTGGGCCAGCGTGCACGGCATGCGCACCGAGCAATCGGCGCGCGGCCGCGGGCTCGCCGGAAGGGTCATGGCGGGGCTGGCGCAGGCAGCGTTGCAGCGCGGCTTCGAGCGGGTGTTCCTGCAGGTCGAGGCGGGCAATGCACCGGCGCTGGCCCTGTACCGGCGCGCAGGCTTCACGCCGGCCTGGGCCTACGCGTACTGGACGCCCGCATCCGCCCGATAGTGGTGCATCCGGCGCGCCGGTGGTAGCGCGCTCATTGGCACATGTCTTGCGATTGCCAGTGCAATGGAACCTGTCGCCAACCCCCCTCCTGCGGCTGTCGAGATCGTTGCGCTGACCAAGCGCTATGCGGCCGGCACGCCCGCGGCGGTCGACCACATCGACCTTCGCATCGAAAGCGGCAGCTACTGCTGCCTGCTCGGCCCCTCGGGTTGCGGCAAGAGCACCACGCTGCGCATGATTGCCGGGCACGAGTCCGCCTCCGCCGGCGACGTGCTGCTCGACAACCGCAACATCACCAACCTGCCCGCCGCGGCGCGCGGCACGGCCATGATGTTCCAGAGCTTCGCGCTGTTTCCGCACCTGTCGGCGCTCGACAACGTGGCCTTCAGCCTGAAGATGAAGGGCGTGGGCAAGGTCGAGCGCCGCAAGCGTGCGGGCAACTTGCTCGATCGCGTGGCGATGGCCCATCTGGCCGAACGCAAGCCGGCCGAGCTCTCGGGCGGCCAGCAACAGCGCGTGGCGCTGGCCCGCGCACTCATCACCGAGCCGCGCGTGCTGCTGCTCGACGAACCGCTGTCGGCACTCGATCCCTTCCTGCGCATCCAGATGCGCGCCGAACTGCGCCGCTGGCAGAAGGAGTTGGGGCTGACCTTCATCCACGTCACGCACTCGCAGGAGGAAGCGATGGCGCTGGCCGACACGATGGTCGTCATGAACCAGGGACTGATCGAACAGGTCGGCTCGCCGCACGCGGTCTACAACCATCCGTCGAGCGAATTCGTCGCACGCTTTATGGGCGGCCACAACGTGATCGATACCCCGGCAGGCCCCATTGCGGTGCGCAACGACCACATGCGCGTGGGTGGCGCGGACGAGGCCGGCGGCATCGGGGCCGTGGTCACCGACGTCGAATACCAGGGCACCTACGTATTGCTGGGCCTCGACGTGACCGAGGCCGCCGAGGGCCGCAAGGGCGTGTCGGTGCTCTTGAACGAGTCGACCTTCCTGGGCCACCCCTACAGCGCGGGCGACCGCGTCACGCTGGCGTGGGACCCGGCCGATGCGCGGGTTCTGGGCCCGGGCGTCTCGCGGCCGGCTTCGCGCGGCACGTCCACGCCTTTCGGCCGCGCGCATCGCGATGAGTTGGCCGCTGAAGCCGCCTGAGCCCGTTCATCCTGTCCGTGGTTCTCCCACGCCGCTCCCTTCCCACCACCAACTCTGGAGGCCTTCCCATGTCCGATCCGATCGACTCTTCCAACAACGGCATCAAGCGCCGCTCCCTCGTGCAGGGCGGCGCCGGCCTCGCGGGCATCATGGCCACGGGCATGGCACCCTTCGTCCACGCGCAGGAAAAGGTCGTGCTGCGCTACCTCGGCACGGCGGTGAACCAGGACAAGGCGATCGGCGAGAAGTTCAAGGCGGACACCGGCATCGAGATCCAGTACGTGGCCGTGACCACCGACGACGTGACCAAGCGCGCCGTCACCGCGCCCAACAGCTTCGACCTGATCGACACCGAGTTCTTCTCGCTCAAGAAGATCGTGCCGACCGGCAACCTCAAGGGCATCGACACGAAGAAGATCAAGAACGCCGACAAGATCACCTCGCTCTTCACCAAGGGCGAAGTGGCCGGCAAGAAGGTCGGCGACCAGGGCACGGCGCCCAAGAAGGTGATCTACCTCGAAGGGGAGAAGTCGAAGAAATTCTCGGCCACGCCGACTCAGTTCATGTCGCTGATCCCGACGGTCTACAACGCCGACACGCTCGGCATCCGCCCCGACCTGATCAAGCGCCCGATCGACTCGTGGGCCGAATTGCTGAACCCCGAATTCAAGGGCAAGGCCGCGATCCTCAACATCCCCTCGATCGGCATAATGGACGCCGCGATGGTGGTGGAGGCCAAGGGCATCCACAAGTACGCCGACAAGGGCAACATGACCAAGCAAGAGATCGACCTCACGATCAAGACCTTGATCGAGGCCAAGAAGGCCGGCCAGTTCCGTGCGCTGTGGAAGGACTTCAACGAATCGGTCAACCTCATGGCCTCCGGCGAAGTGGTGATCCAGTCGATGTGGTCGCCCGCCGTGACGGCCGTGCGCACCAAGGGCATTGCCTGCAACTTCCAGCCGCTGAAGGAGGGCTACCGCGCCTGGGCTGCCGGCTTCGGCCTGCCGGCCACGCTGAGCGGCAAGAAGCTCGACGGCGCGTATGAATTCATCAACTGGTTCCTCGACGGCTGGGCCGGCGCCTACCTGAATCGCCAGGGCTACTACAGCGCCGTGCTCGACACCGCCAAGGCCAAGATGGAAGCCTACGAATGGGCCTACTGGATGGAAGGCAAGCCCGCCGCGCAGGACATCAAGAGCCCCAACGGCGACGTGCTGGCGAAGGCCGGCGCGGTGCGCGACGGCGGCAGCTACGAGCAGCGCATGGGCGGCATCGCCTGCTGGAACGCGGTGATGGACGAGAACGAGTACATGGTCCGCAAGTGGAATGAGTTTGTGGCCGCCTGACTTTCTGCCCCACTTTCAATCGCCATGCTCTCTTCCTGCGCTCTCCCACAGGACGAGGGAAAAAGATCCAGCACCATGAGCGCACCAGCAACATCCGGCCACGCGGCCACCATGCCGACCCACACGGTCAAGGCCTGGTGGCAGGCGGCGCCGTTTGCGCTGGTGTTCCTGTTGTTCTTCCTGATCCCGCTGGCGCTGATCGCGATGGTCAGCCTCTGGAATTTCAACGAGTACGAGTTGATCCCGGCGGTCACGCTGCGCAACTACTTCAGCATCTTCGAAGGCTGCTCGCACCTCACCGACAACGGTGACTTCTGCGTCACGCTCAGCACCTACATCAGCACGCTCAAGTTCTGCGTGCTGGTCTGGGGCATCACGCTGCTGCTGGGCTTCTCGGTTGCCTACTTCCTCGCGTTCCACGTGCGAACGCCGGGCATGCAGACGATCCTGTTCGTGCTGTGCACGGTGCCCTTCTGGACATCGAACGTGATCCGCATGATCTCGTGGGTGCCGCTGCTGGGCCGCAACGGACTCGTCAACGATGTGTTGATGACCCTCGGCTTCGCTGACAAGCCGGTCGAGTGGCTGCTGTTCTCCGATTTCTCGGTGGTACTCGCCTTCGTGCACCTCTACACGATGTTCATGATCGTGCCCATCTTCAACAGCATGATGCGCATCGACCGTTCGCTGCTGGAGGCCGCCAGCGACTCGGGCGCCTCGGGTTGGCAGACGTTGTGGAACGTGATCGTGCCGCTGTCGCGCACCGGCATCCTGATCGGCTCGATCTTCGTCATCACCATCGTGATGGGCGACTTCGTAACGATCGGCGTCATGGGCGGCCAGCAGATCGCGTCGGTCGGCAAGATCATCCAGGTGCAGACCTCCTACCTGCAATTCCCGCTGGCTGCGGCCAACGCGGTGATCCTGCTGGCGGTGGTGCTGATGATCATCTGGGGGTTGACGCGGCTCGTTGACATTCGCAAGGAGCTGTGAATGGAACACCCCCGATGCGCCTGCGGCGCCTCCCCCTCGAGGGGGCGCACCCGGTGGCCCGGCAAAGCCGGTTCCACGGGGAGGTTTAAACACCCCCGATGCGCCTGCGGCGCCTCCCCCTCGAGGGGGCGCACCCGGTGGCCCGGCAAAGCCGGTTCCACGGGTGCCCACGAACAGACCCGGATGACTCCCCCCCGATCCGCGGGTGCCCACGAACAGACTTCGTCTTGCTCCACGGGGTTTCATCCGTCGCGGGTCACGCGATAGCGCGGTGGAAAACCAAGGTGAAGACGAGCTTGCTTCAAGACCGGGGGTGGGATCGCGATCCAGACGTGCAGTCGTCGATCGGCCGGCACCACGGACCGTTCCACGTGCCGGGGGCGCTGGGTGTCCCCCGCGGCGAAATAAAGGAGGAGCCGAAGGCGGGGGACATTCGCGGAGGGGGATGCCCAGTGGCCTCGGCACGCATCCACGGTTCTCCGAGCGCCCCAAACGCACTCATGAGACAGGCACAACACACAGTGGGACGACAACGATGAGCCAACGCATCGGTGAACAGCGCGCCGCCGGCTTCTGGCCGCTGGCCTTCGTGTTCGCAGCCTTCGTGCTGTTTCTCTACGGCCCGATGATCACGATCTTCGTGCTGAGCTTCCAGGGCCCCGAAGGCGGGCTGACCTTTCCGCTGCGCGGCGTCTCGCTGCACTGGTTCCACAAGCTGGCAGAAGGTCTGGGCACGGTCGACATCGGCGCCGCATTCCGCCGCTCGCTGATGCTGGGCACGGTGGTCATGGTGTTCACCGTGGTGCTGTCGGTGCTGGCCGGCCTCGCGTTCCGCAAGCGACTCAAGGGCGGCGACGCCGTGTTCTTCGTCACGGTGGCCAGCCTCATCATGCCGTCGATCATCGTTTCGCTCGGCATCGGGCTGCAGTTCCGGCTGCTCGACACCGGCATCAAGGATGCGCTCGCCGCCATGGACGCGACCGGCACGCTCGAAAACTACGGCACCGCGCTCGGCCTGCTCACCTCGGCGCTTGGCGCGCACCTTACCTGGACACTGCCGTTCGGGCTGCTCATCATGTTCGCCGTGTTCAACCGCTTCAACCCCGCGTACGAGGAAGCCGCGCGCGACCTGGGCGCAACGCCATGGCAAGCCTTCCGCCATGTCGTGCTGCCGCTGATCGGGCCGTCGGTCGTCGGCATCGGCATGTTCGGCTTCACGCTGAGCTGGGACGAGATCGCGCGCACTTCACAAGCCATCGGCGACGTCAACACGCTGCCGCTCGAACTGCAGGGCCTGACGTCGACCGTCACCACGCCGTCGATCTATGCGCTGGGCACCGTGACCACCGTCGTCTCTTTCGCTGTCATCGGCATCGCGCTCGGCGCCGCCGCGATGCTGCGCCGCCGCTCTGCCAAGCGGGCGTGACGGCCCGCTTCGCTGCCTGACCCCACCGACCGCGCCATGCCTTCATTGCTCGTCATCAATCCCAACACTTCCGAATCGATCAGCCTGCTGCTGCAGCAACACATTCGCCAGGAAACCCGCGACGCGCTGGACGTGCGCACCATCACCGCGCGATTCGGTGCGCCCTACATTTCTTCCGAAGCCAGCTATGCGGTTGCCAACCACACCGTGCTGGACGCCTGGGCGGTGGCGCTCACGCAGCGGCCGAAGCCCGATGCGGTACTCATCGGCTGCTTCGGCGACCCCGGCCTGTTCGCGCTACGCGAAGGCGCCGGCGTACCGGTGAGCGGGCTGGCCGAGGCAGCGTTCTCGGCGGCCGCGTGGCATGGCCGATTTGCCGTTGTCACCGGCGGCGCGCGCTGGCGACCGATGCTGTCGCGCCTGGCCAGCGCGCTGGGCCACACCGAGACACTCGCCGGCATCCATACCGTGAAGCAGACCGGCGCCGAACTCGCGGCCGATCCGGCGGCCGCACGCAGGGTGCTGGCGCAGGCCTGCCGCGACGCAGCCGAGCGCTTCGACGCGCAAGCCATCATCCTTGGCGGCGCGGGGCTGGCCGGCATGGCGAGCTGCATCTCGGACGACGTGCCGGTGCCCCTCATCGATAGCGTGCAGGCGGGCGCGCAATGGGCGCTCGGTGCCGTGCGCAACGCCGACAAGGCACCGGCGGAAAGCGGCTTCGGCGTGGCCTGGGAAAACGTCTCGTGGGAAATGGCCGCGCTGCCCTGAGCGGCGCGAACAACCACAGCTCGGACATCCGCGTTGCTGGCGCGGTTGACCGCTTGGTGCGACCATCTTCCGATGACCAGCGCACAGCCCTCCCCGCACGCCCTCCATCTCACCGAACTGCTGCCCGTGGCCACGCCGCGCGGCATCGACCGCATCGTGGCCGGCGTCTCGACAAGCGACGGTGACGGCGTCAAGCTCACGCGCGTGCTGCAACAGCCTTTGCAGCAGCGGCTCGATCCCTACCTGATGCTCGACGCCTTCGGCAGCGACAACCCCGGCGACTACATCGG
Organism: Variovorax humicola; assembly: GCF_037889915.1. Lineage (NCBI taxonomy): Bacteria > Pseudomonadati > Pseudomonadota > Betaproteobacteria > Burkholderiales > Comamonadaceae > Variovorax > Variovorax humicola. The sequence goes on along the minus strand of NZ_JBBKZV010000003.1, from coordinate 204,852 downwards.
TGGCTTCCCGAACCATCCGCACCGCGGCTTCGAGACCGTTACCTACATGATCTCCGGCCGCATGCGGCATCGCGACAGCGCGGGCCATGAAGGGCTGCTGTCCAACGGCGGCGTGCAATGGATGACAGCCGGCCGCGGCCTCATCCACAGCGAGTTGCCGGAGCAGGAAGACGGCATGATGGAGGGTTTCCAGCTCTGGCTCAACCTGCCCGCCAAGGACAAGCTGCGCGACCCCTGGTATCGCGACATCCAGAGCGCCGAGATTCCCGAATACCTCACCCCCGCCGGCGTGCACGTGCGCGTGATCGCCGGCCTGAGCCACGGCGTGAATGGCGCGATGCAGCGCGAACACACGGAGCCGCTTTACCTCGACATCACGCTGCCGCCCGGCACCGAGTTCTGGCAGCCCCTGCCGGATGACCGCAACGCGCTTGTCTACGCGTTTCGTGAGTCGGTGTGGATCGGCAGCAGCGAAGTGCCGACCCGGCGCATGGCGATCATGGCCAACGACCCGGGCAGCGATGGCGTCCGGCTGCGCGCCGCTGCCACCAACCACAGCCCGGCGCGGGCGTTGCTCATCGCCGGCAAGCCGTTGCACGAGCCGATTGCGCAATATGGGCCCTTCGTCATGAACACGCGCGAGCAGCTCATGGAGGCGGTGCAGGATTTCCAGAACGGCAAGCTCGGCTGAAGGGCGCCGTTGGCGCCGGCAGCAACACGAAGTGCCGGGCCTCGGGGCAGAATCCTCGCACCATGTCCGAACCCTATACCCCCGAGACCACCGACCGCGCCGCGATCGACCGCTTCGATGGCCCCACCGTCGTCGAATTCGGCACCAACTGGTGCGGCTTCTGCCTGCGCGCCGAACCGTTGATCGACGAAGCCTTCGAAGGCCATGCCGGCGTGCGCCGCATCCGCGTGGAAGACGGCAGCGGCCGGCCGCTCGGCCGAACCTTCCGGGTCAAGCTGTGGCCCACGCTGGTGTTCATGCGCGACGGCAAAGAAGTTGCGCGCGTGGTGCGCCCGACCGCCGCCGACGAAATCAGCCGCGCGCTCGGGCAGATCACCACGCCGGCCTGAACAGGCAAACCAATCTTTACAAATCAGCACCCGCGCCGATGTCGAATTCGCGAGACCTCGTTCGGCGTACAGACAGAGCCGCCCTGATTCCGGTCGATATCGATCGACCGGCGGCTCTTTCATCCTCACCGCAACCTTTCAGGAGTACCGAATGAAATTCATGGTCATCGTCAAGGCCGACGCCAACACCGAAGCAGGCGTCATGCCCAGCGAGCAACTGCTCACCGAGATGGGAAAGTTCAACGAGTCGCTGGTCAAGGCCGGCGCGCTGCTCGCGGGCGAGGGCCTGCACCCGAGTTCGAAGGGCGCGCGCATCCGCTACGACGGCACGCAGCGCACCGTCATCGACGGACCGTTCGCCGAGACCAAGGAACTGGTGGCCGGCTTCTGGCTGATCCAGGTCAAGTCGAAGGACGAAGCCATCGAGTGGCTCAAGCGCGCACCGTTCGGCGACGGCGCCGAAGTCGAGATCCGCCAGGTGTTCTCCCCCGAAGACTTCGGCCCGGCGCTCACGCCGGAACTGAAGGCCAATGAAGAACGGTTGCGCGCGCAAGCCGCGGCGCAGCAGCAACAGCAATAAGCGCAGAGGGAGCACGCATGCGATTCATGATCATCCGCAAGGCCGACGCCGAGACCGAATCCGAAACCAGCCCCGTCGGCAAGGAACACGAGCAATTGCTCAAGGACATGATGGCCTACAACCAGGCCATGCTCGACGCCGGCATCATGCGCGGCGGCCAGGGCCTGAAGCCCAGTTCCGCCGGCGCACGCATCCAGTTCAGGGACGGCAAGCCGACAGTCACGGACGGCCCCTTCACCGAAGCCAAGGAGTTGATCGCCGGCTTCACGCTGATCGAGGTGAAATCGAAGGAAGAAGCCATCGAATGGGTGCGCCGCTGGCCGTCGAGCGACGGTCACGGCAATGTGTCGCTCGAGTTGCGGCAACTCTACGAACTCGAGGATTTCGAAGGTGTGGCCGGCCCCGAGCTGAAAGAACTCGAGAAGCAGATGCACGCCTCGCCCGACGTCCCCCGCTGACGTCCGGGGATCAGGGAGAACACCATGCTCAAGAAGATCCTGCTGACCACCGCCCTGCTGCTTGCCGCCGGCATCGCGATCGTGCTTGGCCTGGCGACCGGCAAGCCCGACACGTTCAAGGTCGAGCGCAGCACGACCATTCAGGCACCGCCTGAAAAGATCGCGCCGCTGATCGCCGACTTCCATCGCTGGGGCGCCTGGTCGCCCTACGAAAAAATCGACCCGTCGATGAAGCGCGAGTTCAGTGGAGCACCCAGCGGCAAGGGCGCTGTCTACGCTTGGGAGGGCACCGGAAACGCCGGCGCGGGCCGCATGGAGATCGCCGAGTCGACACCGAAACGGGTTGCCATCCAGCTCGATTTCAGCAAGCCCTTCACGGCCCACAACATCGCTGCGTTCACGCTGCAGCCCCAAGGCAGCGGCACTCAGGTCACCTGGTCGATGGAAGGCCCGGCGCCGCTGGTGTCGAAGGTCATGCAGGTGTTCTTCAGCATGGACACGATGATCGGCAAGGACTTCGAAACCGGCCTGGCGAGCCTCAAGGCCGCGGCAGAAAAGTGAGCTGAGGTGAGCGGCACGGGCGCCACCCACAGCGCCATCGATGCGGTCTGGCGCATCGAGTCCGCGAAGATCATCGCGGGCCTGACGCGCATCGTGCGCGACGTCGGCCTGGCGGAAGAACTGGCGCAAGACGCGTTGGTCGCGGCGCTGGAGAAATGGCCGCAGCACGGCGTGCCCGACAACCCCGGCGCCTGGCTCATGGCCGCCGCCAAATACCGTGCCCTGGACGAACTGCGCCGCCGCAAGCTGGTCGAGCGCAAGCACGACGAATACGGCCATGAGCTCGAAGTGCACGAGGCCCACCTGCACGTCGACTCGCACGAGGCACCCGATGACGACGTGGGCGACGACCTGCTGCGCCTCATCTTCATCGCCTGCCACCCGGTTCTTTCGCCGGATGCGCGTGCCGCCCTGACCTTGCGCCTGCTCGGCGGCCTCACGACCGACGAAATCGCCCGTGCCTTCCTCGTGCCCGAAGCCACGATGGCGCAGCGCATCGTCCGTGCCAAGCGCACGCTGACCGAAGCCCGCGTCCCTTTCGAAGTGCCGCGCGCCGCCGAGTTGCAGCAGCGCCTGGCATCCGTCCTCGAAGTGATCTACCTCGTCTTCAACGAAGGCTATGCCGCCACCGCCGGCGACCACTGGATGCGCCCCGCGCTGTGCCAGGAAGCGCTGCGGCTGGGCCGCATCCTCGCAGAACTGGTGCCGGGCGAACCCGAGGTGCACGGCCTCGTCTCGCTGATGGAAATCCAGGCCTCGCGCACGGCCGCCCGCGTCGACGCGCAAGGCGTGCCCATCCTGCTGCTGGACCAGAACCGCGCGCGCTGGGACTGGCTGCTGATTCAGCGCGGCCTTGCCGCTCTTGCGCGGGCCGAAGCACTCGGCGGCGCCTTGGGCCCCTATGCGCTGCAGGCCGCCATCGCCGCCTGCCACGCTCGCGCGACCACACCCGACGCGACAGACTGGCCCCGAATTGCCGCCCTCTACGACGCGCTGGCGCAACTCATGCCCTCGCCGGTGGTGGAGCTCAACCGCGCCGTCGCACTGTCGATGGCCTTCGGCCCGGCGGAAGGGCTCGAAGTCGTCGATGCCCTCGTGGCGCAGGGCGCCCTTCGCGGCTACCACTTGCTGGCAAGCGTGCGCGGCGACCTGCTCGCCAGGCTGGGCCGAATGAGCGAGGCGCGCGCCGAGTTCGAAACCGCAGCCTCCCTCACACGCAACGCCCGGGAGCGCGCCCTGCTGCGCGACCGCGCAGCCGCCTGCGCTTCGTAGCCAGCTCGTTCACCCAACTTTACGCAAGCACACCGCCGCCTCACGGTTGCGAAACAGAGCGATCCGACACTCCTCTCACCTGCTGCCGAGTGGCATCAGTCTTCTTCGAAAGGAAGCTCTCTCATGATCTCGATCACACAACGTCTCGTTTCCGCCGGCTTGCTGGCCACTGCGGCCTTCGCCGCTTCGGCCCAGGCGCCCACCGCGCCCACGGCACCGGGCGCACCCGCCGCACCCGCCGCTGAACACCGCATGGACCGCGAGCAGCGCGACGGCAAGTTCTTCGAACGCATGCAGGCCCGGCACGCCGAGCACCTGGCCGCGCTGAAGGCCAAGCTCAAGCTCAGCGCTGCGCAGGAAAGCGCCTGGTCCACCTACACCGCTGCCACCGCGCCACCGGCACGCCCACCGCAACGCCGCGACCGGGCCGAGTTCGAAAAGCTCACGACGCCGGAGCGTATCGACCGCATGCAGGCCCGCCAAGCCGAACGCCAGGCCATGTTCGCCAAGCGCGCCGATGCGACCAAGACCTTCTATGCCGCGCTGAACCCCGAGCAGCAAAAGACCTTCGATGCCGAGACGGTGGCCATGATGCGCCACGGCGCGCGTGGCGGTCCGGACCACCAGGGACATCGCCCGCCGCCCACCAAGGGTTGAGGCAAGGGCCTTTCCAGGCGCCTCATCCCACATGAGAGAGCCCGCCGCGCTCATTAGGTCAGGTACCGCCGTGCTTCGCACCGCGGTGCCAGCGCTTTCGGGCGGCGAGGCGGCCCTCCCGGACCGCGGCCTTTCACGCCTGGCGACACACGTCTACTTCGGCGTCCCGGTTTCGTGCGCCGGATTGGTCGGCACGTCCGGGCGTTCGCCCTTCTCGCCACCCCGGAAATGCGGACGCTCCTTGTAAGTCTGCTGGCGCACCTCGGCCCGAGTGGTGTCGCTGATCGGCGTGGGCATCATGTTCGGCTGGCTATTGACCGTCGTGCTCGCCTCGCCGCCCGGTGACAGCGAATTTGCCGGGGTGCGATTGTGGATGCGCGCCTCGGCACGCACCGCTTCGCGCGATGCCGGTACTGTCTCGCTCACGTGGGCGCTCGGACTCACCGGGTCCGGCCGCTGGGCTAACGCGGTGCCCGTGACGGCCAGCAAGGCGGCCAGCACGGCCGACGAAATAACTTGTTGCTGCTTCATGGTGTCTTCCTTTGGTTGGGTTGGAACTTCCGGCCCTTTCTCAGAAACTCAGAAACCGTGAAACCACCGTAGGCCTGCAATGCGGCCGCGGCGTGTGGTCATCGGGCAGGCCCCCCTGTAGGAGCCGGCCGCCGTGCCACGAAGGCGCGGCCTGAACGTGGTGTGCTCCTACAGGCAAGGCCATCTCGCCGCCGTAAAACCATGAATGCCATGACGCACCAACCACCCGCCACGCCCGTCGCCCAAGACGCACCGACCTCTCTGAAGGTGATGACGGTCAATACGCACAAGGGTTTCACCGCGCTCAACCGCAAGTTCATCCTCCCCGAGTTGCGCGATGCGGTGCGCACGGTCGGTGCGGACGTGGTGTTCCTGCAGGAGGTGCAGGGCACGCACGAGCGCCATGCGCGCCAGCATGAGAACTGGCCCGACACGCCGCACTACGAATTTCTTGCCGAAACGATGTGGCCGCAGTTCGCCTACGGGCGCAATGCGGTGTATCCGAAGGGACATCACGGCAACGCGGTGCTGTCGAAATTCCCGATCGTGGATTTCCGCAACCACGACGTATCCATTGCTGGCCCAGAGAAGCGCGGACTGCTGCATTGCGTGCTGCGCCTGCCCGGCCGACCCGGCGACGTGCACGTGATCTGCGCACACCTCGGCCTGGCCGAAGGGCACCGGCAGCAGCAACTCGAATTGCTCTGTCACATCGTGCGCGACGAAGTGCCGGCTGATGCAGCGCTGATCGTGGCCGGCGACTTCAACGACTGGCGTGGCCGTGCGCACGACGTGCTTGCCGAAGGCGCCGCTTTGCGCGAGGTGTTCGTGCATGCCAACGGCAGCGCGGCGCGCACCTTTCCGTCGCGCTTTCCGCTGCTGCCGCTCGACCGCATCTACGTGCGCAACGCCGGCGTGCACGCGCCCGTCGTGCTGCCGCGCAAGCCCTGGTCGCACCTGTCGGACCACACGCCGCTCGTAGCCGACATCGAACTGGTATGAAACACCCCCGATGCGCCTGCGGCGCCTTCCCCTCGAGAGGGCGCACCCAACAGCCCGGCAAAGCCGGTTCCGCGGGTGCCCACGAACAGACTTCGCCCTGGTCGTCCTGGGTTCATGCGTCGCTGGAGACGCACCGGGATCAGTGGCGCACTGAATGAACCGGAGAACCGCACCATGAGCAGCCGCTGGACCACGGGCAACAAGGTCGAATTGCTTGAGAACGGCGAGGGTTTCTACCCGCGCGTGTTCGAGGCCATCGCCGATGCCGAGCGCGAAGTGATCATCGAGACCTTCATCCTGTCCGAGGACAAGGTCGGCCAGGCCCTGCGCGACGCCATGCTCGCGGCGGCACGGCGGGGCGCGAAAGTCGACTTGATGATCGATGGCTTCGGCTCGCCCGACCTGTCGCATGAATACATTGCAAGCCTGACATCGGCCGGTGTGAAGGTACGTGCCTTCGACCCGGGCAATCGTCGCTTCGGCCGCCGCATGAACATGTTGCGCCGCATGCACCGCAAGATCGTGGTGGTCGATGGCGTGAGGGCCTTCATCGGCGGCATCAACTTCTCGGCCGACCATCTCGCCGACTTCGGCCCCAAGGCGAAGCAGGACTACGCGGTGGAATTGCGCGGCCCGGTCGTCAACGAGATCCACCGCTTCGTGCTGCACGCCATCGCGGCCGGCGGCAAGGGCCACCACTGGTATCGGCGGCGCGTGGAGGCGGCCATCCCCGACACGCAGCAAGCACAGCCGGCGGGCGATTCCGACGTGCTATTCGTCACGCGCGACAACCGCCATCACACCAACGACATCGAGCGCCACTACCGCGCCGCCATCCGCTCGGCCCGCCATCGCATCACCATCGCCAATGCGTACTTCTTTCCCGGCTACACATTGATCCGCGAGATGCGGCGCGCGGCGCGCCGTGGCGTCGACGTGCGGCTGATCCTGCAGGGCGAACCCGACATGCCGATCGTCAAGACCGCCGCGCGCATGCTGTATCACCACCTGCTGCATGCCGGCGTGCGCATCTTCGAATACTGCGACCGCCCGCTGCATGGCAAGGTCGCCCTGGTCGACGACATCTGGAGCACCGTCGGCTCGAGCAACCTCGACCCGCTCTCGCTGTCGCTCAACCTCGAGGCCAACGTGGTCGTACGCGACAAGGCATTCAACGCCGCGCTCGCGGAACGGCTCGAGCACCTGATGCGCCACAGTTGCACGCAGATCGAAAGCCAGCATCTCGACGACTGGAGCGGCTGGCGGCTGGTACGCAGCTTTTTCATCTTCCACCTGATGCGCTGGTATCCCGCGTGGGCCGGCTGGCTTCCGCGGCATGCGCCGCGACTGGAACGCATCCAGCCCGGACAATCCGGCGCGAACGGACCCACGCAAACGGACGTGGCATGACCATCCATTCGCTCACCACCCACCCCTGGTGGCCCTGGACCCGACGCATCGCAGTCGCGGGCTTCCTGTCTTTCGTACTATTCATGCTCGTGCACGTAGCCCGTGCCATCGACTGGCGCGAAGTTTTCGAAACGATGCTCGCCTACCCGCTGTGGGTCGTGGCGCTGGCGGCCGTGCTGGGCGCGACCAGCCACCTGATCTACAGCACCTTCGACCTGGTCGGCCGACACTACACGACGCATCCGCTGCGCGCGACGTCGGTCATGGCCATCACCTTCGTGAGCTATGCGTTCAACCTCAACCTCGGCACGGTCGTCGGCGCGTTGGCAATGCGCGTGAGGCTCTACGCGCGGCTGGGGCTGGACGCGCCCGTCATCGCCCGCATCGTCGGCATGAGCATGCTGACCAACTGGCTGGGCTACTGCCTGCTGGCCGGGCTGGCCTTCGTCTTCTGGCCGGTCTCGCTCCCATCGGACTGGCACATGGGCGCGGTGGCGCTGCGCGTGCTCGGCGGCGTGCTGGTGCTGGCATCGCTGGGCTACCTGGTGCTCTGCGCAGTGTCGAAGCGCCGCGAATTCAGCGTGCGTGGCCATGACATCGCATTGCCGCATCTGCGCATGGCGTGCGTGCAACTTGCGATTTCGTGTGCCAACTGGTCAGTGATGGGTGCCACGATGTACGTGCTTCTGCAAGGCAAGGTCGCCTATCCCGTGGCGCTGGGCGTACTGCTCATCGGCGCGGTCTCCGGGCTGATGTCTCGCGTTCCGGCCGGCCTGGGCGTGCTCGAGGCGGTGTTCGTCGCGTTGCTCTCGCCGCCGCTGTCGACCACCACGCTGATCGCCGCGGTGCTGACCTACCGCGCCGTCTACTACTGGGCGCCTTTGGTCGTCGCCACCGTGGTGTACCTGACCATGGAGGTGCACGCCAGAAAGCTCGCCGCGGCCGCCGCGGGCAATTCTGGCACGCGGTCACATCGACGGCGGCTTCAACCTTCCTGAGGACGCAGCCCACCTTCAAGTGGGCCAGCCCTCAAAAATGGTACTGGTAGCGCAACTTGAAGAAGGTCTCCCCGGGATTCGGCTCCTTGATGCCCGCATTCGACACATGCTGCACCCGCAACTGGAGTTCGTGCGCGCCGGTGTCGCCGAAACTGCGTCCGATGCCCAACACCTCGGTGAACTGGAAGCGCGTGCTGAAGCTGCGGTCCGGTGTTTCGTAGAGCTTGTCCAGCAGCGTCAAGCCGATGCCCAGGTCGGCGAACCAGGGTGAAGTGCCTTGCGCGAAGCGATAGCGCGCGTTCGCGATGATGCCGACCTGCGTGTAGTTCTGCTTGCGGTCGTTTGATCGTCTCTGCGCCCGCCATTCGCTCACGAACAAGTCGCCAAAGGTGGTGACGACGCCGCCCCACAACTCGCGACGCGGCCCGAACCCGAACGTGAAGCCCGCAGACGCCACGCCAGCCTTGGAATTGCCCTCCAGCGTGTTCCCGCCTTCCACATAGATGCCCCAAGGTGACTGCAACTCGGGGCTTTGTTGCTGGGCCACCACAGGGGCCGCCAGCGCCATCGCGCAACTTCCCGCACACACCGCCAACATCCGTCGCACGTTCATCATTTTTTTTCTCCTGTCGCACGGTGCGCGCACCGCCAAAAAAGGTTGTCTTGGAGACATTGTGGAAAAAAATCGCAAATCTCGCATCACCAAGTAGGACAGTGCGGTTTATGTTGCAGTGCAGCATAAAAATGCTGGCGGCCCTATAGTGGAGGCATGCGCACTTCCAAACCCTCCTCCCGGTTCTTCAATCCGCTCATGATCTGGACCGATGTGGCCCTGAAGACCAGCGAAATGCTGGTGTCCTCAGGCTCGGTAATTCAAATGCGCACCAGCCGCATGGCGGAGCACGGCATGGAACCCTCACCAGCCGACATGCGCGAGATTCACCTGATGAGCGCCGAAAAGCTTGCCGCGGCCACCGAATCTGGCGCAGCCATCGCCAACCAGTTGCACACGACCCACTACGCGCTCGTCAATCGCGCGGTACAGCAGTGGTTTCAAAGCCACACTGCACTGTGGTCGCTGGCCACCAGCTTCACGCCGGCGCAGGTGCTGGCGCGCAGCCAGGCTTTTCTCGAGGCAAGCACCCGCGTGGCGCACACCTGGAGTCAACTTTCGAGCGCTGGCGCGCGCATTGCTCAACGTGCGCTCAAGCCCATTCACGCCAAGGCCACCTCCAACGAGCGCCGTTTGTCGCAGGCTGTCCCGGCAGCCGCCTGAGCTGTCTCAGATCAGTCTTCCATTACGCTGTCGCGTGACCCGCGACGCATCAAACCAGGACGAGTGCTGCGAGCTCTGTTCCTGGGCACCGAACCGGCATTGCCGCGCCGCCGGGTGCTCCCCCTCGACGGGTCTTGACGGGGAAGCGCCATAGCCGCTTCGGAAGTGTTTCGTTCCAGTTTTGCACCACGCCATGCGTGACCCGCGACACACGAAACCGGCGCAGCCAAATGCCAGGGATACCGCGGAACCGGCTTCGCCGGGCCGCTGGTATCGCCCCCTCGGGGAGGCGCCGCAGGCGCTTCGGGGGTGTTTCATCTCACCGGGCGCGCACCAGGCGCAGCAGCGTGATTTCCGAAGGCGCGCCAAAGCGCTTCGGCGGCCCCCAATAACCGGTGCCCCGGCTCACATAGACCCACATGCCCTGCAGCCGGTGCAGCCCGGCCGTGAATGGCTGTTGCAGCGGTACGAACAAATTCCACGGAAAAAACTGGCCGCCGTGCGTGTGGCCGGAAAGCTGTAGTTGATAGCCCGCCGCCTCCGCAGCCACGGCGCTTCGCGGCTGATGCGCCAGCAGCACGCGAGTGGTCGTGGCCAACGGCGCACCGGCCAATGCACCTTCGGGATCGCTGGCCTGTGACGCGTCGAAGTGGCCGGCAGTGAAGTCGGTCACTCCCGCCAGCACCAGCGCCTCGTTGTCGCCTGTAGAACGCCCTGGCGAATCCTGCCGCAGCACAACATGTTCGTTCAGCAACACCTGCAGCCCGATGCGGCGTAGCTCCGCAATCCAGGCGGGGGCGCCAGCGTAGTACTCGTGGTTGCCAGTCACCACGTAGGTGCCGTGCCGCGCGCGCAATTCACCCAGGGGCGCAATGTGCTCGCGCAATTCGGGCACGCTGCCATCGACCAGGTCCCCGGTGATTGCCACCACGTCGGCGCCGAGCTTGTTCACGGCCTCCACGATGCGGTGGATATATCCGCGCTTGATGGTCGGCCCGACGTGAATGTCGCTCAACTGGGCAATCGTGAACCCTTCCAGTGCGGCCGGCAGCCCGGCAATGGGCACGTCAACCCGTCTCACGCCCGCTGTACGCCTCGCATTCACGAATCCAAGGAGGGAGGTCGCAGTGGCCATCAATGGCACCGCAGCGGCACTCCAGGCGCTTGCACGCGGCCAGTCGGCGGTCCAGAGTCCGGCCCAGCCACCCAACCAGGCGCCGCACAAGCCGACATCACGCACCAGAGTGAGCACGAGCATCGACGAAAACCACCCCATGCTGAGCAGCCCGACCCACTTCCAGGTGTCCGACACCGGCCTGGCCGACGAGCGCCTCCCGACGAACGGCAACGGCATCGTCACGGCCGAAATAGCCAGCAACAGCAGCACCACCGGCCAGATCGGCGTGAGGGCGGCCAGCGAAGGAAGAAGCCGCAACCCGATGAAGAGGTGCAGCAGGGACGTCAACAAGGTCAGGGGGCGAAGCGGCATCGAGGCCTTGGTCGTCGGGTAGTCCCGGGACCATCGAGATGCAAGGCGCGTGCCCCGCATTCAAGAGCACCGCTTCAGGAGAAATGCAGCGTCGGATCAGGAACGCAGCGCGCTGGTAGGCCAAACGAAGGTGGCTTTGCTGGCTTCGCCGGCACGCACGGTCAATTCCTGTTTCAGGGTCTGGCCGTTGAGCGTTGCTTCGACCGCGTAGTGCCCGGGCTCCAGCCGAGCCAGCAGGAACGGGCCGTCCGCTGTCGCTGTCAGAAGGGAATTGCCGTTGTTCGCATCACGTACCTGCACCTGGACATTGGCCGCGAAATCCGCGCCTTGCTTGTTCGACGCGTCCTTGACCGCGAATTCGAACGTCGCCGCCCACCGCGGCGACACCGTTTCCATGAACTGGGCCTCATCGCTGCCGATGCCGCCACTCATGTATTCGATCCCGTTGACGATGTGGATCGGCGGATTGGCCGCCTGCGCCGACAGCACGCCAAACAGGCTCGCGCCACAGAGAACGGCAACCGCTGCGGGCCGCATCGTCCCTTGCAAGAATTTCCAACCGGTCATGTTCGAACTCCTTTGAAGCGGGTGTGAAAAACGACGCCCTCACTCTGCAGCGTCCACCTTAGAGGAACCTGAGTAACCGGGCGATGGCTATTCCCCCAGGGCCGCCATCGTGCGCGCCGTCTGGCTCAATGCCGCGAAGTCGACATTCGACGGAAACACGAACAGCGCGGTAGCGGCAGCACCCCGAACCACCGTGAGGCGCTGCGTCACCGAAATGCCGCCCGCCATGGCCTCGACGTCATAAGTGCCCGGCTCCAGCCGCGTCAGCGTCAGCGGGCCGGTCGCCCGGATCTCCATCGCCAGGTAGCCGTTGTAGCTGTCGCGTACCGTCACCTGCACCGGTACCGGGAAGGCACCGCGAGGCCCCCGGCTCACTGCGAACTCAAAGGTGGCAGCCCAACGTGGCGACACCATGCGCAGGAATTGCGACTCTTCGCGGTCGGCGCCGCCGCACATGTACTCGACCCCCTGCGGCGCCACGCGAATCGGCGGATGGCTCCAGGCCTGAGCGCCGGCGATCCATGGCCCCGGAAAAACAGCACAGGCACACAGCGCCACGGCGCGGATTCGGGAGCGGGCGGACGCAAGGCGGGTATTCATCGCGGGCCAAATCGAGGAGGTTTTGCGGGGATCTGCAGCCCTAGCAAGACTCGGGCACAGCGAACGATTTGGCCGCATTCCGACCGACGCGCCAACCCGGTACGACCCGCACCTTCCCGCTCCCGGGCAACGCAACTCAACGAATCGCGCCGTCCTACAACCAGCCCGCCTTGCGAAACCGGTAGTACAGATAGCCGCAGGTGCCGCCCATGAGCGACAACGCAATCGCATATCCATAGCGCCACTTCAACTCCGGCATCGCTTCGAAGTTCATGCCCCAAATGCCGGCGAATGCGGTGCACACCGCAAAGATCGCGGCCCAGGCCGCCAGCCGCTTGGTGACTTCGCCGTCCTCGATCGTCACCATCGACAGGTTGACCTGGATCGCCGTACTGATCGTGTCGCGCATCGACTCGATCGACCCGTTGATGCGGCCCAGATGGTCCACCACGTCGCGGAAGTACTCCTGGGAGCTCACGCAGATCTGCGGCACCCGCCCGCCGTGCAGCTTGCCTGATGCCTCCAGCAATGGCGCCACCGCGTGTTTGAGCACCATCACGCGCTGCTTGAGCGCATACAGGTTCTGGATGCTGGTGCGCGCGTTGCTTTCGATGAAGATCTGTCGCTCGACCTGTTCCAGTTCCACTTCGAGCGCATCGATCACCGGAAAGTAGCGATCGACCACCGCGTCCATCAGTGCATACAGCACAAAGCCAGACCCGTTGCGCAGCAGCTCGGGCTCTCGTTCACACCGCGCCCGTACACCCAGGAATCCGGCCTTGCTCCGGCTGCGCACCGAGACCACGTAGTTGCTGCCCACAAACACATCGACTTCGCCAACGTTGAGTCCGTGTTCCTCGCCGCCGGCAACCGATTCCACGAGGTGCATCACGACGAACAACGAGTCGCCGTACTCCTCGATCTTCGGCCGCTGATGCCCATGGTGCGCGTCTTCCACAGCAAGCTCGTGCAGGCCGAACTCTTCCTTGAGCTCATCCAGTTCCTCGGGCGAAGGGTCGCTCAGCGCCACCCACACGAAACACGCGGGCTGCAACATGTAGTCGCTGATCTTTTCCACAGGAATATCGGCCAGCTTGGCCCCGTCCTGGTACGCAACGCAGTTGATCAGCATCGTGATGGACCCCGCAGGAGGTGTTGTTGATTTCCGAGATTCTCCGACCGGCCCGAGGGGCGCGGTTGTTCCTGCTATCTCTTCTTATTCTTCCTATTCAAATTAGTAGTAGTAGTAAGGGCGGCACCCATTTGTGGACAAGGCCGTTTTCCCGTTTGGCTACAACGAGTTGCGCCCGCTCAACCACTGTGCGCAGCTGCGCTATCCAGGTGTCGTGTCAAACGGAACAACATCGCACCGAACACGCGCACTGTGGACAACCGTCTGCTTGTGCCGGAAATGTCCCCAGAGTTGTGCTTTGACAGTGCGCAAAACACCCGCTAAAGGGAGCATTCACACGCTGATCTCCGCTGCTCAAAGTTTGAGCAATCTGTTGTTTATCCTTTGAAATCAACAACTTGCAACAGCCCTACACAGTAGTCAGACAGTTGTTCACAAAGTTAGTCCATGAATGTGGGGAGAAGGGAGCGAAGGGGTTCGTCACGGCGTGATGACGGGTTTGCGTTGCCGTCCAACGCGCGTTGCAGGCGACCCCTGTGCGCTCGATCGCGCTTTTCACCATGCTGGGGCGTCGAGTCTCGTGGCAAGGCCTCCAAAGGCCCGGAGATCACCGTGGGATGGCGGCGGTTGGCTGACGTGCGACGGAGGCAAGGAGGCAAGGACGGGAAACCAGCGCAACGGTGTTGGCGGCGGGGTGACCCAAGGACTGCGTCTTGGCGCCTCGTCAATCCCCGGCGTGTTGCAGCGACGACGAAAGGAGATCTGCGCGCCGCAGCAGCGGCTGTTCTTGCTATCTCTTCTTATTCTTCTTATTCAAATTAGTAGTAGTAGATAAGAGTCGCGCCCCTCTGTGGACAGTCACCCTTTCCTCTTTGGCCACAACGACTTGGCGCAGCTCAATCATTGTGCGCACCCGTGCTTCCGAACTGTCGCGTCGAAGCGAACAACATCGTCCGGCCCACCCACGCTGTGGACAACCCCTCGCTTGTGCCAAAACGCTCCCCAGGGTTGTGCTTTGACACGGCGCCAAAGGGTTGTTAAAGAAGCGAAATTCGCGCAAGCGATAGGTGCCTACGGATTAAGCAGACTGTTGATTTCCATTACAAATCAACAAGTTGCGACGGCCCTACACAGTAGTCCGACAGTTGTCCACAGCGTTGCTCAAGGTTTGTGGGGAGAAAGGTTGTGACGGAGTGATGACGAGCAGGCTGAGTCCGAAATTTGACGTCTGCATTCCCGCGTAGATCGAAAGTTCCCGCCACGATAGAACCATGTCGTGTTTGATACGTTCGCTCGCTTCGCTGCCTTCCCAATGAGCCTTCAAGATCGCGATTACAGAGACCAACGCCGCCTGGCGATGACCGCTTGGGAATGCAGTCTTCGGAACGGTTTGGCGTGCTCTGGCTGGTGCTCTTCCAGCTTTTTTTGGCGGGGCTGTATCGCGGAGGCGAATGGTTGCTGGGGCAACTCACTGAGCGACAAAGGTGCCGCCGACAATCGTTCAGGCCCCCAGCGCCAAGGGTCCATCAGTTGCCCTCGTCGATGGCTCGAACCGCGTTCAGTCGACGGCCTCAGTGGCGAGCACCACCGAGATCACCAAGTGCGTTGTCAAGCACCGGCAAGGGCGGATATTCCCGTAAGCGCGCAATAAACCACGCCCCTTCCTTCGCGAGCGACGAAGTGTGAGGCTACGTACCCCTGTACGTCTTCAGGAATCGACGACGTGATCGCGTAAAAATTTCGGGTTGGCAGAGAAATAGAGAAATGGCTTTTGGATGTTGATGAAACGTCTCGAGGAAGACAGGTTCATCTGGCCGGATGCTGGGCCAGCGCCAATTCACCTGGCTGGCGATGACGCCGCACAACGGCGGCCGCGCTCGGTGCCACGCTCTTGGCCAGCTGTCGCTCATACAGGCGCACCCAGCTGTTAGCTCTACTCGCTCATCGAGACTGCAAAGGCCAACAACGTCGAGCCGAATCGATACTTGGTCGCCCTGTTCAAGAAGCTGCCGCTGGCGTAGACGGCCGACGATTACGAAGCCCTGCTGCCGTGGCGACTCATGCAGTGACCGAGCGGGCTAGAAGTGACGCATGACCAATCCCAAAATGTGATTCACCTGCTCGATTGACTCCATCGGCGGCATCATCTCCTTGGTGCCCCAGGTCAGTGCAGGTCATTCGCTGCTCCGCAGCACTTCTTGAACTTCTTGGCGCTGCCGCAGGGGCAGGTCTCATTGCGCCCCACCTTGGGTTGCATCGACTTCGCCACCTCGCGCTCATAGACGGCGCGTCTGAGCGGGAGCCAGTGGGCATGCATGTCCAGCACCGCTTGCGGGATCTGGAGTGCCAACTCGGCCCTCATGGCGGGCGTCTTTGTGAGTTCGTCCTGATCCACGGAGAAGTCGTCTTCGCCGAGCAGGCCGATCGGCCTGAACCAGGCTTGCCCTTGCGGCGTTGATAGCAACGGCTGCCAATCATTCCAGCAGAGCTTCATTCCCTCAACGAAGCCGTAGGCCCACGACTCAGCGTCGTCATATTCCCGCTTGTCGCCCTCGTAGGTCATTGTTGACCAGCCGGGACTGACCACTCGCGGCACCTCTTCCAGCCCGGAAATGATGCTGTTGAAGTGACGCATGACCAATCCCAAAATGTGGTTCAACTGCTCGATTGACTCCATCGGCGGCATCATCTCCTTGGTGCCCCAGATCTGGGGCAGCCACCGCCTCGGCTGCACGGTGGTCGGACCAACCGCAAGGGCGTGCATGAACCCGTCCACCATGTCCAGCGTCATCACCTCTTCCGTGTCGACCTGGTAGAGGAGGAATCGGTCAAGCTCGTCGTACTCGTCCTCGGACAGTGGGGCAAATGGGTGGGTCATTGATTCGATCGAATGCAGGGTATGACCGCGAAGGCGCAGCAGGCGCATCGGGGGTGTTTCATGCTCACACGTCTATATTCGACGCCCGCAACGCATTCTGCTCAATGAACTCCCGCCGCGGTTCGACCTCGTCGCCCATCAGCATCGTGAACACGCGATCCGCCTCGATCGCGTCGTCGATCTGCACGCGCAGCAATCGTCGCACGTTCGGGTCCATCGTCGTTTCCCACAACTGTTCTGGATTCATCTCGCCCAGGCCCTTGTAGCGCTGCCGCGAGGTCGTGCGTTCGGCCTCGCCGATCAGCCACTTCATCGCGATGCGGAAGTCGGCGACCTTTTCTTCCTTCGCTCGTTCGCCTTCGCCACGCTTGACGACAGCTTGTTCACTCAGCAAGCCGCGGAAGGTATTTGCCGCTTCGGCCAGCGCAGCGTAGTCCGCGCCGTGCACGAAGTCCTGCGTGATCACGCTGCTCTTGATGTTGCCGTGGTGCCGACGGCTGATGCGCAGCAGAGGCTTATCGGTGCGCACGTCGAATTCGCTTGCCACTTCGGCAGGCACGCCCGTCGTGTTGAGCTCTCGCAGCTTGGTCTGCAGCGCGACCGCGCTGGCTTCGGCGCTGCCCGTCGTATCGAGGTTGAGCACCACGCCGTCTGCAATGGCGCGCAGCGCTTCAGCGTCCATGAAATTGCGCAGCCGAGCAATGACGGCCTCGGCCAGTTGGTGCTTGCGCGCCAGCTCCGCCAGCGTGTCGCCGCTGATGGTGGTCGACTTCTCGCCGCCGGTTTCAATGCTCGCATCCTTCAACGCCACCTTCAGCAGGAAGGCATCCAATGCGGGCCCGTCCTTCAGGTATTGCTCTTCCTTGCCGACCTTCACCTTGTAGAGCGGCGGCTGCGCGATGTAGATATGCCCGCGCTCCACCAACTCCGGCATTTGCCGATAGAAGAACGTCAGCAGCAGCGTGCGGATGTGCGCGCCGTCCACGTCGGCATCGGTCATGATGATGATGCGGTGGTAGCGCAGCTTGGCGACGTTGAAGTCGTCCGCGCCGCCGCCCGACGTGGTCGCGCCCGCGCGGCCGATGCCGGTGCCGAGCGCGGTGATCATGGTCAGGATTTCGTTGCTGGTGAGCAGCTTCTCGTAGCGTGCCTTCTCGACGTTCAGGATCTTGCCGCGCAGCGGAAGGATGGCCTGGAACTTCCGGTCGCGGCCCTGCTTGGCGGAGCCGCCGGCAGAGTCGCCCTCCACCAGGTACACCTCGCACAGCGCGGGGTCCTTTTCCTGGCAGTCGGCCAGCTTGCCGGGCAGGCCCATGCCGTCGAGCACGCCCTTGCGGCGCGTCATCTCGCGCGCCTTGCGTGCTGCTTCGCGCGCACGGGCGGCCTCGACGATCTTTCCGCAGATGATCTTGGCGTCGTTCGGGCGCTCCTGCAGGTAGTCTGTGAGCAGCTTGCCGACGATGTCTTCCACCGGCGCGCGCACTTCGCTGCTGACCAGCTTGTCCTTGGTCTGGCTGGAGAACTTGGGCTCCGGCACCTTCACGCTCAGCACGCAGCACAGGCCTTCGCGCATGTCGTCGCCGGTGATCTCGACCTTGGCCTTCTTGGCGAACTCGTTCTCTTCGATGTACTTGTTGATGACACGGGTCATCGCGGCGCGCAGGCCGGTCAGGTGGGTGCCGCCGTCACGCTGCGGGATGTTGTTGGTGAAGCACAGCACTTGCTCGTTGTAGCCGCTGTTCCACTGCATCGCCACTTCGACGCCGATGTGCGTGCCGGGAATGCCGCCGTAGGTGTCGGCCGGGCGCTCGCCTTCTGCATAGAACGAGTTCGGGTGCAGGACGGTCTTGCCCTTGTTGATGAACTCCACGAAGCCGCGCACGCCGCCGGCACCCGAGAAGTCGTCTTCCTTGCCGGTGCGCTCGTCCTTCAGGCGGATGCGCACGCCGTTGTTCAGGAAGCTCAGCTCGCGCAGCCGCTTGCTCAGGATCTCGTAGTGGAAGTCCGAGTTCTCCTTGAAGATCTGGACGTCGGGCAGGAAGTGCACCTCGGTGCCGCGCTTGTCGGTGTCGCCGATGATCTTCATGGGCGACACCTCGACGCCGTCGACCTTGTCGATCAGGCGGTTCTGGACGAATCCGCGGCTGAATTCGAGCTCATGGATCTTGCCTTCGCGCCGCACGACGAGGCGCAGCATCACGCTCAGCGCATTCACGCAACTTACGCCGACGCCGTGCAGGCCACCCGAGACCTTGTAGCTGTTCTGGTTGAACTTGCCGCCGGCATGCAGTTCCGTCAGCGCGATCTCGGCCGCCGAGCGCCTGGGCTCGTGCTTGTCGTCCATCTTCACGCCAGTCGGGATGCCGCGGCCGTTGTCGGTGACGGAGATCGAGTTGTCGGTGTGGATGGTGACGACGATGTCGTCGCAATGGCCGGCCAGCGCTTCGTCGATGGAGTTGTCGACCACTTCGAACACGAGGTGGTGCAGGCCGGTGCCGTCGGAGGTATCGCCGATGTACATGCCAGGCCGCTTGCGCACCGCCTCCAGCCCTTCGAGGATCGTGATGGAGCCTTCACCGTACGAGGTGTCCGGCGCGGTAATTTCAATCGGGATCGCGCTCTCGATCTCCGCCGTGTAGACCGGCTCGGTGTGCGGGACATCCGCCTTGTTTACTTCACTCATGACTTCCTCTCTTCACTCTCTCTCGGGTACCAGCGGGTGTCTCAACTCAGCTCGGATCAAATCCGCATCGGCATCACGACGTACTTGAAGCTCGTGTTTTCCGGAATGGTCAGCAGCGCGGAGCTGTTCGAATCGGCCAAGTCGAGCTTGACCATGTCCTGGCTCATGTTGGCAAGCGCATCGATCAGGTAGGTGACGTTGAAGCCGATCTCGATCGCGTCGCCGCCGTAGTCGATGTCGAGCTCGTCCTGGGCCTCTTCCTGCTCGGCATTGCTCGACGCGATGCGCAGCGTGCCGGGCTCGATGTTAAGGCGCACGCCCTTGAACTTCTCGCTGGTCAGGATGGCGGTGCGCTGCAGGCTGGCCAGCAGCGGCGCGCGGCCGAGCGTGACGGTGTTCTTGTGGTTTTTCGGAATCACGCGGTTGTAGTCGGGGAACTTCCCCTCGACCAGCTTGGTGACGAATTCCATGCCGCCGAAGCTGAACTTGGCCTGGTTGCTCGCGAACTGCATCTCGATCGCGCCCTCGGCGTCCGACAGCAGACGCTGCATCTCGAGCACCGTCTTGCGCGGCAGGATCACTTCCTGGCGCGGGACTTCGACATCGAGCATGGCCGAGGCGAAGGCCAGGCGGTGGCCATCGGTCGCGACCAGGCTCAGCTGCTTGCCTTCGGCCACGAACAGGATGCCGTTGAGGTAGTAGCGGATGTCGTGCACCGCCATCGAGAACGAGACCTGGCTGAGCAGGTCCTTCAGCGTCTTCTGCGGCACGCTGAACACGGGGCCGAAGCTCGCGGCCTCCTGTACCAGGGGAAAGTCCTCGGCCGGCAGCGATTGCAGCGTGAAGCGGCTCTTGCCGCCCTTGAGCACAAACTTGCTCGCGCTCGATTCGAGGCTCACGGTCTGGTCGGACGGCATGGTGCGCAGGATGTCGATGAGCTTGCGCGCACCGATGGTCGTCGTGAAATTGCCTTCGTCGCCGCCCAGCTCGGCAGTCGTCCGAATCTGGATCTCGAGATCGCTCGTCGTGAGCTGCAGCTGCCCGCCCGTCTTGCGGATCAGCACGTTGGCCAGGATCGGCAGCGTATGGCGACGTTCCACGATGCCCGATACCGACTGCAGCGCAGCGAGAACTTTTTCTTGTGTGGCCTTCAGGACGATCATTGCTTACCTCTTCCTAACTTTCTTTGAGTTGCGTTCCGACACTTGAGGATCATCAGCCCTTGAGCGTCTGCTCGAGGACGTGCAGTTGCTGGTTCAATTCGGTGAGCTGCTGGCGCTCGCCCGAGATCTTGCGCACGGCGTGCAGCACCGTCGTGTGATCGCGTCCGCCGAACAGCTCGCCGATCTCGGGCAGGCTCTTCTGCGTGAGTTCCTTGGCCAGGTACATCGCGATTTGGCGCGGCCGCGCAATGCTGGCCGGCCGCTTCTTGCTGTACATGTCGGCGACCTTGATCTTGTAGTAGTCGGCCACCGTCTTCTGGATGTTCTCGACCGAGATCTGCCGGTTCTGGATGGACAGCAGGTCGCGCAGCGCCTCGCGCGCAAGCGCGATCGAGATCTCTTTCTGGTTGAAGCGCGAGTACGCGAGGATCTTGCGCAGCGCGCCTTCGAGTTCGCGCACGTTGGAGCGCACGTTCTTCGCGACGAAGAAGGCCACTTCCTCCGGCATTTCCGCCGACTCGGCACGCGCCTTGTTGATCAGGATGGCCACGCGCATCTCGAGCTCGGGCGGTTCGATGGCCACCGTCAGCCCCGAATCGAAGCGCGAGACCAGCCGCTCGTGGATGTCGGCCAGGCCCTTCGGATAGGTGTCGCTGGTCATCACGATGTGCGACTTCTTGGCCAGCAGCGCCTCGAAGGCATTGAAGAACTCTTCCTGCGTGCGATCCTTGTTGGCGAAGAACTGCACGTCGTCGATCAGCAGCAGGTCCAGCGAGTGATACCGCTCCTTGAACTCATCGAAAGTCTTGCGCTGATAGGCTTTGACCACATCCGACACGAACTGCTCGGCATGGATGTAGAGAACTTTGGCATCAGGGCGGTCGTGCAGCAGGCGGTTACCCACAGCGTGCATCAAGTGGGTCTTGCCCAAACCGACGCCGCCGTAGATAAACAGCGGGTTGTACAGGTGGCCCGGCATGCCGGCCACGTGCATGGCGGCGGCACGCGCCATGCGGTTGGCCGTGCCTTCCACCAGTGTCTCGAATGTGAGGCCGGAATTGAGGCGGTTCTTGAAGCCGGTGGCAGCCGGATCCTCGCCCGGACCCGCCACGTCGCGGGGCACGTCGGTCTCGGCAAGCGCAACCATAGGTGAAGTCCGCACGGGCATTTCACGCGGAGCAAGCGCTAACTCCACGGCTACTGGCTGACCGTAAAGCTTCTCTGCCATCGCGGCAATGCGGCCGGCGTACTGGGCGCGAATCCAGTCCAGCTTGAATCGATTGGCGACGAAGACCGTCATGCGCGACAGGTCGTCTGCGACTTGCGCAGTGAGTGGTTTGATCCAGGTGTTGAACTGCTGTTCGGACAGTTCCTGCGCGAGCTGGTCGACGCAAGCCTGCCACAGGCTGTCGCCTATGCTGTCACTCGACATGGGGCTGCGGACGAATGGTGAAACCCTCTGTCATCTCTGTTTATTTTGTGGATATTTGCTGGTGCGAAGCGCCGGGCATTCTAACTTGTCAAAAACTTATCCACACGCCCGCAACGTCCGTGGAAAGCCCGAGTAAACCGGCCTCCATTGTTGCCACACTAAATGTCTGCGATAATCGCGGGTTTCCCTGAATGCCTCTTAGTGTGTGTGTTTCGGGGGCGTCCGACACCTTCTGTCGGGCTTATCAGGAAGAACCATCATGAAACGCACCTACCAAGCATCCAAAGTCCGCCGCGCCCGCACCCACGGTTTCCTCGTCCGCATGAAGACCCGCGGCGGCCGCGCTGTCATCAACGCACGCCGCGCCAAGGGCCGCAAGCGCCTGGCCGTCTGACGGCCCCGCGGGCGCCGTTGCCGGCATCCAGTCCATCGGAGCCATCGCCCGCTACTTCGGCAGGCGCATCGGCTCCCATGCAACGGCTCAAGACCCGCGCCCAGTTCCAGGCCGTCCTCGCGGGTTCTACCGTGGCGCGCACTGCTCACTTCGCCCTGCACCGTTGTGCGCTCGATGGCCCGTTGCTTTCCGCTGATTCCCCCGCTGCTGCTGCGCCGCTGTTCACCGTCGACGACGTGTGGATCGGTGCAATGGTGCCCAAGCGCTGGGCCAAGCGGGCAGTCACGCGCAATGCGATCAAGCGTCAGGTCTACAACGTGAGCGCTTCGGCCGACGTGGCTTTGCCGCGCGCGGCGCATGTGGTGCGCCTGCGTGCCGCGTTCGATCGCAAGGAATTCATCAGCGCCAGCTCCGAGAAGCTGAAGGCCGCCGTTCGCGCCGAACTCCAGCAGTTGCTCGCACGCGCGGCTGCGGGCGCCGCCGCAAGGGCCAGACCGTGATACAGCGCCTGCTGGTCAGCATCGTCAAGACCTACCGGCTTTTGCTGAGCCCATGGCTCGGTGCGTCCTGCCGCTTCGAGCCGACCTGCTCGGTCTACGCGATCGAGGCGCTGCAGGTGCATGGCGCCGCATATGGCTGCTATCTCACGCTCAAAAGATTGGCCCGATGCCAGCCCTGGTGCCAGGGCGGGCATGATCCAGTGCCGCCTGCAGGGGGGTCTGCAAAGACTGATTCAGGCGCGCTGTTCACATCTCTAATCTCCGACAAGAAATCTTCTTCATGAACGATATCCGCCGAACCATCCTGTGGGTGATCTTTGGTTTCTCGCTGGTGCTCCTGTGGGACCAATGGCAGGTCTACAACGGCAACAAGCCGACTTTCCTGAACGCCCCCACCAAGCCGGCGGCCACCCAGCCGGCCGCACCCGGTGCTCCCGCACCGAGCGCCGTGCCGGCCGCCGCGGGCAATGCGGGTGGCAACGCAACCGCCGTGCCGGCGCAAGCGACCGCACCGGCCGGTGAAAAGGTGACTGTGTCGACGGATGTTTTCAAGGCGACCATCGACGCCCAGGGCGCCACGCTGTCGCAGCTTGAGTTGCGCAAGTACGTCGACCAGACCAACAACGGCGGCCTGATCGAGACCTTCAAGAAGATGTTCGGCATGCCCGTGCCGCCGAACGAAATCAAGGACGTGACCTTGATGGAAGACAACTCGCCGGCCACGCGCTACGTTGCGCAAACCGGCCTGCTGAACCCGGTCGATACCGGCGACAGGTTTCCCAACCACCTGAGCCAGATGACGGCCAAGCCCGGTCCGCGCGAAATGGCCGATGGCCAGAACACGCTCGAAGTGGTGTTCGAGTCGCAGCCCGTGGGAGGTCTCAAGTACGTCAAGACCTATCTGTTCACGCGCGGCGACTACTCCATCCGCGTCAAGCACCAGGTCGTGAACACGAGCGACCAGCCGCGCGACGCGCAGCTCTACCTGCAGTTCGTGCGTCATGGCACCGTGGCATCGAGCACGATGTTCGGCACCAACACCTTCACCGGTCCGGCGCTCTATACCGAAGAGAAGAAATTCCACAAGGTCGATTTCAAGGACATCGAGAAGAAGAAGGTCGAAGTACCGCCACCTGCAAGCAATGGCTGGATCGCCATGGTCCAGCACTACTTTGTGTCGGCCTGGTTGTTGAACGCGCCTGACAGCAAGGATCTGAAGCGCGAGTTCCGCGTGGCGGACCTTGGCAACAACCAGTTCTCGGTCGCCATGGTGCTGCCGCTGAACAAGCTCGCACCCGGCGCCAGCCAGACCATCGACACCGATCTGTTCGCCGGCCCCGAAGAAGAAAAGAAGCTCGAGGCGCTCGCACCCGGCCTCGAACTGGTCAAGGACTACGGCATCTTCGCGATCATCTCGAAGCCGCTCTACTGGCTGCTGAACCAGTTGCACAACCTGCTGGGCAACTGGGGCTGGTCGATCGTCGCGCTGGTGGTGTTGCTGAAGGCGGCCTTCTACTGGCTCAACGCCAAGGCTTACGCCAGCATGGCCAAGATGAAGGCCATCAGTCCGAAGATCACGGAAATGCGCGAGCGCATGAAAGACAAGCCGCAGGAGATGCAGCAGGAAATGATGCGCATCTACCGCGAAGAGAAGGTCAACCCGATGGGCGGCTGCTTCCCCATCATGATTCAGATCCCGGTGTTCATCGCGCTCTACTGGGTGCTTTTGTCGTCGGTCGAAATGCGCCACGCACCGTGGATTGGCTGGATCCATGACCTCTCGGCGCCGGACCCCTGGTTCATCCTGCCGGTGGTGATGACGGCCACCTCGCTGTTCCAGACCTGGCTCAACCCGACGCCGCCGGACCCGATGCAAGCCCGTCTGATGTGGATCATGCCGCTCGCGTTCAGCGTGATGTTCATCTTCTTCCCGGCCGGCCTGGTGCTGTACTGGATCACCAACAACTCGCTGTCGATCCTCCAGCAGTGGTTCATCAACAAGCGGCTGGGCGTGCTCGGCAAGAAGTGATGCCGGTCTGACCCGCCAACCCACAGGGGCCGCTGACCGCGGCCCTTTTGTTTTGCGTCTGAAAGAATGTCGCCCATGCTTGCCCGCACCACCGATCCGATCGTTGCCATCGCCACCGCACCCGGACGCGGGGCGGTCGGCATCGTGCGCGTGTCGGGCGCGGGGCTGGCGCCTTTGATCGCAGCTATTTGCGTCAGGCCGCTCAAGGCGCGGGAAGCGACATACCTGCCATTTCGCGACGCCGCCGGCGAACCCGTCGACCATGGACTGGCGATTCATTTCCCGGCTCCGCACTCTTTCACCGGCGAGGACGTACTCGAATTGCAGGCGCATGGCGGCATGGTGGTGCTGCAGTTGCTGCTGGCCCGTTGCCTCGAGGCTGCGAACGAAGTCGACGCGTCCAGCGGCCGTGCGCGTCTGCCGGGCCTGCGCCTGGCGCAACCAGGCGAGTTCAGCCAGCGCGCTTTTCTGAACGGCAAGGTCGACCTGGCGCAGGCCGAGGCAATTGCGGACTTGATCGATGCCAGCACCGAGGCCGCTGCGCGCAGCGCCGGCCGTTCGTTATCGGGAGCGTTCTCGCGAGAAATCCATGGACTGCGCGATGCGCTCATCCATTTGCGCATGCTGGTCGAGGCCACCCTTGACTTCCCGGAAGAAGACATCGACTTCCTTCAGAAGGCCGATGCGATCGGCCAACTCAGAGCGCTGCAAAACCAATTGGCTGCGGTGCAACTGCGTGCGCGGCAGGGCGCGTTGCTGCGCGAGGGCATCAAGGTGGTCATCGCGGGCCAGCCGAATGCCGGCAAGAGCTCGCTGTTGAACGCTCTCGCCGGCGCGGAACTCGCGATCGTGAGTGCCGTTCCGGGCACCACGCGCGACGTGGTGGCCCAGACCATCCAGATCCATGGCGTGCCCGTGCACGTGGCGGACACCGCCGGCCTGCGCGAAAGCAGCGACGAGGTCGAGCAAATCGGCATCGCGCGCGCTTGGGACCAGATCGAATCTGCCGACGCGGTGCTGTTTCTGCACGATCTGACGCGTGCGGACAGCCCGGACTACGAGGCGGGCGACGCAGGCATACTGAATTTGCTCCGGCGAAAGCTGCCGGCCGGCGTGCCAGTCCTGGACGTCTGGAGCAAGCACGACGCCGTCGCGGTCGCGCAGCAGCACGATGGCCTGAGTTTGTCGGCAAAAACCGGTTTCGGCATTGAAGCACTACGCACGCGCTTGCTCGAAATCGCTGGCTGGCAGGCGGTGCCGGATGGCGTGTATCTTGCTCGGGCACGCCATGTGCATGCGCTGGCCCGTGTCGCGGACCATGTTTCGTTGGCTGCCGATCAGCTGGCAGCCCGCCATCCGGCGCTGGATTTGCTGGCCGAAGAGCTTCGTCTGGCCCAGAACGCGCTGAATGAAATCACTGGCGCATTCGGAGCGGACGAGCTTCTAGGTGTGATTTTTTCTCGATTTTGCATAGGCAAGTAAATCGAATGTTTTATATCAGTGACAATTGTTCCCAAGAGTATGTTGATTCCCCGCATACTTGCGTCGGCTATTGAGGATGAACCATGTCTTCCGTCATTCAGGAACTTTGTCGCGCCATCGCGCAAAACACGAGCTATGACGCCTTTGCGCCCGCCTTCTCGCAGGCGCAGTGGGATCTGCTGGGCGCCTATCTGCAGTCGATCGATCTGCCCGCCGGGCAAGTACTCATCAACCAGGGCATCCAGGACCGCACCCTGTTCTTCATCGAGAGCGGCGCGCTGAGCGTTCACGTAGTTGGCGAGGAAGGCCAGATGCAACTCGCAATCCTCAATCCGGGTTCGGTCGTCGGCGAGGGCGCTTTTTTTTCCCGGCTGCCGCGATCGGCCAATGTTGTCGCCACCGGCTCGGCGCGCGTCTGGCGCCTGAGCCCGATCCGATTCGCCGAACTGGCCAATCGCCAACCCGCTGTGGCCCTCGAACTCACGCTGGCGCTGGGCGCCGTGATCGCCAAGCGCATGGTCAACAAACCCAAGCGCGTGGCGGTGACCTGAGGCTGGAGCAGTCTCCCCAATCGCCCGGCGCAGTTACAAACTGATAGGAGGCGTGGACAATGTCTGTGGTATGTGCAGCTTGCGCCGCGGAAAACCGCAATGCTGCGAAGTTCTGCAAGGGCTGCGGCACGAAGCTGGCTTTGAGCGCACCGATTCGTACGCCCGTTTCGGAGCCCAATGACGAAGCGGCTTGGCCGGCCACCGCGCCGGCGCCCGCGCCCCATCCCCGCCCCGAGCCTGCGTCGGAACGCGAAGACGCCACTGTGATCATGCGAGGCGCTGCCGGTCGCGGGCCAACGGCATCGGCGCCAGTCCCACCGCCCGCCGCTCTCCGCGATCCCGTGCCGATTCGGCCGCAATCTGCTCGGCATTCCCCGTCTTCCAGCCGGCTGTCATCAAGTCGCACGAGGGCAAATCGCAGCAAGGCCCTCGGCGTCGGTTTTTCCGTTCTGGTGGTCGGCCTGGCGGCCGGCGGCGCCTGGTGGTATGCCGTGCGCGGCGACAACACGCGGCCGCCCGTCGAAGCCGCCGCGTCGGTGCCTGCAGTCGCCAGGCCTGCGCCGGCAGCAATCGCCGAGCCTGCTGCAGTTGCGACACCGCCCGCGCCTGCCGCGGTGGTCACGGCGCCTGCGCCGGAACCATCGCCTGTCATCACCGGGTACGCGTCGCCGCCGCCAACGCATGCGGAAGTCGCGCCGCCTGCTCGCCCGCCCGTGGCCGTGACGCCCAAGCCCAGAAAGGCGGCAGTCGCTGCCGCACCTGTCGCGCCGCCGCCGCCGCCCGTCGTAGTTGCAGAGGCCGCGCCACCACCGCCAGCGCCTCCTGCTAACCCACAGACAGCCTGCGAAGGCCGCAACTTCATCGCCATGGCGCTATGCATGGCTGAGCAATGTGGAAAGGCGGAGTTCAAGGCGACGGCGCAATGCGAGGCGGTCCGGGCGCAACAACGAATCGAAGATGAAAAACGCAATCCCAGCCTGATCAATTAGGTCTGGTGGGCGAAGTCAGGGAGTCCATGGAAATGCTTTGTCCGGCTTGTTCCCGGGAAATCGAGGGCCCGGCCCGGTTTTGCGACCAGTGCGGTGCGCCCATGGATTCGCACCGCCGCCGCATGGTGTTGTGGGGTGGTGCACTTGCGATGGCGCTGACGGGGGCGTGCGGTATTGCGGCGCAACGCTGGCTGCCCAAGACTTCGGTCGCGCCGGCTGAACTGCTCGAGGCCATGTCGAATGCCATCGCAAACGGGCAGGTGGTGCCCGGGCGCGATCCGATCTGCGTCGCCAATGGTCTTGCCTACGACAAGGAACCGGTCAACGTCCAGACCGGCAACACGGCGACGTTGTCGTGGATGGACATGCTGGTCGATGCGGGACTTTACGAGCGGCCGGTGGGCGGGCAGTCGGGGGGCTTGCTGTCCCAATCGATCTCGATCTACCGGCCCTTGCCTGAACTCGCCCGATGGGGCGGCGGCCGGCGGCTCTGCGTGGCGCGCGCAGTGCGGCTCGATGCGGTGTCGAACGTCGGTCCGGTCGAAGACATGCGCCTGCGCGGCAAGCGCTACACCGGCGTGCTGGCAGATGTCCGCTGGAGGCTCGACGATCCTGCGCCGTGGTTGGCGATACCCGGCGTCAGCGAAGCCCTGGCACACGAACTCCCCGGCTGGCGAAGCGCGCGCTGGCAGCCGGGCCCGCATGGCTGGGCGCTGACGCAACGCAAGAGTTTCGTGCTGGTCGACAGCCGCTGGACGGCGGGGGATGCGGTCGAGCGCGCTGCGCCGACGCGCACCAACCCGGACCCGATGTAGGGCATCCGCACCGGACGCCCAGTCAACGAGCCACGAAACAAGACGTTGCGTGGTGGCCGACGCTGCCCGGAGCGGATCAGCCCTTCTGCAACTTGTCCACCGCGATGGCCAGCGCAGCCGGCTTGCCCGACAGCACCAGCGTGTCGCCGTCGGCCAATTCGGTGTCATCGAGCAACTGGACGGCCTTGCCATCATGGCGACGCAGGCTGGCCACGCGAACGCCCAGCGCATGCAGCGCGAGCCGGGCGAGCGGTTGGCCGATGGCGCGGGCGCCGGGCGTCAGCGTGAAGGAGTTCAGCCGCTCGTGGTCGACCTCGTCGGCGTTGTCGTCGTCGGCGCCATGGAAGTACCCGCGCAGCAGGTTGTAGCGCGCGTCGCGCTGTTCCTGCACCACGCGGATCACGCGCCGCATCGGCACGCCGACCAGTGCCAGCGCATGGCTCGCCAGCATCAGCGATCCTTCGATCGCCTCCGGCACCACTTCGGTTGCGCCGGCCGTGCGCAGTCTTTCAAGATCATGGTCGTCCTGTGTGCGCACGATCACGGGCACCTGCGGCGCATGCGCCCGGGTGTTGGCCAGCACCTTGAACGCTCCCGGTACGTCGAGGTAGGTCACCACCACGGCACTGGCCCGCGCCAGGCCCGCAGCCATCATCGCCTGCAGCCGTGCCGCATCGCCGAACACCACCGAGTCGCCTGCTGCGGCAGCTTGCCGGACTCGATCCGGATCGAGGTCGAGCGCCATGTACGGGATGCCTTCGCGCTCCAGCATGCGCGCCAGGTTCTGGCCGCAGCGGCCGTAGCCGCAGATGATGACGTGCTGGCTGGTGTTGATGGTCTTGCGCGCGATGTTGGTCATCTGCAGTGACTGTTGCAGCCAATCGCTTGCCACCAGCTTGCGCACGATCTTGTTGCTGTAGAGGATGATGAACGGCGTCCCCAGCATCGAAAGCACCATCGAAGCCAGCACCGGATTCCCCAGCCAATCGGGCAGCAAGCTCCGGTCGTACGCGAGTGCCAAAAGCACGAAGCCGAACTCGCCCGCTTGCGCAAGGTAGAGGCCAGTTCGCAGCGACACCCCCGCGGTCGAGCCGAGCGCCCTCGCCAGCACCGTCACCAGCAGCAGCTTGAACAGCAGCGGCAGCGCCAGCAGCGCCAGCACCAATGGCCATTGCGAGACGGCCACGTGCCAGTCGAGCGTCATGCCGACCGTGATGAAGAACAGCCCGAGCAACACGTCGTGGAACGGACGGATGTCGGTCTCGACCTGGTGCTTGAACTCCGTCTCCGACACCAGCATGCCGGCGATGAAAGCGCCCAGCGCCAGCGAAAGTCCGGCGAACTGGGTCAGCCAGGCCATCCCCAGCGTGAGCAGCAGCACATTGAGGATGAACAGCTCCTCGCTGCGCAAGCGCGCCACGATGGTGAGCCACCAGCGCATCACGCGCGGGCCGCCGTAGAGCAGGATGAACACCAGGAAGCCGCCTTTCGCCAGCGCCAGCGCCAGCGCCTTGAACAGGACTTCGGGCTGCGCGCCGAGGGCGGGGATCAGCACCAGCAGCGGCACCACGGCGAGATCCTGGAACAGCAGCACGCCCATCACGCGCTTTCCGTGTTCGCTCTCCAGTTCGAGCCGCTCGGCCATCAGCTTGACCACGATCGCCGTGCTGCTCATGGTGAGCGCAGCCGACAGTGCCAGCGCTGTCTGCCACCCCAGCTTCCATTGCGGCGGCAGCCACGCCGCGACAATCAATGCACCGGAAGTGGCAATCGTCATCGTCAGCAGCACCTGCAGCAGACCCAGCCCGAACACGTGCTTGCGCATGGCGCGCAGCTTGGGCAGGCTGAACTCGAGTCCGATCACGAACATCAGGAATACCACGCCGAATTCGCCGAGGTGCTTGATGCCCTCGGAGTTGTCCGCCAGCGCCATCGCGTGCGGCCCGATCAGCACGCCCGCCACCAGGTAGCCCAGCATCGGCGGAAGCTTCAGCGAGCGGCACGCCACCACGCCGATCACTGCGGCCAGCAGGTACAGGAGTGTGAGTTGAAGCGCCGACATGGCCCGATGCTAGAGGAACTGCGTGACTTTGGAGGCGCCGCCTAAAATCCCGGCGATGAGTTCCCTCCCCGACTTGCCCCCCGGCACCGACGCCGACGCGCTGCTGGCGCGTGCGCGTCTGACCTTCGACATCGAAGCCGCTGCCGTGCTCGGACTGAAGAACCGGGTCGGGCCGAGCTTCGTGAACGCGGTGCAGCGCATCCTCAACGTGCGCGGCCGCGTCGTGGTGATGGGCATGGGCAAGAGCGGCCATGTCGGCCGCAAGATCGCCGCCACGCTGGCCTCGACAGGCTCGCCGGCCATGTTCGTGCATCCGGCCGAGGCCAGCCATGGCGACCTCGGCATGATCAAGACAGTCGACCTCGTGCTGGCCATTTCCAACAGCGGGGAAAGCGACGAACTTGCCGCGATCCTGCCTGTTGTCAAGCGCCAGGGCGTGCCATTGATCGCGATGACCGGCGGGCTCGATTCCATGCTGGCGCGCCACGCCGACGTCGTGCTCGACAGCGGCGTCGAAAAAGAAGCCTGCCCGCTCAACCTGGCACCCACCGCGAGCACCACCGCGCAAATGGCGTTGGGTGACGCATTGGCCGTCGCCCTGCTCGATGCGCGTGGATTCGGTGCCGAAGACTTCGCGCGCTCGCACCCCGGCGGCGCGTTGGGCCGCAAGCTGCTGACGCATGTGAGCGACCTGATGCGCAGCGGCGACAACGTGCCCCGCGTCGCACCGACTGCCTCGCTCAGCGAGTTGATGCGCGAGATGAGTTCCAAGGGCCTGGGCGCCACCGCCGTGGTCGATGCGGATGGCCGTGCGATCGGCATCTTCACCGACGGCGACTTGCGCCGCCTCGTCGAGACGGGCGCGGACCTGCGCGAACTCACCGCCGCCGACGTCATGCACAAGGGACCCCGCACCATGCGCGCCGATGCGCTGGGCGTGGAAGCGGCCGAGCTCATGGAGCAATACCGCATCACCAGCATCCTCGTCAACGATGCGGCCGGCCTGCTCATCGGCGCCATCAGCATCAACGACCTGATGCGCGCGAAAGTCATCTGATGACAGGAACACCGCTCCTTCGTTTCGACACCGAAACGCTGCTTGCCGCGCAGGACGTGCGCATCGTGTTCTTCGACGTCGACGGTGTGCTCACCGATGGCGGCGTCTACTTCAGCGAACACGGCGAAACGCTCAAGCGCTTCAGCATCCTTGACGGACTCGGCCTGAAGTTGCTGCGCCTGGCAGGTATCACGCCGGCCGTGATTACCGGGCGCGATTCGAAGCCGCTGCGCGTGCGGCTCGAAGCGCTCGGCATCGAGCACGTCCGCTACGGTACTGAGAACAAGCTACCCGCAGCCGAGGCCATGTTGGCCGCGCTTGGCCTCGATTGGAAGCAGGCCGCAGCCATCGGCGACGACTGGCCCGACCTGCCCGTGCTCGCCAGATGCCGGTTCGCTGCGGCGCCCGCCAATGCGCATGTCGAAGTGCGCACCATCGCGAACTACGTGACCACTGCGCGCGGCGGCGACGGCGCGGCCCGCGAGTTCTGCGATCTGCTGCTGACCGCCAGCGGGCACTACCGCCGCTTGCTCGACGTGGCGCGAGGGCCGGTCGCTTGACTGCCGGTGCCCGACGCCTGATCGCCCTGCTGCGCCTCGGAATCGACCGCGTCAGCCTCTACCTGCCGATCATCGTGGCCGGCGCCTTGGCACTGGGCACCTATTGGTTGGTGCGCAACGCGCCGCGCCTGTCGGTGCCACCGCCCAAGGAGGCGCCAAGCCATGACCCGGATTACTTCATGCGTGGCTTCGTGGTGAAGAACTTCCTTCCGAACGGCGAAATGCGCAGCGAGATCTCGGGCTCCGAAGGGCGGCACTACGCCGACAACGACACCATCGAGGTCGATCAGGTCAAGCTTCGCTCCGTCTCGCTGCAAGGCCTGGTCACGCATGCCTCGGCCGACCGTGGCTTGTCCAACGGCGACGTCAGCGAGGTCCAGCTGTTCGGCAATGCAGTCGTGATACGCGACGCTGCCGTCGGCCCCGATGGCCGGCCGATACCGCGGCTCGAGTTCCGTGGCGAGTTCCTGCACGCGCTCATTGACAGCGAGCAAGTACGCTCCAACCAACCAGTCACCTTGACGCGCGGCACCGACCAATTCACGGCGGACTCCATGGACTATGACAACCTGAGCGGCGTCGCCCACCTGAACGGCCGGGTGCGCGGTGTATTGATGCCATCGCCATCGGCCGCTGCTGTGCCAAAACGCTGACGACAAGAAAAGGGGAGGCATGACACAACGCCTGGTCTTCATCACCGGCGCATCGAGCGGCATCGGCCAGGCCCTCGCCGCGCGCTTCCACGATGCGGGCTACAACCTCGCGCTGGTGGCGCGTCGCACCGAACAGATCGAGTCATGGGCCATTGCCCGCAAGCTTGACGCCGCGCGCTATCGAATCTACAGCGCGGACGTGGCGCAGATCGACAGCGTCGTGGCCGCCGGCAACGACTGCATCGCCCGGCAAGGCGTACCCGACGTGGTGATCGCCAATGCCGGCGTCAGCATCGGCATGGATACCGCCGAGCGCGGCGATCTGGATGTCCTGGCTAGTACGCTCGCCACCAACAACATCGGCCTGGCCGCCACTTTTCATCCCTTCGTTGCCGCGATGGCCGCGCGCGGCAGCGGGCGGCTGGTCGGCATCGGCAGCGTGGCCGCGATCCGTGGGCTGCCGGGCCATGGCGCCTATTGCGCGAGCAAATCGGCCGTGGTCGCTTACTGCGAAAGCCTGCGCGGCGAAATGCGGCCCAGCGGCGTCAAGGTCGTCACGATCTGCCCCGGCTACATCGACACGCCGCTGACCCAGGGCAACCGATACGGCATGCCGTTCCTCATGAAGGCGGAAGATTTTGCCGAGCAGGCCTATCGCGCCATCGAGCGAGGCGTGAGCTACCGCGTGATCCCGTGGCAGATGGGGGTGGTCGCCAAGCTCATGCGCATGTTGCCGAATGCCGTCTACGACCGGGCGGTCCAGGGGCGCGGGCGCAAGAAGCGCCTCGGCGAAAGCTGACGGGCAACAAAAAGGCTCCCGAAGAAGCCTTTTGATATTGGCGCGAGCACCAGCCGATCAATAACCGCTGTTGCCGCCGCTGTTGCCGCCGTAACCGCCGCCACCACCACTGCGGCCACCGCCGCCGCGCGGGCCGGCGCCATAGGGGCTGCGGAATCCGCCGTCGCCGCCCCCACCGCCACCACCGTAGCCACCGCCGCTGCGACCACCGCCACCACCACCGTAGCCACCGCCACCACTGCGGCCGCCACCACCGCCGGAGCCGCCGCCACCGTAGCCACCGCCGCCACCACCATAGCCACCACCGCCGCCGCCATAGCCCCCGCTGCGGGGCGGACGGGCTTCCATCGGACGCGCTTCGTTGACGACGACGCTGCGACCGCCGAGTGGTTGACCATTCATACCGTTGATGGCGGCCTGCGCTTCTGCATCGCTGCCCATTTCGACGAATCCGAAGCCCTTGGAGCGGCCGGTGTCGCGTTCCATCATGACTTTGGCGCTGGTCACTGCGCCGAACTGCCCGAAGGCCTGTTCGAGGTCACCGTCGCGCACGGAATATGGCAGGTTGCCGACGTACAGTTTGTTGCCCATGACGGGACTCCTATAAACACATCAAAGAAAGCGATGGAGTCCCGACTGCATATCCAACATGAAACGCTGAGTCGCGCGAAACTGACCGATCACCCACATTTGCGTCATCCAAATGTTGCGGAGGTACGCTCGCTCATTATGTGTGAAATACACATTGTGCAAGCATAAATTTGTATCCCGCGCCACGCTTGAGTAACTAAGAAAGTTAGTACATACTTACTAACCACGCCGCGTCGCAGGGCTAGAATGGCTGTTGTCATCGGGGAGTAGCCGCCTTCCATTGCGAGAAGGGCATACGTCAACAGACTTGTTCTGCGCCCAGCGGAACATGGCGCAGGCAGTGTCCCACCTGGCGAGACCTTTGACTGTGCAACTTCGGGAATACGGCCGAAGGTGTTGCATGGTCAATTGCGTCCTTCGGCCCAAGGAACTCACAACTCATGGAAGCATTACTGGTTGCAACCGGCATCGTCTCGCTTGCCGAAATGGGCGACAAGACCCAACTGCTGGCACTCGTGCTCGCGGCGCGGTTTCGCAAACCCTGGCCAATCGTCATAGGCATTTTTGCCGCAACGATCGTCAACCACGGCCTCGCAGGTGCGGTCGGAACCTTCGTCACGCACTGGCTTGGCCCGGTCGCATTGCGATGGATCCTGGGTGTGTCGTTCATCGCCATGGCGATCTGGATGCTGATTCCCGACAAGCTCGATGAAGAAGACACCGCCACGCGATCGCACTTCGGCGTGTTCGGTACCACGGTGGTTGCGTTCTTCCTGGCCGAGATGGGAGACAAGACCCAGATTGCCACCGTCATGCTGGCAGCGCGCTTCGTCAACGATTACTTTCAGGTCGTCGCTGGCACTACGCTCGGCATGATGCTGGCCAACGTGCCGGTCGTGTTCTTCGGCGAACGCATCATGCGGCGCGTGCCGATCAAGCTCGTGCACGGCGTTTCGGCCGCGATCTTCCTTGGTCTCGGCGTCATCGCAATTCTCAGCTGAGTTCGCGGAGATATACTTCGCCTGCGCCGATTTGCTACAGCTTGCGGGCGCTTAACAAATTCAGCTAAAGACCGTGGCCGACCCGGCTCGTTTTTTTAGCGAGGCCGGGTTTTTTCATGCGCATATTTGCCCCCAAGCTCATCCCTTCCTGTATTGCTGCCCCCGGCAGCCGGGCGGTCGTCGATGTTTGAAGCCGTTCCACAGTCGATGTCCTTCGCTTCCCCGCTGGCGCTGCGCAGCGGCGCGTCGGTCGCTGACTACACGCTCGCCTACGAAACCTACGGCACGCTCAACGCGGACAAGAGCAACGCGGTCTTGATCTGCCATGCGCTCAACGCCGACCACCACGTGGCAGGCAGCTATGCGGGCAAGCCGAAATCAGAAGGCTGGTGGGACAACATGATCGGCCCGGGCAAGCCGGTCGATACCAATCGCTTTTTCGTCATCGGCGTCAACAACCTCGGCTCGTGCTTTGGCTCTACCGGCCCGATGCATGTCAACCCCGCCACCGGCCGCGTCTACGGCGCAGACTTTCCGGTTGTGACGGTTGAAGACTGGGTTGACGCACAGGCCACGCTGCTCGATGCCCTCGGCATCCGAACGCTCGCCGCCGTCATGGGCGGCAGCCTCGGCGGCATGCAGGCGCTCAGCTGGGCCTTGCAATATCCCGACCGCGTGCGCCATGCAGTGGTCGTGGCAAGCGCACCGAATCTCACGGCCGAGAACATCGCCTTCAACGAGGTCGCGCGCCGTGCCATCGTCACCGATCCGGACTTTCACGGCGGCCACTTCTACGACCACGGCGTCGTGCCGAAGCGCGGCCTGCGCATCGCCCGAATGATCGGTCACATCACCTACCTGAGCGATGACGTGATGAACGAGAAATTCGGCCGCAGCCTTCGCAGCGCGGCCGAAGGCGAATCGGTCGGATCGAGCTACCGGTATTCGACGCAGCAGGTCGAGTTCCAGATCGAAAGCTACCTGCGCTACCAGGGCGACAAGTTCGCCGAGTACTTCGATGCCAACACCTACCTGCTCATCACCCGAGCGCTCGACTATTTCGACCCGGCGCGTGCATACGGCGGCAACCTCACCGCGGCGCTCGCCAAGGCAACGGCCAAGTTCCTGCTCGTGAGCTTCACCACCGACTGGCGCTTTTCGCCCGCCCGCAGCCGCGAGATCGTCAAGGCGCTGCTCGACAACCACCGCAGCGTGAGCTACGCCGAGATCGACGCACCGCATGGCCATGATGCCTTCCTGCTCGACGACGCACGCTACTTTGGCGTGGTGCGCTCCTATTTCGAGCGGATTGCGGTTGGCAGCGAAGGGAGCGCGGCGTCATGAGCGACCTTGCAACGCAAAGATTGATTGCGCAACTCGTGCCGAAGGGCTCGCGCGTGCTCGACCTGGGTTGCGGCGACGGCGCATTGCTCGATCTGCTGCAGCGCGAACGAGGCTGCAACGGCTACGGCGTGGAAATTGCCGATGGCAACGTCATCAAGTGCGTCCAGCGCGGCGTCGACGTGCTGCAGTTGAATCTCGACGAAGGCCTGACGATGTTCGGCGACGCGTCGTTCGACGTGGTGCTGCAGATCGACACTTTGCAGAACTTGCGCAACGCCGAGATCATGTTGCGCGAAACCGCGCGCGTGGGCCGCATCGGCATCGTCGCGTTTCCCAATTTTGCGCACTGGCCCAATCGACTGAGCGTGGCGCGCGGGCGCATGCCGGTCACGCGCCGCCTGCCCTATCAGTGGTACGACACGCCGAACATCCGCGTAGGCACCTTCAAGGATTTCGAGGTGCTCGCACAGCGCAACAACCTGCGCCTGCTCGACGCGTTCGGCCTGCAGAACGAGCGTGAAGTGCGCTGGCTGCCGAACGCGCGCGCCAGCACCGCCGTGTTCAAGTTCGAGCGCAGCTGATATTTGTGGGCGCGCACGCGCGAAGGGCGCGGGTAGTAAGCTTTGCGGCGGCCAACCGCAACAACAAAAATCAGGCAAAACGTCATGAGCTTCCCTCTGGGCTGCATAGCGGACGACTTCACCGGGGCGACCGATCTCGCCAACAACCTGGTGCGTGCCGGCATGCGCGTGGTGCAAACCATCGGCGTGCCAAACGGGCCGCTCGGCGTCGAAGTGGACGCGGTCGTGGTGGCGCTCAAATCGCGCACCATCGCGCCTGCCGATGCCATTGCGCAATCGCTCGAAGCCCTGCGCTGGTTGCAGGCACAGGGCGTGAAGCAGGTCTACTTCAAGTACTGTTCGACCTTCGACAGCACGCCTCGAGGCAACATCGGCCCGGTGACCGAGGCGCTGATGGACGCGCTGTCCACTGACTTCACCATTGCGACGCCGGCCTTTCCCGACAACCAGCGCACGGTGTTCAAGGGCTACCTGTTCGTCGGCGACGTGTTGCTGAGCGAAAGCGGCATGAAGGACCATCCGCTGACGCCGATGACGGACCCGAACCTGGTGCGCGTAATGCAGGCCCAGTGCAGGCGAAAGGTCGGCTTGATCGACCACCGCGCCGTGGCAGCCGGCGCTGATGCGGTGCGCGCGCGCATCGCGCAACTCAAGGCCGACGGCCTGGGCATTGCCATCGTCGATGCCGTGTCGAACGACGACTTGCTGCGGCTCGGCCCGGCCTTGGCCGACATGCCCCTGGTGACGGCGGGTTCGGGCGTGGCGATTGGATTGCCTGGCAACTTCGGTATCTCGCCTTCGCCCTACGCGGCTGTATTGCCGCCCGTGAGCGGCCTGCACGCGGTGGTCTCGGGCAGCTGCTCCACCGCCACCAACCGGCAGGTGCAGGACTTCATTGCCCGCGGCCATCCGGCGCTCGCGCTGGACCCGATTGCCGTGTCGGAGGGTCGTCAGGGCGCCGAGGCAGCGCTGGCCTGGGCCACGCCGTTGCTGGCGAAGGGGCCTGTGCTGGTCTACTCCACCGCCGACCCGCAGGCGGTCAAGGCCACGCAAAGCCGGTTGGGTGTCGAAGCCGCTGGCGCGTTGATGGAGCGCACGCTGGCCACGGTCGCGCGCGGCATGGTCGAGCGCGGTGTGCGGCGGCTGCTCGTCGCAGGCGGCGAGACATCGGGGGCCTGTGTGCAGGCGCTCGGCATCGCGCAATTGCAGATCGGCGCGCAGATCGATCCCGGCGTGCCGTGGTGCCATGCGCTGGCCGATGTCGCCCCGGCGACCGGCATGCACATCGCGCTCAAGTCCGGCAACTTCGGCAGCGACGACTTCTTCAGCAAAGCATTCGGCGCATGACCGAATCCGAGGCACGCGACGAGATCTGCCGCGTCGGTGCGAGCCTGTTCGCACGCGGCTATGTGCATGCGACCGCCGGCAACATCAGCGTGCGGCTGGAGGATGGCGGCTACCTCATCACACCGACCGACGCTTGCCTGGGCGCACTCGATCCGGCACGTCTCGCGCGGCTCGATGGCAACGGCAGGCAGTTGAGCGGCGACCGCGGCAGCAAGACCATCGCGCTGCACATGCGCATCTACGGGGAGGC
Organism: Variovorax humicola; assembly: GCF_037889915.1. Lineage (NCBI taxonomy): Bacteria > Pseudomonadati > Pseudomonadota > Betaproteobacteria > Burkholderiales > Comamonadaceae > Variovorax > Variovorax humicola. The sequence continues at coordinate 166,078 of NZ_JBBKZV010000003.1, read as the reverse complement.
GGCGCGCTTCGATGCCAACACCCGCTGCGTGATCCACACGCACAGCACGCATTGCGTGGCGTTGACACTGCTTCCACCGGCGCCTGATGCGCAGGAATTGCTGCCGCCGATCACGCCGTACTTCGTCATGAAGGTGGGCCGCGTGCCGTTGATTCCATACCACCGCCCTGGTGCGCCGGAAGCGGCCGATGCCGTGGCGCGATCCATCGCGCACCATGGCGAACGCGGCGTGCCGATCCGGGCCGTGATGCTGGAGCGGTTGGGCCCCAATGTGTGGCACGACACGCCGGCTGCCGCAATGGCCACGCTCGAGGAACTTGAGGAAACTGCGCGCCTCTGGCTGCTCACGCGCGACCGCCATCCCGCGCCGCTGAGCGAGGCCGCGATCGACGAACTGCGCGTCACTTTCGGCGCCCGTTGGTAGTACACACAGACGAGAGGACCACACATGCCACGATTTGCCGCCAACCTGTCGATGCTCTACACCGACTTGCCATTCCTCGACCGCTTCGAGGCGGCCGCCCGCGACGGCTTCAAGGCGGTCGAATACCTGTTCCCCTATTCGTTTCCCGCGAATGAACTGGCCTTGCGCCTGAAGGCCAACGGCTTGCAACAGGTGCTGTTCAACGCGCCGCCCGGCGGCGACTCGCCCGAGGCCAACAGCGCTGCATGGGACCAGGGCGCGCGCGGCACGGCCAGCGTTCCCGGCTGCGAGGCGGAGTTCCGCTACGGCGTACAGCGCGCGCTCGAATACGCTGCCGTGCTCGACTGCCCGCGCATCCACGTGATGGCCGGCTTGCTGGCCGACGGCCAGACGCGCGAGGGACTGCGCGGCGTGTACATGGACAACCTGCATTGGGCCGCGATCGAAGCCGCCAAGGCCGGGCGCGACATCCTGATCGAGCCCATCAACACGCGCGACGTCCCGCGCTTCTTCCTCAATCGGCAGGACCATGCGCACGAGATTGTCGAGGCCGTCGGCGCGCTCAACCTCCGGGTGCAAATGGACCTGTACCACTGCCAGATCGTCGAAGGCGACGTTGCGATGAAGCTGCGCAAGTACCTGCCGACCGGGCGCGTCGGCCACATGCAGATCGCCGGCGTACCGCAGCGGCACGAACCCGACATCGGTGAACTGAACCATCCCTACCTGTTCGAAGTGATCGACGAACTGGCCGAGCAAGGCTACTGGAATGGCTGGATCGGATGCGAATACCGTCCGCGTGCCGGCACCAGCGAAGGCCTGGGCTGGGCCCGCGGCTTGCTATGACGGGCTTTGCACGCCAACTGTCCTTTCAGGGTTGAATGGCCTTCACGCTCGCCGAACCGGTTCACAGTGAACTGCTGATCAAGAAGAGTCGCTTTATCGGCTGCGTGCAACGGATCGTTGACCGGCCTGCCGCGCTGGCCGTGGTTGCCGGCCTGCGGGCGCAGCATCCGGGCGCAGCGCATGTCTGCTGGGCGTTGATGGCCGGCGGCCAATCGGCCGCCAACGACGACGGCGAACCCGGCGGCACGGCGGGCCGGCCCATGCTCGAAGTGTTGCGGCACCAGCAACTGGAAGGCGTTCTGGCGACGGTGGTGCGCTACTTCGGCGGCGTAAAGCTCGGCGCCGGTGGCCTGGTGCGGGCCTACACCGACTGTGTGGCGCAAGCGCTGCTCACAGCGTCGCCCGTGCCGTTGGTCGCGGTGCGGCGTCTCTGCTGCGCCGTGCCGTATGCGCTCGAAGGCTTGGTGCGAAGAGAGATCGACGCAGCGGGCGGCGTGCTCGAAGACGTGCGCCACGAGACGCTGGTGCAGTTCAGTTTGACGCTGGCAGTACCGCAGGCTGCCGCCTTTATTTCGCGCCTTGACGATGCCGCACAAGGCCGCGTCGACTGGAGGCCTTGAATCTTCGCCGCATGGCGCCTACCATGCTATGGATTTCATAGCGCGAGGGCATGAAGGGGACGTGGCGACCACGGATTCATCTCGCGTGTGACACAACGCAGACAATAGTTCAAGGGGAGTTCCACAACAAACGTATTTGGTTACGCATCTTTCCCAATGAAGTGCTGCGGTGCGGAAGTGCGTTCTTACGATACAGCTTTTCCAGGAGCTACACCTTTGGCCACTCAGTCCCCCTTCTTCGGCAAGCGCACCAGCGATTCCGACAATCTCACTTCCCGCCCGGCTCCGCTGGTGGGTTCGCCAACCAACCTTTCAGGCACCCCAGTGAACCAGGCCTCTCTCGTCAATGCCCAAGCGGCCAATGCCGTAGCGCCTGCGGTCAAGGAAGGCGGCAGCAAACTCACAGTCGGCCCGAACATCAAGCTCAAGGGCGTCGAGATCACCGATTGCGACACGCTTGTGGTCGAAGGCCTGGTCGAAGCGACGATGGCATCGCGCGTGATGCAGATCGCCGAGCAGGGCGCTTACAAGGGCTCCGCCGAGATCGACATCGCCGAGATCCATGGGGTGTTCGAGGGTAGCCTCACGGTGCGCGAACGGCTGGTGATCCATTCGACGGGCAAAGTCAGCGGCAAGATCCGCTACGGCAAGATCGTCATTGAAGAGGGCGGCCAGTTGTCCGGCGAAATCACCTTCGGCACCGGCGGCGCGAAGAGCGAGAGCAAGCCCGTTGAAAGCAAGCCTGCATTGCAGGCTGCGGCTTAGGCTTCGGCGGGTTTCCAGCCCAGACGTTCCAGCAAGGCACCGGCCGCGGCCGGTGCTTTTTCCTTGGCGCCATTGATGAAATAGACGAACACGTCGCGCTTGGCCGGCGTCTTGGCCCATGCTTGTGCGCGTGCGGCCCACGCATCGAGCGCCTCGGGTGCATAGCCGGTTGCCAGGTCGGCGGCGCTCATCATCAGGCGCGCATACGCAAAGTCGCCCTCGGGTTCTTCGAACGACGGAAACTTGTCGGAATCCGTGAAGACGGTCGACACCTTGTACTTCTTCGCCAGCTTCCGGTAGTCGAGAGAGATGAAGCTCTCGTGGCGCACGTCCATCACATGGCGCAGCACGCGGCTGCCTTCCTTTTTCGGCAGCAAGGCCAGGAAGGCTTCGAAGTCTTCCGCATCGAATTGCTTGGTCGGCATGAACTGCCAGACGATCGGGCCCAGCTTGTCCCCCAATTCGGCAATGCCGCTGCCGACGAAGCGTGAAATCGAATCGCCCGCATCCGCCAGGACCTTGCGGTTGGTAGCGAAGCGCGAGGCCTTGAGCGAGAACATGAAGTCGTCCGGCGTCTCGTCGTGCCATTTGCGAAAGCTCTCGGGCTTCATCGTGCTGTAGTAGGTTCCGTTGACCTCGATGGCCGTGAGTTGCCGACTCGCGTAATGCAACTCGAGCTTTTGCGACAGGCCCTTGGGATAGAAGTTGTCGCGCCAGGGCTCGTAGGTCCAGCCGCCGACGCCGACGCGGACCGGGTGTTTGGTGGTTGCCATGAGTGCGGATACCTTTGAATGCAGAGAGCGCAGAGGTTACGCAAAAACCGGAAAAGGGATACCGGAAAAATCTTTCTTGCAGTCGATGCGTTCGGTGCGCGCCTTCGTTTTCAAGGGCATGTGATCCGGCGCAAAATCCGCGCTTGCTCTTTGCCTGGAAAGAATCCCTGATGAACGCCCCCCTGCACAGCGAAAATCCGACGGGCCAGCTCGACGCCGCGCGCGCCCTGTCCGACGTGTCCTCCCGATGGGACGGCGACATCGTCAAGCAACTCACCAGCTACATCGAGATCCCCGCCAAGTCCCCGGGCTTCGACCAGCAGTGGTCTGCCAACGGCTACCTCGAGACCGTGCTGCGCAACGCGGCAAAGTGGGTGGAAGCGCAGAAGGTCGAGGGCCTGAAGCTGGAAATCGTGCGCATCGAAGGCCGCACGCCGGTCATGTTCTTCGAAGTCCCGGCCACCGGCACGGCGATGACCGAGACCGTCCTGATGTACGGCCACCTCGACAAGCAACCCGAGTTCAACGGCTGGCGCAACGACCTCGGCCCCTGGACGCCGAAGTATGAAGACGGCCTGCTCTACGGACGGGGCGGTGCCGACGACGGTTACGCGGTCTATGCGAGCGTGGCAGCCATACAGGCGCTCAAGGCGCAGGGTGTGGCGCATCCGCGCATCGTCGGGCTCATCGAAACCTGCGAGGAAAGCGGCTCCTACGACCTGCTGCCGTACGTCGATGCCTTGCGCCCGCGGCTCGGCGACGTCACGCTGGTGATCTGCCTCGACTCCGGCGCCGGCAACTACGATCAGTTGTGGCTGACCACCTCGCTGCGCGGCATGGCCAGCGGAACGCTCAAGGTCGAGGTGCTGACCGAAGGCATCCATTCCGGCGATGCATCAGGGCTGGTGCCATCGAGCTTCCGCATCATGCGCCAGGTGCTCGACCGCCTGGAGGACAGCAAGACCGGCCGTCTCCTCCCCGCAAGCTTTCATTGCGAAGTGCCGCCCGATCGGCTGGCGCAGGCGAGGGCCACGGCTGCCATCCTCGGCGAGGAGGTCTACAAGCGCTTCCCGTGGGCGCACTACGACTGCGAAGGCGCGACGAGCTTTGCGCTGCCCACCACCACCGACCCGGTCGAAGCATTGCTGAATCGCACCTGGAAACCGACCTTGAGCGTGACGGGCGCCGAAGGCTTTCCCGCGATCAAGGACGCAGGCAACGTGCTGCGTCCCTACACCGCATTCAAGCTGTCGCTGCGCCTGCCGCCACTGGTGCAGGCCGACGAAGCCGTGCAACAACTCAAGTCGCTGTTGGAAGACAACGCGCCGTACAAGGCACGCGTGACCTTCGAGGGCGGCACCGGTGCCACCGGCTGGAACGCGCCCACGATCACACCGTGGTTCGAACAGGCGCTGCATTCTGCAAGCCAGGCGCACTTCGACGCGCCATGCGGCTTCATCGGCCAGGGTGGAACCATTCCGCTCATGAACATGCTGACCAAGGGCTTCCCTACTGCGCAGATGATGGTCTGCGGCGTGCTCGGCCCCAAGAGCAATGCGCACGGACCCAATGAGTTCCTGAACGTGCCATATGCCAAGAAGCTGACTGCCGCAGTGTCCGAAGTGATCGCTGCACTCGCCGCGTCACACTTGGCGGCCGCGGCTTGAACAGCGATCTCACCCATCCGGACGGAGCGGGCATCGACCCCCTCGAGGGCGGCCTCACCTTGCGGCGACCCGATGGCGAGTCGCTCGCGCTGCGCGAATGGACCGTCGAGGGCACGACGCCGCGCGCGATCGTGCAGATCACGCATGGCCTCGGCGAACACATGGGCCGCTATGACCATGTCGCGCAGCGCCTCAACAGCTGGGGGTTCGAGGTTCGCGCGCACGATCACTACGGACACGGAAAGTCGAGTGGCGTACGAGGCGGATTGCCGAGCACGATGCGCTTGGTCGACGACCTGGCCGCCGTGGTCGACGAGACGCGCCGCGTCTGCCCCGAAGTGCCCTTGATCCTGCTGGGCCACAGCATGGGTGGCCTTGTCGCGGCCAGCTTCGTTGCGCGTGGCGTGCGGCCGGTCGAGGCGCTGGTGCTGTCTTCACCCGCGTTCGACCCGGGCCTCGATGCCGTGCAGAAGTTGCTGGTTGCCGTGCTGCCGCGCATCGCACCGAACCTGCGCGTGAGCAACGGCATCAATGTCGAACACATCTCGCATGATCCGGCCGTCGTGCAGGCCTATCGGGATGACTCGTTGAATCACGATCGAATCTGCGGTCGCCTCGCGAGCTTCCTGTCGGAGGAAGGGGCGGTGGTGCAGGCCGCGGCCCGGCATTGGAAGGTACCCACCTTGCTGCTCTACGCCGGCGCCGACAAGCTCGTGAATCCTGCTGCCAGCAAGGCTTTCGCACGGGCCACGCCGCAAGACGGTGTGGTGACCGCGACTTGCTTCGACGGGCTGTTCCACGAGATCTTCAACGAGATGAACGCGAAGGCGGTGTTCGCGTCGCTGCGAAGCTGGCTCGACAGGCACTGTTGAAGGGCCAGCCGCGGCTTGTTTCCGGGAGCGGCGACGCAACGTCGATGAAGCGCACCACCGGCAGCGAGAGATTGCAGTTCATTGCGCGCCCCGCCTCCGCTTGCCTCCTGAAAAAAGAAAAGGCGCCTGGAAGCGCCTTTCAATCAAGGGGATGCAGCAGGCCCGTTGCCTCAACCCTTCTGCAGGAGTCCGCTGAGCGACGACAGGAGATCGTCATGGCTGCCCAGCCCTTGGTCGGGAACTTTGCCATGCGGTGTGAGCTGGTCGATCAGCGAGGGAAGCATCGTTGCGAGCATTGGCAGCAGCGTCGCGGCGTTGATGCCCAGCTTGCCGGCGATGCTGGAAATCGCATCGCCACCGAGCACCTCGCCCAGTTGGTTGCCGGAGATGGGGGCGTTTTCGCCCTTGCCGATCCACGAGCCGATCACATCGCCCATGCCGGCCTGCTCGAACTTCGAAACCAGCCCGCCAAGGCCGCCTTGCGACCCATTGTTGGCCAGCAGGCCGCCCAGTGCACCGGCAAGCCCGCCGATATCGCCGAGCCCCCCAAGGCCCCCGCCTTGCTGCGGTTGTTGTTGCCCTGTGGCGCCTAGCACCTGACCGAGTACCGAATCCAGCAATCCCATGACTTTCTCCCGATGTGCGCATACAGGCGCGCTTGATATGTGTGGCAGCCTCGCATTGTCGAACGCCGCAGGCCTGCGTGCAGTCGACGTCGCGACTTTCAGGGGCTCAATGTGAAGTACTGCCTCGCAGCCGCGGCGCCAATCAGGCCTTGTGCGAGAAAGTGGCGAGCGGCCGAGGGATTCTGCGCGTACGGCTTGCGGCTGTCATCTCCGTCCACTTGCGCAGCACGGGAAAGCGGATCTCCGCCCGATGTTCACAGCCTCCTCAGCTTGCGAGGGAGACGAGGGCCGCGATGGCTGCGGTTTCCGCGCGCAGCACGCGCCTGCCGAGCGTGAGCGGTATGAAACCCCGGCGCAACGCCTCCTGTTCCTCCGGCGCGCTGAGACCGCCCTCGGGCCCGCTCAGCACCGTGAAGCTGGCCGGCGCCTCCGCGAGCAGCCCGCCGGTCGTGCGTGCGCCGTCGGCAAAGCTCAGGATGCTGCGACGCTCGCCTGCGCCCGCTGCAGGCAATGCCGCGAGCCAGTCGTTCAGCGAGCGTACCGCCAGGACTTGCGGCACACGATTGCGACCGCATTGCTCGCAGGCCGCGACAGCCACGGCCTGCCAGTGTGCGACCTTCTTCTCGGCGCGTTCGCCGTTCAGGCGCAGCACGCCGTGCGCCGTCATGAGGGGCTGGATGCTCGACACGCCGAGTTCGGTGGCCTTCTCGACCAGCCAGTCCATTCGCTCATTGGCCGGCATGCCCAGCGCGAGATGTACCGCGCGTGGCGCTTCACGTTCGACCGGATCGTGCGCACCCACATTCACGGCAACGTCGCTGCGGCCCATGCGCTCGACTATGGCGAGGTATTCACCGCCGGCACCGTCGAACAACGTGATCTCGTCGCCCGGCTGCAATCGCAGGACCTGCACATGGCGCGCCGCGCCGGGCGGCAGCACCAGCGTGTCGCCGCGCGACAGTGGCACGGAGCAGTAGAAGCGCGGCATCGTGGCGGCAGCGCTCAGACGCGGCCGAAAGCGAACCCGGTGGCTTCGGCCGTGCCTTCGACTTCGTCGATCACCCGCAGCAATGGCGTGAGCTGGCTGTAGCGGGCACAGGTCGTACGGATGTAGCGAATGAAGCGCGGCGTGTCGGCGAGGTACCGGGGCTTGCCGTCGCGCAACGTCAGGCGCGCAAAGATGCCGGCTACCTTCAGATGGCGTTGCAGGCCCATCCATTCGACCGCGCGGTAGAAGCTGCCGAAGTCTTCGTCGACCGGCAAGCCGGCCTTGCGCGCGGCTTCCCAGTAGCGCACGGTCACGTCGAGCACGAACTCCTCGTCCCAGCTCAGGAATGCGTCGCGCATCAGGCAGGCGATGTCGTAGCTGATCGGTCCGTAGACGGCGTCCTGGAAGTCGAGCACGCCGAGGCGGTCGTCCGCGCCAACCATCAGGTTTCGCGGCATGAAGTCGCGGTGCACATACACATTGGCGGATGCAAGGTTGGTCTCGACGATGAGCTTGAAGGCGCGTTCGAGCCGCTCCTTCAGGATGCCCTCGACCGCAACGCCGCGGTGTGCGCCCAGGTACCACTGCGGAAACAGCGACAACTCGCGCTCCAGCAGTGCCTTGTCGTAGGGCGGCAGGACACCCGGCTTCGACGTCGACTGCCAGCGGATCAGCGCGTCGATCGCCTGAAGATAGTGCGGCAGATTGGCCTCTGGCCGGCTGGCGTCGATCACGTCGAGCATCGTCTGCCGGCCGAGATCGTCCAGCAGCAGGAAGCCGTCGGGGCGGTTCCAGTCGAGCACCCGCGGAGCCTTCACGCCGGCTTCGGCCATCAGCGCGGCCACCTTCACGAACGGCGCGCTGTCCTCCAGCGCCGGAGGTGCGTCCATCACGATGCGCGAACCGATCCCGGCGTCGCGGCTGTCCACACGGAAGTAGCGGCGGAAACTGGCGTCGGCCGAAGCCAGCCGCACGGTTTCGGGGCGCAGTCCCTGGGCCGGTGCGATGGCGGTCAACCATTGTTCAAATGCGGCGGCGCGGGCGGAATCGCTCCACGCAATGGCTGGGTCGGCGCCGATGGGCGTTGGCGAAGGTGCTGTCATGGATAATCGAATTCTACAAATCCGCATGGCGCGGACGGCCGCCGGCAGCCTTGCCACTTGGCTGCGGCCCGACCCCTTGCCACCCATCACCGGCCACTCTGCCTCACCTGACCGACGCCCTTGCCTGTGCCGACGCCTGACCTGACCCGTGCCCCCCGGCGCCGCTGCCAACCTCCGCTTCCGCTGGCCGTACTGTCGCTGGCGCTCCTGCATGCGCATGGCGCGGCCGCGCAAACGGCGGACCTCGAGGGGCCGCTCACGCTCAGGCGCACGCCGCAATTGCAGGAAACGGTGCCGCAGCCGTTGCGGGGAGATCAATCGAGCTTCATCAGCGGCGACAGCATCTCGGGCCGGCCCGACCTGGAAACCGTGGTCACGGGCAATGCCTCGCTGCGCCGCGGCGACACGGTGATCCACGCGGACAAGCTCACGTACGACCAGCCCAACGACCTGGCCAAGGCCAGCGGACACGTGCGCGTGAACCAGGCGGGCAACGAGTACGAAGGGCCGGAACTCGAACTCAAGGTCGAGACCTTCGAAGGCTTCTTCAACAATGTGCGCTACCGGTTCCTGGCCACCGGCGGCCATGGCGAAGCGCAACGCATCGACTTCGTAGACGAGGCCCGATCGGTCGCGCGCGAGGCCAACTACACCACCTGCCGGCGCGAAGACTTCCCGGGCTGGATGCCGGCATGGATGTTGAGTGCGACCACCTTGCATACCGACACGGAAGAAAACGTCGGCGTTGCCGAAAACGCGCAACTCACCTTCATGGGAATCAGCACGCCGCCGTTTCCAAGCCTGAGCTTTCCGCTCAACAGCACGCGCAAGAGTGGCCTTCTACCGCCGATCGTTGGCATCGACAACGTCAACGGCATCGAGATCGCGCAGCCCTGGTACTGGAATATTGCGCCGAACCGGGACGCGACCATCACACCCACGCTGATGACCAAACGCGGCATCGACATCAGCACCGATTTCCGCTACCTCGAGAAAGGCTACAACGGCGAGGCCCGCGTCGACTACATGCCTTACGACGCGTTGCGCGACCGCGATCGCTGGGGCATCTGGTCGTCGCATTCGCAAACCTTCGATGCGAAGTCCGTCGGGCTCGACAGCTTCAGCGGATCGATCAACATCAACCGCGTCAGCGACGACGACTACTGGCGCGATTTCTCGCATACGCCGTCGCTCACGCAGCGGCTGCTGGCCAGCGACGGCACCCTCCGCTGGAGCAAGGGCGATTGGAGCGGGCAGGCGCGCGCGCTGTATTACCAGACGCTGCAGGACTCCACGGCACCCATCATCCCGCCGTACAACCGAATGCCGCAGGTCACCGCCGACTACAACAAGTACGATTGGCACGGCTTCGACGTCTCGCTCAACAATGACTACACGCGGTTCAACGCCGACCCGACCGTGCAGTACCTGCAGTACGCGGGCCGGGTGCCACCTCCGGTCTTGCTGAACCAGCCGAATGCCGAACGGGTGTACTCGCAAGCGACCATCAGCCGCCCGTTCATCACGCCCGGCAGCTACGTCATTCCGAAGCTTCAACTGAACGCACGGGCCTACCAGTTCGATTCGCCGCTCCAGGTGGATCCGCGCGCGGCGACATACGGTCAATTCAATGGCGCGTCGTCCGCGAATGTGACGGTGCCGACCTTCAGCCTCGACGGTGGACTGGTCTTCGAACGCAACACCAACTTCTTTGGCCGCTCGCTGATCCAGACGCTGGAGCCGCGCGCCTTCTACGTCTACACGCCCTATCGCGACCAGAGCGCGATCCCGGTCTACGACACCGCGGCCAACGACTTCAACTTCGCCACCATCTACACCGAGAACGCGTTCTCGGGCAACGACCGCATCGCCGACAACAACCTGCTCACGCTGGGCGTGACGTCGCGTCTGATCGACCCCGACACCGGCGCCGAAGCCGCACGCTTCGGCATCGCGCAGCGCTTGCGTTTCAGTGACCAGAAAGTGCAACTGCCGACCGTCTTGCCCGTCGAGAAGGGCGTGGGCGACCTGCTGCTGGGCGCGCAGATCAACTGGACGCCCAAGTGGAGCCTGGACACCACCATCCAGTACAACCCGGATACCCACATTTCGAGCCGCAACACACTGGGGGTGCGCTACAGCCCGGGACCCTACCGCACCGTCAGCGCGGCCTATCGGTACCAGGCCGAATCAAGCCCCGGCGCGAACGACGGCAACAAATCCATCGACGTCGGCTGGCAATGGCCGCTGAACGATCTCTGGGGCGACACGGGCGACAAGACTCTGGGCCCGGGCCGCGGAGAGGGGGGCGGGCGCTGGTATGCAGTCGGTCGGCTCAACTACAGCATGGTCGATCGCAAGATGACGGACGGCATCATCGGCCTCGAATACGACGGCTGCTGCTACATCGGCCGTGTCGTGCTGGAAAGGCTTACGACTGGTCAGGTCACCGCAAATACGCGCATCATGTTCCAGATTGAGTTCGTGGGCTTTACCAGCGTCGGCACCAGCCCGATGCGAACCCTGCAAACCAATATCCCGCGCTACACGCCGCTGCGCCAGCCGGTCGCCGGCCCCAGCCGCTTCACCAATTACGATTGAGCATCTCTGTCATGAAACACCTTCGCCCCACCCTCACGCTGGCCGTCGGCACGGCACTGGCCATGGCGTTTGGCGCGCAGGCACAAGGCCTCCGCCCCGCCACGGCACCCAACACGTCCGCCCCGGCCGCCCCGGCCGCTCCGGCCGCTCCGAGCCGCGGCATCACGGACATCATGCGGTCGCCGCAGCGATTCACGGCGCCGCCGGCTCAGCCCGCGCGCCCGGCTGCGGGTCCGGCAGCGCAGCGTTCCGCCGAATACATCGTGGCGCTGGTCAATTCGGAGCCCATCACCAACTCCGACGTGCAGATGCGCGTGGCGCGCATCCTCGAGCAGAACCCGAACGAGGCGGGCAAGATGCCCCGGGCCCAGCTGAACTCGATGGTGCTGGAGCGCCTGATCAGCGAGCGCGCCCAATTGCAGGTGGCCAAGGAGCAGGGCATCAAGGTCGACGACATCGCGGTCGACCAGGCCGAACAGACCGTGGCACGCCAGAACCAGCTCACCGTCGAGGAACTGCGCCGGCGCGTGGCATCCGAAGGCCTCACGCAAGCGGATTTCCGGCGCGACCTGCGCAACCAGTTGCTACTGACACGCTTGCGCGAACGCGAGGTCGACCCCAAGGTCAAGATCAGCGATCTCGAGGTGGACCAATTCCTGCGCGACCAGCGCACGTCGCCCAACGGCGCGCTGGCCTCCGATATCAATCTTGCGCAGATCCTCGTGGCAGTGCCCGAAGGCGCGACCGATGCCCAAATTGCCACGCTCGATCAAAAGGCCCAGGGCATCGCCAAGCGCGCACGCGGTGGCGAAGACTTCGCAAAGATGGCGCGCGAGTTGTCCGATTCTTCCGACAAGGCCGCGGGCGGTGCGCTCGGCCTGCGCAGTGCAGACCGCTACCCGCCGCTGTTCACCGACGCCGTCGAGTCGACGGCTGTGAACGGCATCGCCGGCCCGGTGCGCTCACCGGCCGGTTTTCACGTGCTCAAGGTGCTCGCCAGGTCGCAGCCGGGCGCTGCCGATGCGACCGTCACGCAAACCCAGGTCCGCCATATCCTGCTGCGTACCGATGCCAAGACGAGCACCGAGCAGGCGATCGCAAGGCTCGCAGATTTCAAGCGCCGGATCACCAGCGGCACGGCGGACTTCCCGGGGCTCGCGCGGGACAATTCGCAGGACGGAAGCGCCAAGGAAGGCGGCGAACTCGGCTGGACCCGTTCCGGCCAGTTCGTGCCTGAATTCGAGGAAGCCATGAACCGCCTGGCGCCGGGCGAAATAAGCGACCCGGTGGTGTCGCGCTTCGGTGTGCACCTGATCCAGGTGGAAGGCCGACGCGACACCAAGCTGAATCCGGCCGAGCAGCGCGAGGCAGCGCGCTCCGCACTGCGCGACAAGAAGCTTGAAGAAGCCTTCGACACCTGGGCGCAAGAGGTGCGGGCCCGCGCCTACGTCGAATTCCGCGAGCCGCCGCAGTCTTGAAGCACATCGCGCGCAAGCGCTTCGGGCAGCACTTCCTGTCCGATGGCGGGATCATCGACGCGATCGTGCAGGCAATCGCGCCCCAGCCGGGCGATGCCATGGTCGAGATCGGGCCGGGGCTTGCCGCCTTGACGCAACCGCTGGTCGAACGGCTGGGGCGTCTCACCGTCATCGAACTCGACCGGGACCTGGCCGCCCGGCTGCGCGACCATGCGCAGCTGGAAGTCATCGAGTCCGATGTCCTGAAGGTCGACTTCGCCGTGCTCGCTGCGCAAAAGGCCCCGGCCGCGCTGCGCGTGGTGGGCAACCTGCCCTACAACATCTCGACGCCGATCCTGTTTCACCTGCTCGGATTTGCGCACCTGATCGCCGACCAGCATTTCATGCTGCAAAAGGAAGTGATCGACCGGATGGTGGCGCGTCCTGCGACGTCCGACTACAGCCGCCTGAGCGTGATGCTGCAATGGCGCTACGCGATGGAGAACGTGCTGTTCGTGCCGCCGGAGAGCTTCGATCCGCCCCCGCGCGTGGACAGCGCCGTGGTGCGCATGGTGCCGCTGGCCGAGCCACCCGCTGTCGACGCTGGTCGGCTGGGCGAGATCGTGCAAGTGGCGTTCAGCCAGCGGCGCAAGATCCTGCGGCATACGCTGGGCAAGTGGCTGGAGGCGCACAACTTCGGGGGCACCTTCGACATCCAGCGCCGCGCGGAAGAAGTGCCCGTGGCCGAATACGTCGCACTGGCCCAGGCGGTACCCGAATAGAAAAGCCCGTCGCAAGGACGGGCTTGAATACCGAAGACACCGCAGAACCGGCTCTTCCGGGCCGCTGGTGTTGCCTCCGCTTGGAGGTGGGGGGACGCGCGACACGAGATGTCGCTGAGCCCGGCGGCGAGCAACAACCTCAGGCTGCGGCTAACCAATATCCTGCGTTGAAGGGACTGCTCATACGCAGCGCCAGCGGCGAGACATCGACCAACTTGTCAGTTGGCATTTTCTCGGCGTTGGGGTCTGCGTCAACGTTGATCCCGGCGAGCACGTCAGTGCCCTGCGAAGCCTCGTTCGCCCGTTCTGCTTGGCTGGTGTGTGCAGAACGGGCTACAGAAAAGAATAGAAGCACCTGAACGGTATCTTCCGGTCCCCCCAGTAGTCGGAGGCGTCGCGGAAGATGTCGAGCAGTTGCTCGCGCGCTTCCTTGTCGAATTTCGCGTTGGCCGGGATCTGCTCCAGGACCACCACGAAACCAGGCTGCGGACCCGACTTGTGAAGCGGGTCCGTCATGCAGTCATAAAGAGCGTCGAAGTTCTTGCCGACATGCGCCGGGAAGGTGAACTGCTGGGCGATCAGGTCAAGCACGTCCTGCTTGGTCTGGGCATTGCCCAGGTTGGCATACAGGAAGTGCTGGCCGGCTGCGTGCGCTGCTTCCTGCAGGTCGTTCACGCGGAAGGCGCGAATCGACTGCACGATGTTCGGCCGCACGGCACGAAGGGATAAAGTCATCTCCGCTGGTCTTTCAATGGTTGTCGTCGTCATTGCATCCTGGCGCGTCAAGGCGCCCCTCCATTCCAATTCGTCACTGCTCATTGCGTAATGCGCCTGAAACTTGCGTAGTGGTCAGCCGTATACCAACAGGCAGACGGTGTGGTTTGTTCGCCGCCGCAAACAATGCGCTTGGCACCGCGATCTCGCGAACCAGGGGTATCGACCGTGTATTCACGGTAATGGCCTCGCCGTTCCCGCGGCAACTGGCGTTCGCGATTGCCAAACACCGTGCCGTCTTTTTCGTGTCGGAAAGGACCACCTTTCAAGATGGCCTCGTAGGTTTGCTGCCCTTGCGGGGGCAACTCGGCTAACGCAATCGTTCCCGTGTCCGGCTGCCCGCCCCTGTAACCAAACCATTCACGCGCCTGAACTCCGGTGGAAAGCGCCACCAGCAACAAGCTGGTGAGCGCAAACTTGGAAACAGGAAACGTGTTCGGGGCGTGAGCCGCCATGGGGCACCAGGAGGAAAAGAGCGAGACCGAATCCGGGGCCAACCTTGGGGTTAACCCGGAAATTCAAGCCCGCTAGTGTGCACCAGACGCGCGCTAATAGCAAGCACCTGCTCAAGAAATGAGCAGTGCACAAGCGGCGCGCCGCGATTGTAAGTTAGCGCCCGCTGTCTTCCTGTGCCCTAGCGTTCGGCGTTTGCGTCGGCGACGGTCAGGGCGGTCATGTTGACGATCCGTCTGACAGTGGCGCTTGCCGTGAGAATGTGCACTGGCTTTGCCGCCCCCAGCAGCACCGGGCCGATGGCAATATTGCCGCCGGCGGCTGTTTTCAGCAGGTTGTACGAGATGTTGGCGGCGTCAATGTTGGGGAAAACGAGAAGGTTGGCATTGCCGGCCAAGGCGCTGTGCGGCATCACGGCGGCGCGCTGCTTTCCGTCCAATGCGACGTCGCCGTGCATTTCCCCGTCGACTTCGAGCCAGGGGGCCTGCTCGCGCAGCAGCGCCAGTGTCCTGCGCATCTTGATCGCGGTCGGCTGGTTGCTGGTGCCGAAGTTGGAGTGCGACAGCAGCGCCGCCTTCGGCTTGATGCCGAAGCGCATCATCTCCTCGGCCGCCATCGTGGTGATCTCCGCCAGTTCCTCGGGCGACGGGTCGTAGTTGACGTGCGTGTCGACCAGGAAGACCTGGCGGTCGGGCAGCAGCAGGCCGTTCATGCAGGCATACACGGGCACGTCCTGCGGCGTACTGGCGCAACCGCCGGCGCGCTTGCCGATGACCTGGTCGATGTAATGCAGGTGCGTCTGCGTGGTGCCCCAGGTGCCGCAGATGAGGCCATCGACCTCGCCCTTGTACAGCAGCATCGAGCCGATCAGCGTGAGGCGCCGGCGCATCTCGATCTTGGCGGTCTGCACGGTCTGGCCCATGCGCTCGGTCATGCGGTGGTAGGTCTGCCAGAAATCGCGGTAGCGGTGGTCCTGCTCGACGTTGACGATGTCGTAGTCGAGCTCCTCCTTCAGGCGCAGACCGAACTTCTCGATGCGCTGCGCGATGATGGCCGGGCGGCCGATCAGCGTCGGGCGGGCCAGGCCTTCGTCGACCACGATCTGCACGGCGCGCAGCACGCGCTCTTCCTCGCCCTCGGCAAAGGCCACGCGATTGCGGGTCGCGCGGCGGGCCGCGTCGAAGATCGGCTTCATCGCGGTGCCGGAGGCATAGACGAAGCTTTGCAGCCTGTCGCGGTAGGCGTCCATGTCCTGGATCGGGCGCTGCGCCACGCCGCTGTCCGCAGCCGCCTTGGCCACGGCCGGCGCGATCTTCATCATGAGGCGCGGGTCGAAGGGCTTGGGGATCAGGTACTCGGGGCCGAAGCTGAGTTTTTCACCGGCATAGGCCGCGGCCACGCGCTCGCTCTGCTCGGCCTGCGCGAGCTCGGCAATCGCGTGGACGGCGGCGATCTCCATCTCGTCGGTGATCGTGGTCGCGCCGCAGTCGAGTGCGCCGCGGAAGATGTACGGGAAGCACAGGACGTTGTTGACCTGGTTCGGGTAGTCGGTGCGGCCGGTGGCCATGATCACGTCGTCGCGCACGGCGTGGGCGTCTTCGGGCGCGATCTCGGGATTGGGGTTGGCCAGCGCGAAGATGACCGGGCGGGGCGCCATCTTCTTGACCATGTCGGCTTTCAGCACGCCGCCCGCCGAGAGGCCAAGGAACACGTCCGCGCCTGCGATGACTTCCGACAGCTTGCGCATGTCGGTCTTCTGCATGTACTGGCGCTTGTCGTCGTCCATCAGCTCCTCGCGGCCTTCGTAGACCACGCCGGCGAGGTCGGTCACGAAGACGTTCTCGCGCTTCAGGCCGACCTTGAGCAGCAGGTTCAGGCAGGCCAGTGCCGCGGCGCCGGCGCCGGAGGCGACGAGCTTGACCTTGGCGATGTCCTTGCCGGCGACCTTGAGGCCGTTGACCATGGCCGCCGCGACCGTGATGGCGGTTCCGTGCTGGTCGTCGTGGAACACCGGGATCCTCATGCGCTTGCGCAGCTCGCGCTCGACGTAGAAGCAGTCCGGGGCCTTGATGTCCTCGAGGTTGATGGCGCCGAAGGTCGGCTCCAGGGCGGCGATGACCTCGACGAGCTTGACCGGATCCTTCTCGTCGATCTCGATGTCGAATACGTCGACGCCGGCGAACTTCTTGAACAGCACGCCCTTGCCTTCCATCACCGGCTTGGAAGCCAGCGGGCCGATGTCGCCCAGGCCTAGCACGGCGGTGCCGTTGCTGATGACGCCGACCAGATTGCCGCGCGAGGTGTACTTGTAGGCGTTGGCCGGGTCCTTGACGATTTCCTCGCAAGGCGCCGCAACGCCGGGGGAGTAAGCCAGCGACAGGTCGCGCTGGTTGAGCATCTGCTTGGTCGCGGCGATGGCGATCTTCCCGGGGACCGGGAACTCGTGGTATTCGAGTGCGGCGCGGCGCAGTTCGGCGCGCTTGTCTTCAGCGCTGGGGGCAGTGGTGGTCGAGGGGGAATCGGACATGGACACCTGGCTCCTGCAGTCGCTGGGCACACGCAATAAGCCGCAGGCGACATTGTTCATTGGGGGCGCGATTGTAGACCTCGGCCTGCATGCAGGCGGACCCGCGATGCAGGGGCATGAAATCGGCGCATGCCGGGATGCCGATGTGGCAATATCCCGCCGCAGAAGCACATTCCCGAGGAGCAACCATGGCCCTGATGGATTTCATCAAGAAGCAGTTCATCGACATCATCCAGTGGACCGAGACCGGCGACGGCACGCTGGCCTGGCGCTTCCCGATGGCGGAGATGGAAATCCAGAACGGCGCCTCGCTCACGGTGCGCGAGTCGCAGGTTGCGGTGTTCGTCAATGAGGGCAAGGTGGCCGACGTGTTCGGCCCCGGCCTGTATAAGCTCACGACGCAGACGCTGCCGGTGCTGACCTACCTGAAGAACTGGGACAAGCTGTTCGAGTCCCCGTTCAAGAGCGACGTCTACTTCTTCAGCACGCGCCAGCAGGTCGACCAGAAGTGGGGCACGCCGCAGCCGATCACCGTGCGCGACAAGGACTTCGGTGCGGTGCGCATTCGCGCCTTCGGCAACTATTCGTTCCGGATCGGCGATGCCAAGCTGTTCCATACCGAGATCTCGGGCACGCGGGATGTCTACACGGTGGCCGATCTCGACGGTCAACTGCGCGGCCTGGTGCTGCAAAACATCAGCAATGCGATCGCGTCCAGCGGCGTGCCCTTCCTTGACCTTGCGGCCAACCAGATCCAGTTTGCGACGGCGCTGGCCACGCAACTGGTGCCCGAGTTCGCCAAGATCGGCATCAAGCTCGAGAACATCACCGTGCAGAACGTGTCGCTGCCCGAGGAACTGCAGAAGATCCTCGACCAGAAAATCGGCATGGGCATGGTCGGCAACGACATGGGCAAGTTCATGCAGTACCAGACGGCGCAGGCGATTCCGAAGTTTGCGGAAGGCGCGGCGCATGGTGGAGGCATCGCGGGCGATGCGATGGGGCTGGGGGCCGGCGTGGCACTGGGGCAGGTGCTGGCGCAGAACCTTTCGCAAGGCCTGAACCCGAACGCCAACGCCGCCGCGGCTGCCGGCGCGGCGGTGGCACAACCGGTGGTGGCAGTGGTCAGCGCGGCCGATGTGATGACCACGCTCGAAAAACTCGGCGAACTCAAATCCAAGGGGATCCTGACGCAGGAAGAATTCGACGCCAAGAAGGCGGAATTGCTCAAGAAGCTGGTGTAGAGATGTTGCTTGCCCGCAGGCTACGCGCTCTGCGTGGCGCTTCCCTCGCCCCCTGCCGGGCGCATTGCCAGCGGTCCGGAAAGTGTGTTGCTCCCCCCCAGGCTCCGCGCACTTCGTGCGCTCCTCCCGCCCCCTGCCGGGGACAATACCGGCGGCCCGGCAAAGCCGGCTCCGCGGTATTCCTGGAATTGAAACGCGGCGCTTGCGCGCACCATGGCTGAGGAGAGCCAGCGCGCCTATCGGGCGCCCTGCCCCGGCTGCGGCGCGCCGGTCGAGTTCCGTTCGGCGCAGTCGACCTTTGCCGTCTGCCCGTATTGCCAGAGCACCGTGGTGCGGCAGGGCGAGACGCTGGCACGGATCGGCAAGATGGCCGAGCTGTTCGATGACTTCAGCCCGCTGCAATTGTTCGCGGCTGGCCGCATCCAGGACAAGCCCTTCACGCTGGTCGGCCGACTGCAGTACAGCTATGCCGGTGGACGCTGGACCGAGTGGATTGCCGCACTCGACAGCGACCGCACCGGGACCCTGAGCGAGGACAACGGCGCGTTCGTCTTCTCGCTGCCGCTGGCGCTGCGGCACGCCGCACCGCCAGTCTCCGCGCTGCGCGTCGGCGCGACCACCGCCATCAACGGCGAGAACTACACGGTTGCCTCCAACGAGCAGGTGCAACTGGTGTCGGCGCAAGGCGAACTGCCGAAACTGCCCGAATTGGGGCGGCCTTTCGCGGTGGTCGAGCTGCGCAGCGACAAGGGACTGGTGCTGAGCCTGGACTACGGCGCCAACCCGCCAGGCGCCTACCTCGGCCGCGCGGTTCGACTCGAAGACCTGAAGCTCACCGGACTGCGCGACGAATCGGCGAAGGACGAGAAAGGCCGCGGCTTCAACTGCCCGAATTGCGGCGTGCCGGTCACCGTCAACTTCGAGAGCAGCAAGAGCATCACCTGCGGCAGCTGCCACAGCATCATCGACCTGACCCAAGGCATCGGCGGCGAGCTGAAGCACGTCGAGCAGGACGAGCCGGTGCGTCCACTGATCGCGCTCGGCACGCTGGGCCAACTGCAGGGCGCGCAGTGGCAGGTGGTCGGCTTTCAGCACCGCATGGGCAACGCGCCCGGCGATGACGAGCATTTCGGCTGGGACGAATACCTGCTGTTCAACAAGAAACGGGGCTTCAGCTTCCTGGTCGACGCCGAAGACGGCTGGAGCATGGTCCAGCCGACGACCGGCGCGCCAACCATGGCCGAGAGCGGCGCGACCGCCACCTATCTCGGCAAGCGCTACCAGCAGCAGTACGCGTATAACGCCGAAACCACCTACGTAGCCGGCGAGTTCTATTGGAAAGTCGAACGCGGGCAGACCACCTTCAACCGGGATTTCGCCAGCGGGAACAGCCTGCTGTCGATGGAGCGCTCGCCCAATGAGCTGACCTGGTCGTCTGGCGACAAGCTCGACAGCGCCGCCGTCGCGGCGGCGTTCAAGCTCGACGCGAAGAAGGAGATGTTCAAGCGCAATGACGCGTCGCCGGTGAGCGCCGCGTCGAGCCTGGGCTGCGGCACCATCATCCTGATCGTGGTGATCATCCTCATCCTGCTGATCATCCTGAGCACCTGCAGCAGTTCGTCGGGGGGCGGCTACCGCAGTTCAGGGGGGTCATCGGGCGGTTTCTCGAGTGGCGGTGGGCATAAATGAAATGACTTTGACTGGAGGTCCCCATGGGATTTGAATGGCTGAAACCGGGCGTCATCCTCGGCTCGCTCCTGTATGCCGTGATCGGCGTCATGGTGTTCTGGGTCGCGTTCCTGATCATCGACAAGATCACGCCGTACGACCTGTGGCGTGAGATCGTCGAGAAACAGAACATGGCGCTGGGGCTCGTGGTCGCTGCGATGAGCCTGGGCATTTGCGTGATCGTCGCGGCGGCGATTCATTGACGCTGTCGTGAGCGTCGTGTCTCCGCCCGCGCGGGCCATCGCCGGCGCGCGGCCGGTCGAGATCGCGTTGCTGGCCAGCGTGTTCGTCATCGCGGCCTGCGGGCTGGTGTACGAACTGACTGCCGCAGCGCTGAGCTCGTACCTGCTCGGCGATTCGGTGCTGCAGTTCAGCACCATCATCGGCACCTATCTCTTCGCGATGGGCGTGGGCTCGTGGCTTTCGCGTTATCTCGAGCGACAACTGCCGGCGCATTTCCTGCGCATCGAGTTGCTGGTGGCGCTGGTGGGTGGCGCGTTGCCGGCGCTCCTGTTCATGGCGAATGCCTGGCTCCCCGGCGCGTTCCGGTTGCTGTTGTATGGGCTGGTGATGGTGGTCGGCACGCTGGTCGGGCTGGAGATTCCACTCGTCATGCGCATCCTCAAGCGCAACGTGCAACTCAAGGACCTGGTGTCACAGGTGCTGACCTTCGACTACCTGGGCGCGCTGGCTGTGTCGATCGCGTTTCCGCTGCTGCTGGTGCCGCAGCTCGGCATGATCCGCACCGGCCTGCTGTTTGGCTTCATGAACGCCGCCGTTGCCGTCTGGGCACTCTGGTTGTTCCGGCATGAGTTGCGGCGCGTGGTGTCGCACGGGGTGGCTTGTGCACTGACGCTGGCGGCGATCGGCGCGGCGTTCGTGGGCGCGGACCACATCACGACCGTCGCGGAGGACAAGTTCTACCAGGACCACATCGTGTTCAGCGCGACCTCGCCGTACCAGCGCATCGTGGTCACGCGCGGGCAGCTCGGGCATCGGCTGTTCCTCAACGGCAACCTGCAATTTGCCGAACGCGACGAATACCGCTACCACGAAGCGCTGGTGCATCCGGTCATGGCGGCGCACGGCGCGCCGAAGAAGGTGGCGGTGCTGGGGGGTGGCGACGGCATGGCGGTGCGGGAGATCCTCAGGTACCCGTCGGTGGAGCAGGTCACGCTGGTCGAGCTCGATCCGAACATGACGAAGTTGTTCACCGAGCACGAGACGCTGGCGGCGTTGAACGACGGGTCGCTGAAATCGCCGAAGGTGAAGATCGTCAACGCAGATGCGTTCCAGTGGCTGCAGCAAACGGGCGCAGACCCGCGCAGCGGCGGGCCGACCCAAGATGCGCGCGCCCCTTTGACGGGAAGCGAACCACGCGCAGCGGCCGGTGACCTGTTCGACGTCATCGTCGTCGACTTTCCCGACCCGACCAACTTCGCGATCGGCAAGCTCTATACCAATGCCTTCTACGCGCTGCTCGACAAGCGCCTGTCGGCCAGCGGCTATGCGGTGATCCAGACCACCTCGCCGCTGGTCGCGCGCAAGAGCTTCTGGACCGTGGCGACGACCATCGAATCGGTCGGGCTGATCGCCACGCCGTACCACGCGCACGTGCCGAGTTTTGGCGAATGGGGCTACATCGTTGCGAGCCGCCGGCCCTATCGCCTGCCCGATGCATTGCCGGAGGGGCTGCGCTTCCTCACGCCGCAGACGATGCCGCTGCTGTTCGATTTTCCGAAGGACATGGCGCGCGTGCCGACGGAAGTGAATCGGCTGTCGAACCAGATCTTGGTGACCACCTATGAACAGGAGTGGGGCAAGGTGGTCGCCCATTGAAGCGTCGCGAGTTCCTGGCTGCCGGTAGCGCAGCGTTTGCGCTGGGCGGATGCAATTCGCCCTCCGCAACCATCGAAGGCGGCTTCACCGGCATCGATGTGGCGCGCGGGCATGCATTGCGCGACGACCTCGTGCGCGGCACGACGCCCTCGCAGGCGCGACGCACGCGCGTTCTGATTGCGGGCGGCGGAGTGTCGGGACTTGCGGCGGCGCGCGCATTGCGCCTGTCGGGCATCGAGGACTTCGCGCTGCTCGAACTCGAGGACACGCCCGGCGGCAACAGCCGCGGCGGCACGGTCAACGGGCTGACTTGCCCGCTCGGCGCGCACTACCTGCCGGTGCCCGGCAACGACGCCCACGAGGTGCAGGACCTGCTCGAGGAACTCGGCTTGCGCCAACGCGTGGCCGGGCGCTGGCAGTACGACGAGCGGCACCTCTGCCACAGCCCGCAGGAGCGCATCTTCTTCGAAGGCGAGTGGCACGATGGCTTGCTGCCTGTGCAGGGCGTGGGCGCCACCGCGCTCGCGCAGTACAGCCTGTTTGCGCAGCGCGTGGGGGCGCTGCAGACAGCGGCCCGCTTCGTCATACCGACGTTGCGCGCGCCGCTCACGCCGACACTGAGGGCGCTCGACGCCATGCCGTTCGCGACGTGGCTCGACCAGGAGGGGCTCGACGAGCCGCATCTGCGCTGGTACCTCGACTACTGCTGCCGCGACGACTACGGCGCGGGTGCGGCGCATGTCTCGGCCTGGGCCGGCATTCACTACTTCGCGAGTCGGCATGGCTTTCATGCGCCAGGTGATGACAACGCGGAGCGCGATGCCGTGTTGACCTGGCCCGAGGGTAACGGTTGGCTGACGCGCCGGATGGCGCAGCCGCTCGGTGATCGAATCAAGCCCGGCCAGGTCGTCACACGCATTGCCGAAACGCGCAGCGGTGTCGAGGTCGATGCGTTCGACGTGGTGTCTCGATCGATGGTGCGCTGGCAGGCCGAGCACTGCGTGGTCGCGCTGCCCGTCTTCATCGCGGCGCGCGTGGTCGAAAACCCGCCCGAGGTCTTGCGCAATGCCGCAGCGACTGTGAAGTACGCTCCCTGGCTGGTCGCCAACATGCACTTGCGCGCGCCCCTCGCCGACCGGCCCGGTGCCGCGCCGAGCTGGGACAACGTGCTCTTCGGCACCCGCGGGCTCGGCTATGTCGACGCGCAGCACCAATCACTGGACCCGACGCCTGGCCCTACCGTGCTGAGCTGGTACCGACCGCTTGGCCCGAGCAGCTACGACAGTGGCGATGGGCGCCGGCTCCTGCTGGATCGTCCATGGACCGGCTGGCGCGACGACGTGCTCGCCGAACTCTCGGTGCCGCATCCCGACGTGCGAAGCAAGGCCACGCGCATCGACATCACCCGCTATGGCCATGCGATGGCGATGCCCACGCCTGGCCTGCTGGACCGCATCGGCCCGCAGGCACCGTCGCGCGGGCGACTCCTGTTCGCGCATGCCGACTGGTCGGGCTATTCGATCTTCGAGGAAGCGTTCACGCGAGGGCACCTGGCCGCGCTTGCCATTCAGCGGTGAGGGGCCTCCGGACGCAGCAGCGCGTCAACAGCGGCGACACATGCGCCGACCGAATGACCCTGATACCAGTCGAATGCAGCCTGCGAGATGCGTACGACATCCGCGGGACCCGGGTCCGTCGTGGGAATGCCCTTCAGGTAGTGCACGCCGCTTTCGAGCCCGTCGTAGTTGCCGGTGTTCTCGGACAGCAGCACCGGCACCAGCCCATGCGCGCAATAGGCCGCGAAGATGCCGCTCTTGGCGACGTCATGAGGCGAGTACGCGACGAGGCCGTAGGTCGCCTTGCCGAACGCCTGCTGGACGGCGTCCGGTGGCAGGCGTCCGTGGGCGATCACGCCGTGGGTCTGCAGCAATGCGGCCACTTCCGCGTCGCGCAACGGCGAGCCGATGTCGTGGAGTGCGATGCCGCTTGCCTTGGCCCAGCGAAACAGCGCCTCGCCGGCTGCACGCCAGGTGCCGGTCCGCACAGGCTCGCTGCCGAACACGACCAGCGCCTTGTTCCTGGAGATGCCTGTCAAGCCGGCAAGTTCGCCGATGTTGGAAAACACCGGCATCCACAGGTGCGGCAGGTCGCCCGCCTGCGTCTCCAGCCAGGCATGGACCTTCGTCGTGTTGGAGATCCAGAAATCGGAATGCTTCGCCAGTTGGCTCGCGACGTGGCGCTGCGCCCGCCACACCCAGAACACCGAGGAGGTGATGCGGTTGCTGGTGGCGTAGGCCTCGTGCATGAAGACGCCGAAGCGCTTCATGCGCGGCTTGTTCCTGCGAACCCAGGACAGCAGGTGGAACGGCGCGCCGTAGCGGGAGTAGCCATAGCCGCTCACATGCAGGAGCACGACATCGCCGTCGACGTTCAAGTCCTTGCGGTAGGTCAGTACGCGCGCGTCGCCCATGCGCTCGGCCATCACGTTGGCGTAGTCCATCACCCCGCCCGCCTGGTCGGGGATGATCATAGAAATGCGGTCGCCCATGGGTTTCGGGCTCAGCGCATCAACGCTTCGATCTCGTCCGCCTTCACCGGCACGCCGCGCGAGATCAATTCGCAGCCGGTGGCCGTGACGATCGCGTCGTCCTCTATACGGATGCCGATGTTGTGGAACTGCTCCGGCACGCCCTCGGCCGGCCTCACGTAGATGCCGGGCTCGATGGTCAGCACCATGCCCGCGTGCAGGATGCGGCTGGGGCGGTTCTTGATGATCTCGTTGGACAGCGGGTCCTTGCGCTCGCTCACCTCGCCGACCTGCGTGGGCTCCACGTAGCTGCCGCAGTCGTGTACGTCCATGCCGAGCCAGTGGCCTGTGCGGTGCATGTAGAAGGGGAAGTAGGCGCGCTGCTCGATCACGTCGTCCACGCTGCCGACCTTGTTGGCGTCGAGCAGACCGACGTCGAGCATGCCCTGCGAAAGCACGCGCACGGTGGCATCGTGCGGGTCCGTGAAGCGCGCTCCGGCCTTCGTCGCCGCCACCGCCGCGTCCTGGCTGGCCAGCACCAGGTCGTACAACGCGCGCTGCGGGCCGGTGAACTTGCCGTTGGCCGGGAAGGTGCGGGTGATGTCGCTGGCATAGCCGTCGAGTTCGCAGCCAGCGTCGATCAGAACCAGCTCGCCGTCGCGCACCGGCGCGGCATCGGCGCGGTAGTGGAGCACGCAGGCATTGGCGCCTGCCGCGACGATGGAGCCGTAGGCCGGGTACTGTGAGCCGCCCCGGCGGAATTCATGCAGCAGTTCGGCGTCGAGGTGGTATTCGCGCACGTCCTGTCCCTCGCGCAGCATGCGGGCGCTGAGCTGCATGGCGCGGACGTGGGCGCGGGCGCTGATCTGCGCGGCGCGGCGCATCGTGTCCTGCTCGTGCGCGTCCTTTACCAGGCGCATCTCGTCCATGGGTCCGCACAAATCGCGCTGCTCCTCGGGGCACAACGCGCCGTAGCGCACCCGAGCCCGCACCGACGACAGCCAGCCATCGATGCGCGATTCCAGCCCCTTGTGCGTGGCGAACGGATACCAGACGACCGAACGGTTTTCCAGCAGTTTCGGCAGCCGATTGTCGAGCTCGCCGATCGCGTAAGCCTGATCGACGCCGAGCGCCATAGGTGCGGCGTCCGGCCCCAGACGGTAGCCGTCCCAGATTTCGCGCTCCAGATCCTTGGGCGCACAAAAAAGCGTGCTGGCGCCGTCACCCGTCAAGACCAGGCAGGCGTTGGGTTCGGAGAACCCGGTGAGGTAGAAAAAGTAACTGTCGTGTCGATACAGGTAATCGCTGTCGCGATTTCGGCCGTGTTCCGGCGCGGTGGGGATCACGGCAATTCCGTCCGCGCCCAATTGGGCGGCGAGGCGGGAGCGGCGGTCTGAATAAAGAGTCGAAGTCATGCCCAAACGATGCCACAGGTCTGTAACAAGCGCTTGTTGCGCTGCAGCACGCCAGTTTAGTTTTGAAAGTGCATGGCCAGCGCAACTTCTCGACGGCCCGTTCTTCAGGCGGGCCGTTTTTCGATGGCGTTCAACTGCGCGAGGCGCTCCGGCGTGCCGACGTCGGCCCAGGCGCCGGTGTAGAGCTCGGCGCTGACGCGGCCCGCAACCATCGCCAGGCGCAGGAGTGGCGCCAGCGCGGCCTTCGCGCCCAGCGGATTGCCGGCGGGGATGGCGCACCAAGGCGGCATGAACATGGCCGCGCGGTAGAGGGCGATCGTCGAAAAGGTGTACGTCTCGTCGGCTTGATTCAGTGCCCGGCCCTGCGCGTCGAGGCCGAAATCCCCGCGCGGCTTGTGGGCCGGGTTCGGCACCAGCCACAGGTGCGCCAGCATGCCCCCGGCCTTGAAGCGGCTGACCGCCTCTTGCGTGAAGCGGAAGTCGGGTGCATACACGTCGCCGGCCGCGACCCAGAAGACGTCGCCGAGCATCGGCAGCGCACGCACGATGCCGCCTACCGTCTCCAGCGCCCCGCCGAAGTCGCGTCCCTCGTGCGAGTAGGTGATAGAGGGGCCGAAGTGGTCGGAAATCTGGTCGCCGAGCCAGGCCGTGTTCACTACCAAGTCGGAGAAGCCGCCCGCCTTCAGCGCGTCCATCGGCCACTGCATCAGCGGCTTGCCGAGCACTTCCAGCATGGGCTTGGGCGTGACGTCGGTCAGGGGTCGCATCCGCTCGCCGCGGCCGGCGGCCAGGATCATCGCCTTGGTGGTGATCGCGGCGCCGCTCATTGGGTAACCTCCGTGTTTCGCACTGCGGTGCGAGCTTGTTTGGGGCGGCCCGGCACTGCGCTCACGCGTTCACCGTCCTCAGGCTGCCCCGCGTGATGGCATGGCGCTCGACATGCCCCGGCTTGAACAGCGCCAGCAGGGCGGCCATCAGGTCATGCGCCTTGGCCGAATGGTCGCCGCCGAAGTTGCAGACGTAGACGTCGAGCGTGACCGCGCCCTGCTCGGGCCAAGTGTGGATGCACAGGTGCGACTCGGCGAGCAGCACCGTGGCCGTGACGCCGCCCACGCCCTGTGCCGTCGATGGAAATGTGTGGGAAAGCCGGGCCACGCCCTGCAGACCCGCCCCCTCGACGGCTTCGACGCAGGCAGCGCCCAGCGCCTCGGCGTCGAGCAGCCAATGTGATTCGCATTGGCAATCCTGAAGGTCGGCGGTAAGGTGCAGGCCGTGCATGCGCGGCACTCTAGCAGCCCATCGCGCCGGGCCCGGGGGGCTCGTTCGCTAAAATCGCGGGCTCCCCCCAATCCCCCTCCTCGAAAGCCTTCCCAAATGGCCAACCAAGCCCTGATGGCCAACGCGATCCGCGCGTTGGCAATGGACGCCGTGCAAACCGCCAACTCGGGTCACCCGGGTGCGCCGATGGGCATGGCCGACATGGCTGTCGCGCTCTGGGGCGAACACCTGCAGTTCAACCCGAGCAACCCGCACTGGGCCAATCGCGACCGCTTCATCCTGTCGAACGGCCACGCCTCGATGCTGCAATACGCCGTGCTGCACCTCGCCGGGTACGACCTGCCGATCGAGCAACTCAAGCACTTCCGCCAACTGCACAGCAAGACGCCGGGGCACCCCGAAGTCGACGTGACCCCGGGCGTGGAAACGACGACCGGGCCGCTCGGCCAGGGCATCGCCAACGCCGTCGGCTTTGCGCTCGCCGAGAAGCTCCTGGCCAGCGAGTTCAATCGCAGCGGGCATGACATCGTCGACCACCACACCTACGTGTTCCTCGGCGACGGCTGCATGATGGAAGGCATCAGCCACGAAGCCTGCGCCATCGCCGGCGCCTGGCGGCTCGGCAAGCTGATCGCGATGTATGACGACAACGGCATCAGCATCGACGGCCAGGTCAAGCCCTGGTTCATCGACAACACCGCGGAACGCTTCAAGGCCTACGGCTGGCATGTGATCGGCCCGATCGAAGGCAACGACGCCAATGAAGTGTCGAAAGCCATCGCCGAAGCCAAGACGCACGGCGCCAGCGCCAACCAGCCCACCTTGATCGTCTGCAAGACGCAGATCGGCAAGGGCAGCCCGAACCGCGCCAACACGGCCAAGGCCCACGGCGAACCGCTGGGCGCGGAAGAAATCAAGCTGACGCGCGAAGCGCTTGGCTGGCCGTATCCGGCCTTCGAGGTTCCCGCGGAAGCGTACGCCGACTGGGACGCCAAGGACCGCGGCGCCAAGGAAGAAGCGGCCTGGAACGAGCGTTTCGCCGCCTACAGCGCCGCCCATCCCGAACTTGCCGCGGACTTCACCCGCCGCATGAAGGGCGACCTGCCGGCCAACTTCAACCAGGTCGCGTTCGACACCGTGGTGTCGGCCGACACCAAGGCCGAGACAGTGGCCTCGCGCAAGGCATCGCAGATTGCGCTGGAGTTCTTCACCGCCGCCCTGCCCGAGATGCTCGGCGGCAGCGCCGACCTCACCGGCTCGAACCTCACCAACACCAAGAGCACGCCGGCCTTGCGCTTCGATGCCAACGGCGACGTCGTGATGACCGCGCCGGTGGAGCAGCCCGACCAGGGCGCCGAGGACGAGCCCTGCCCCGACAGCACCACGAGCGGTGCCGAGCCCGCGCACGGCCAGATCGGCCGCCACATCAACTACGGCGTGCGCGAGTTCGGGATGGCCGCGATCATGAACGGCGTGGCGCTGCACGGCGGCTACATCCCCTACGGCGGCACCTTCCTCACCTTCAGCGACTACAGCCGCAATGCGATCCGCATGGCCGCGCTGATGAAGCGTCGCATCATCCACGTGTTCACGCACGATTCCATCGGCCTGGGCGAAGACGGCCCGACGCACCAGTCGATCGAGCATGCGGCCTCGCTGCGCCTGATCCCGAACCTCGACGTCTGGCGTCCGGGCGACACGGCCGAGACGGCGGTGGCCTGGGCCGTCGCGTTGCAGACGCAGGGCCGCCCGAGCGCGCTGCTGCTGTCGCGCCAGAACCTCGCCTACTCGGCCAAGAAGGACCTGGCCGACATCAGCAAGGGTGCCTATGTGCTCAGCGAGCCGGCGGACGTCGGCCTGAAGAAGAAGGCGCAGGCGGTCCTGATCGCGACCGGCTCCGAGGTGCAGCACGCTGTCGCGGCGCAGAAGCTGCTCGCCGAGCAGAAGATCGCTGTCCGCGTGGTCTCCATGCCCAGCACGACGGTTTTCGACCGCCAGTCCACGGCCTACAAGAAGGCCGTGCTGCCGGCCGGCCTGCCGCGCATCGCGGTCGAAATGGGCGTGACCGGCGGATGGTGGAAATACGGCTGCGCGGCGGTCGTCGGCATCGACACCTTCGGCGAGTCGGCCCCGGCGGGCGCACTGTTCAAGCACTTCGGCTTCACGCCAGACAACGTGGCGGACACGGTTCGCGCCGTGCTCGCGAAGTAACCCTTTTCAAGCAACTCTAGGAGCTATCTGTGGCAATCAAGATCGGTATCAACGGCTTCGGCCGCATCGGGCGCATGGTGTTTCGTGCGGCCGTGCAGAACTTCAAGGACATCGAAGTGGTCGGCATCAACGACCTGCTCGAGCCCGAATACCTGGCCTACATGCTGCAGTACGACTCCGTGCATGGCCGCTTCAAGGGCGAAGTGTCGGTCGAGGGCAACACGCTCGTCGTCAACGGCCGGAAGATCCGCCTGACGCAGGAGCGCGACCCGGCCAACCTGAAGTGGAGCGACATCGGCGCCGACATCGTGGTCGAGGCCACCGGCCTGTTCCTCACCAAGGAAACCGGCCAGAAGCACATCGACGCGGGCGCCAAGAAGGTCGTGATGTCCGCACCGAGCAAGGACGACACGCCGATGTTCGTCTACGGCGTCAACGACAGCACCTACAAGGGCGAAGCCATCATCAGCAACGCCAGCTGCACCACCAACTGCCTGGCACCCGTGGCCAAGGTGCTGCACGACAAGTGGGGTATCAAGCGCGGCCTGATGACCACCGTGCACGCCGCCACCGCGACGCAGAAGACCGTGGACGGCCCGAGCAACAAGGACTGGCGCGGCGGTCGCGGCATCCTCGAGAACATCATCCCGTCGAGCACCGGCGCGGCCAAGGCCGTAGGCGTGGTGATTCCATCGCTCAACAAGAAGCTGACCGGCATGAGCTTCCGCGTGCCGACCTCCGACGTGTCGGTGGTCGACCTGGTCGTCGAGCTCGAAACGGCTGCCACCTACGCCGAGATCTGCGCCGAGATGAAGAGCCAATCCGAAGGCGCGCTCAAGGGCGTGCTCGGCTACACAGAGGACAAGGTCGTCTCCACCGACTTCCGTGGCGAGCCGCGCACCTCGGTGTTCGACGCCGAAGCCGGCATTGCGCTCGACGGCACCTTCGTCAAGGTCGTGAGCTGGTACGACAACGAATGGGGCTACTCGAACAAGGTGCTCGAAATGGTGCGCGTGGTGGCGAAGTAAGCCTTCCGACCCCAAGCCCGCTTCACACGAAATGCGCGCCTGGCGACAGGCGCGCTTTTTTTTGGCACCTGCGGCGAGTGACGCCGCGCGAAATCCCCGCAAGCATTCGCGTTTTCATTCAGAGCGAGGGCCGCGCCGATGTCACTCTCCACTAAAAAATGGCTGCGCCGGATCATCATGGTCCTGTTGTTGCTGGTGGCGCTGGCCATTGCGGCGGTTTGGCTGGGCCTTCAGCTTGCGCAGCGCAGGATGGAGCGCAAGCTCGACGTCCCGGTGCAGGCCGTGGCGTTGCGCGACGACGCGGCTGCCGTTGCGCGCGGCCAGTACCTGTTCTCCTCGCGCGGTTGCGTCGATTGCCACGGCGCGAACGGCGGTGGGCGCGTCTTCATCGACGACCCGAAGAACGGCATTCGCGTCATCGGCCCGCACATCGGCCCGGGGCCGGGCAGCGTGACCGCCGCCTACCAGCCGGGCGACTGGGTGCGGTCGATTCGCCATGGCGTCAATCCGGCAGGCCGTCCACTGATGATCATGCCGAGCGAGGACTACAACCGCTACACCGATGACGACCTGGCTTCATTGGTCGCGTACATCCGTTCGATGCCGCCGGCGGAAGGCGGCGCCGCGGTGCTGGAGCTCCCGGTGCCGGTGCGTGTGCTCTATGGCTACGGGATGATCCGGGACGCGGCCGCGAAGATCGATCACACGCTGCCGCCCACGCAACCCGTGGCGCAGGCAGTGACGCGGGAACACGGCGCGTATGTGGCGAACATGTGCCTCGGCTGCCATGGCGCGACGCTGGCCGGCGGCAAGATCGAGGGCGGCCCGCCCGACTGGCCGCCGGCCGCTCGTCTCGCAATCGGCGAGGGCTCGGTGATGCCCCGCTACCCCGACGCCGCCAGCCTGATCCAGTTGTTCCGCACCGGCAAGCGCGCCGACGGCACGGCCGTGAAGGTGATGCCTTTCGATTCGCTCGGCAAGATCAGCGACACCGACATGCAGGCGCTGCACCTGTTCCTCACGACGCTGCCGACGCCGGCGAAGAGTTGATCAGACGGGCTGCAGCACGTGGATGACACGGCTCTCCAGCAGGTCTTTCGTCTTCGCGCCATAGGCCGCCATGTGCGGCGCCGCGGCATGCGCCTTGAGCGCGTCCAGCGTCTCCCATTTCTCGACCACGACGAAGGTGTCGGCGCCCATCGTGCCGCGTGACGGCGGCATGCCTTCGGCGTCGATGGTCGCGTTGTATTCGATGCAACCGGCTTCGGCCAGCACGGCCGGGCGGTTGGCGGCGAAGGCTTCGAGGACCTGGGCGCGCTGGCCGGCCTTGGCGGTGATGATGGCGACGACGTGGATCATGTGAACCTGGCTCCGTTGGTTGTGGATGCTGCCGCCGGCGGCGACGTGCCCCGAATCTAGACGATGCCGCTCATCGCCGCTGTCGCGCCCGTGGCCCGCGAATTTGGACTACCTGTGAATTCCGGTTTGGCGCACGGCAGGACGCATGGCCGCGCGCGACAGTGCGCTCATCCAAACGGCCGGATGACCGACAGGCGTCGCCCGGCCGCCCAAAGGCGCCGCAACGCAGTGCGCGGCACGGAGGTGACCCATGAGCCCGAAGCAACTGTTCGACCTGTGCCGCAGCGCCGTCAGCGCCTGGTCCGACGACTTTGCGCCGAGCATGGGCGCTGCGATTTCGTACTACACGATGTTCTCTCTGGCGCCCCTGCTGGTGATCGTGATCGCAATTGCGGGCGCGCTGTTCGGGCGCGACGCGGTGCAGGGCGAGATCGTCGGCCAGTTGAGCGGCGCGATCGGGGAGGAAGGCGCGCTCACCGTGCAGGCGCTGGTGCGCAGCGCCAGCGATCCGCACAGCGGCATGGTGGCCGGGTTGATCAGCACCGTCGTGCTTATCGTCGGCGCGACCACCGTGTTCGCCGAATTGCAGAGCGCGCTCGACCGCATCTGGCACGTGCCCGCGGCGGACAAGCCGACCGGCCTCTGGGCATTGCTGCGTGCGCGAGTGCTGTCGTTCGGTCTGATCCTTGGCCTGGCCTTCCTGCTGATGGTGTCGCTGCTGGTCAGCGCCGGCGTGGCCGCGGTCGGCCGCTGGACCGGCGGCCTGATGCCCGGCTGGGAAGCGTTGCTCCAGGCCGTCAACATGCTGATCTCGCTGGTGGTCAGCACGCTGCTGTTCGCGATGATCTTCAAGTTCATGCCGACCGCGCCGATCACCTGGCGCGACGTCTGGATCGGGGCGGCGGTGACGGCGGTGCTGTTCGAGTTCGGCAAGGCGCTGATCGGGCTGTATCTCGGCAAGAGCGGAATCAGCCAGACGTTCGCGGCGGCTGGCTCGGTGGTCGTGCTGCTGGCCTGGGTCTACTACGCGGCGCAGATATTCCTGCTCGGCGCGGAATTCACCAAGGTTTATGCGGGTGCGCACGGGTCGGTGGCCGGCGCCAAGGCGCTGGCGGCGACGGAACATGCTGCCGCTGTCGCCGCGGCCGGCACCGATGTCGTGGCGCAGCCCGGCGCGCCATGCGTCGACGGCGAGGCGCTGGCGCGCACCACCGAAACGCAATGCGAAGTCGCGAGACGGCTCGACCAGGCCACGCAGGCGCTGGTCCGGCAGGTCGTGGCGCTCGCGGTGGTCACGCTCGCCGGCGGCTTGCTGTCGCGATGGCAAAAACGGCGCAGTAGACAGCAACGCCGTATGCGGCATTGAGTTGTGGTGTTCAATAGGCCCCGGGCGCGCGATATTGCGGCGACCGTTTGAAAGTCTTCCCATGGCCGAATCGCTGCTCCTCTCCACCGCCCGCGTGACGACCTTCGACGGCGACCGGCTCCTGACCGGCGCGAGCGGGTTCTTCTTCGAGCGTGACGACAAGCTCTTCTTCGTAACCAGCCGGCACGTGGTAGTCGACGCGCCCAGCAAGCACTTTCCGAACCGTATCGAGATCGAGCTGCACACCGACGCCGTCGACCTGACCCGCGCTCTGGCCATCTCGGTGTGGCTGTATGCGGACGGCAAGAGCGTCTGGCGGCAAGGTAGCGACTTGGGCGGCGAGATCGACGTGGCTGCCATCGAGATCCCCCGTTCGGCCATCCCCGCCGGTGCCGCGATGTTCGCCTTCACGCCGGGGCACCTGCCGCGCTCGCTCGACGAGGTGGAGGTGGGCAGCGTGCTGCTGGTGGTGGGATTTCCGCTCGGCTTTCACGATGTGGTGCACCACTTGCCCGTGGTGCGGCAAGCGGTGGTGGCGTCGTCGTTCGGCGTTCGCTTCCAGGGACAAGGCTATTTCCTGACCGATGCCCGCACGCACCGCGGTACCAGCGGCGCACCGGTGGTCATGCGCATTCCGTCTGCCGGCGGCAAGCTCCCGTGGAAGCTGTTGGGCGTGCACTCGGCGCGCATGGACATGAGCACGCGTGACTTGCAACTTGACGAGTCGCTGGGCCTCAATCTGGCCTGGTATGCCGACATTCTGTTGACGCTGACTGCGCCGTCTCCCGGGGTCGACGCGGTTCTCCCGCCGCAGACGCAAGCCCAGGCTTAGGCAGCGGTTCTCCCGCCGCAGACGCAAGCCCAGGCTTAGGCCGCGGGAGATGCAGCGCCAGGCAGTGACGCCACGCGTCACATCGCTCGCACTTCGAGTTGGTTGTCGACCGAGGCGACGCCACTGACGGACTTGGCGATGTCGCTCGCGCGTGCCTTGGCTTCAGCGCTGGGCGCGGGGCCGGTCAGCTTGACGGAGCCGGCCCGGGTGACAACGCTGATTTGCTTTGCGCTCAGCTCGGCGTCCTTCGCCAGCCCGGCGGTCACCGATGCGGTGATGGCCGCGTCGTCCACTTTCGCGGCGGCTACCGTGCCGACATTCTTCAAGGCTTCGGTCACCTTTTCAGCGTCCTGGCGCACCTGGGGGGATTTTGCGAACGCGACGGTCTGGTCGCGTGCTTTCTCGGCCAACTCGGCGGCCTTGTTGGCGGCGGCGACGGTGGCGTCGCGCGTCTTGTCGATCGCGGCGTCAACCTGCGCGCGATCGCGATCTGCCTTTGGCGTGCGGTTGTCGCAGGCCGTCAGCGATACCGCGCCGGCCATCGCCAACGCCGCGAACGGCACCAGCGACAGGCGTCGGACAGTGAATTTCAAGGTCATGGCAGCACGGTAGACGTGCAAGGCCGACTGGCCAAGCACGCCGTTTCGCCACTGCTTGTAGGACCGCATCACGTCGAGGCGATGCGCTTCATGCATTTCAGTGCGCCATGACAGCGTCTTCTGCGGTGCATTGAATCCGGGACAGCGCTGCGAAGTCTGTTCGTGGGCACCCGCGGAACCGGCTTTGCCGGGCTGCCGGGTGCGCCCCCTCGCGGGTATTTCAATAGTGCGGCGGCAACTCGTCGCGCAGGTTGCGCGGCCCGCCCCCGCCGGCGTCGGGGGCTTGCTGCCGCAACTGGAGCACCTGCTGCACCAGGCTGTCGATCTGCTGCTGCTGCCGGTAGATGACCATGTTGAGCTGGTCGAGCAGGTCTTCGGTGTAGCTGGCCTTGATCTCCAGCTCGTCCAGCCGGCGCGCGACATCTTGCAGTGGTTCCATGCCGCTATTGGACAGGAAAGTTCAGGCCGGCCGTTCCTCGCGCCCGTCGGGGTGCCGGGCGAAGCGTGCCGGGTCGCGCCCATGAACCGGCGCCTCGTCGGGCCAGGGCCAGCCGCCGAACTGAGTGCGGCGGTAGTCCTGCATGGCCTGCGCGATCTCGGTCTGCGTGTTCATGACGAAGGGGCCGTATTGCGCCACCGGCTCGGCAATCGGGCGGCCTTGCAGCACCAGGAACTCGGCCACGCTGGCATCGCCATTGGCCAGCTCGACTTCTTCCGACGCGCGCAGTTCGATCATGGCAGGCCGGTTCACCGCCTGCCCGGCGACTTCCACCGACGCACCCCTGAAGAAGTACAGGGTGCGCCGCGTGTCCTTGCCGGTAGCGGCGGGCAGGGTCCAGCGCGCGCCGGGCGCCATCCGGATGGTCCAGATGGCCAGGTCGGAACCGGGTTGCGCGGCCCAGGAGTCGGGCGGCGGCGCCAGGGGGCCGCCCTCGCCGGGCGCGCCATCGACCGGGCCGATGCGGCCGGCGATGCTGGCCACCTCGGTGTTGCGGCCGGCCTCGTCGGTCGCGGTGAAGCGCGGCACGTCTTCCGCCCAGAACATGGTGAAGTGCGGCGCCACCATCTTGTTGCGCGCCGGCAGGTTCAGCCAGATCTGGAACAGCTCGAGCGGATTCGGTGCGCTGGCGTCGAGCAGCGGGAACATCTCGGAATGCACGATGCCCTTGCCGGCAGTGAGCCATTGCACGTCGCCGCCGCCGAAGCGCGCTGCCGCACCGAGCGAATCGGAATGGTCGATCAGGCCCTTGCGCACGATGGTCACTGTCTCGAAGCCACGGTGCGGATGCCCCGGAAAGCCCGGCACCGGGTTGCCGTGGTACATGCTCCAGCCGTCCTTGCGGCTGAAGTCGCTGCCGAGATTGCGTCCGGCCAGCAGCGCATCGTCGACGGCCATGTCGCCGTTGCCGCGCGGGTAGGCGTCGTCGTGGTAGGCGCAAAACAGGAACGGGTCGATGGTCTCCCACGGGAAACCGAGCGGTTTGATCTGGACGATGGGGTTCTGGAGAACTGTGGACACGGAACACTCCTTGTGGGGGCTGTGAATCCATCAACATGGGGGCGACCCGCTCCCGTGAAAGAGTCCGCCGCGGGACACAGCGACCCGCCAGCAGGACAATGCGGCACGTTGCAGCCGGCGCCGACCGCGCGCCGCGTTCCTCACGGTCCCCCTGCATTGTGAAAGAAAACAGGCCCGAGGAATGCGTCGCTGCGGGCAACACGCCCTTGGGGTGGAAGCAATCGGGCCGTTGCGGCATGCTCGCGAATCCCACGGACTCACTCATTCAGGAAGACCCATGACATTCAACGCACTGCTCCTCACCAAGGCCGATGACGGCACCACCCATGCCGCCGTCACCGCGCTCGACGAGGCGCAGTTGCCCGAGGGCGAGGTGCGCGTCAACGTCGCCTTCTCCACGCTCAACTACAAGGACGGCCTGGCCATAACCGGCAAGTCGCCCGTGGTGCGCAAGTTCCCGATGGTGCCCGGCATCGACTTCGCCGGCACGGTGGCCGAGAGCAGCGATGCGCGCTACAAGGTCGGCGATGCGGTGGTGCTCAACGGCTGGGGCGTCGGCGAATCGCACTGGGGCGGCCTCGCGCAGCAGGCTCGCGTGAAGGCCGACTGGCTGGTGCCGATGCCTGCGGGGCTCGACGCGGGCCAGTGCATGGCGATCGGGACGGCCGGCTACACGTCGATGCTGTGCGTCATGGCGCTGCAGGCGCAGGGCGTGAAGCCGACGGATGGCCCGGTGCTGGTGACGGGCGCCAACGGTGGCGTCGGCAGCATCGCCATCGCGCTGCTCGCCAGGCTGGGCTTCGAGGTCCATGCGTCGACCGGCCGCCTCGACGAGGCTGGACATCTCAGGCATCTGGGCGCAACGGAAATCGTCGAACGCGCGACCCTGTCCGCGCCCGGCAAGCCGCTGCAAAAAGAACGCTGGGCTGCGGCAGTCGACAGCGTCGGAAGCTACACGCTGGCCAACGTCTGCGCGAGCCTGCGCTATGGCGGCACCGTGGCCGCGTGCGGGTTGGCGCAAGGCATGGACCTGCCGGCGAGCGTCGCGCCTTTTATCCTGCGCGGCGTGACGCTGGCCGGTGTGGACAGCGTGCAGGCGCCGTATGCAAGGCGCGTTGAGGCCTGGCGTCGACTGGCCAGCGAACTGCCGCTCGACCTGCTCGAATCCAACACCGAAACCATCGGCCTCGGCGACGCCGTGACGCTGGCGCCCAGGCTGCTGGCAGGGCAAGTGCGGGGGCGTGTGCGGGTGGATGTGAACAGAGGGCGTAGCCAGGGATCGAATTGATCGATGTGTACGACTCCCCTGAATGCTGCGGACCAAGCTTCGGTGCGGGAACTCGGCCCGGACTGCGCGAGTAGCTCGAGTCTGGCGCGCCAACCGCGCCCAGTCCGTCAGCACAGCGGACCATGGCGTCACTTCTCCTCCTTGCCCCGCCGCATCGCGCGCCCCTGCTCAGTCAACTGGTGCGCCACCGCCTCGAAGGGCTCCATGCTCTGATCGGCCCGGCTGAGCACCACGGCGCCCTCGGCCGAGGCGATCAGCACCATCGCCAATCGGCGCGCTGGCTCGGCCGGCACTCCGCCCTGGCGCAACAGGTCCGCCAACCGTTCACGCCAGGCGCGAAACACTGCCGTAGCGTGCGAGAGTAGCTCGGCCGAGTCGGTCGCTACCGTCACGGCCAGCACGGCACAACCCGCCTCGCACTGGGAGCGCGTGAGCACCGCGCGCCAGATCGCGAGGAAGCGCTCCACCACAGCCTCGGCGGGTTCACCGGCCACGCTTTCCATCGCGTCGGAGAGGATCGCGCCGGCGCGGTCCACCGCCGCGGCCACCAACTGATCCTTGCCGCCCGGGAAGTGGTGGTACAGCGAGCCCCGTGGCGCCCCGGTCGCCGACAGCACTTCCGAGAAGGATGTGGCCTGCAGCCCTCGCCGCGCCAGCAGCACCATCGCGCCTTCCACCATGCGTTCGCGAATCTCGCCCGCCATCTTTTTACCTGCCTCTTCGAATTGAACTCACAAAGACTATGACAGTCATCATAATTGGTGCTACTATGACGACTGTCATAGTCGTCCTAGGAGCTCTTTGTCATTCGCACCGTCGATCCGTTCTGGCTGCCCTCGCTCTCGTCTTGCCACTGACCCTGACTGCCTGCGGCGCGTTCCATGTCGCACCCTCATCGAAAGCCGCCCATGACACTTGAACAAACCCAGCAAGCCCTGATCGGCGACTGGACCAGCATCACCCCCGAGGTGCGCCCGAGCGCCGCGAAGAACGCGGACGGCACGCTCAAGCCGTTCTACCTCGAGCGTGATTTCAGGGCCTTGCCTGGTGACCGCTTCGAGCTGGCCATCCTCAACTTCGGGGACCCGTACGGCAAGGTGCCGCTCGCGCGCCTGCTGATCAAAGGCCACGTACTCTGGCGAGGCGAGCACCCGATCGCCGCCGCCGCGCAGAAGGTGGACTTCGTGCCAACCGCCGCGTGTCAACCTCGCCCAGATCGCCGTGCTGCCCACCCAGCAGCCCGTTTGATACGTGAAACCGTTGCGCCTTGGCGAAGGGAGTCGGTCGTCAATGTCCATGACGGCACATGAGGCCAGTGCAGGTCAGCCCCTTGGCGCCACCGCGCTGCCGCGCTCGTTGAGAATCGGAAACCCGCGCTGGTGCCACACCGGATACGCCGCCGGCGTATCGCTTGCCGCATCCAGCGCGGCCACCTGCGCAGCCGTCAGGTTCCATCCCACGGCGCCGACGTTCTGCAGCAGTTGTTCCTCGTTGCGTGCGCCGATGATCACGCTGGACACCGTCGGCCGTTGCAGCAGCCAGTTCAACGCAACCTGCGTGATGGTCTTGCCCGTTTCCGCCGCAACCGCGTCCAGCGCATCGACGATGCGGAACAACCGCTCCTCCTCGAATTGCGGTCCGGTGCCCGCGATGTCGTGCGCGCGCGTGCCGGGCATCGCGGGTTGGCCGCGGCGGATCTTGCCGGTGAGCTTGCCCCAGCCCAGCGGGCTCCATACCACCGCTCCCACGCCCTGGTCGAGGCCGAGCGGCAGCAGCTCCCATTCGTAGTCGCGGTTCAGCAGCGAGTAGTACGCCTGGTGCGCCACATGCCGCGGCCAGCCATGGCGGTCAGACACTGCAAGCGACTTCATCAGATGCCATCCTGAAAAATTGGAGCAGCCGATGTAGCGCACCTTGCCCGAGCGCACGAGTTGGTCGAGCGTCGACAAGGTCTCTTCCACCGGCGTGTTGTAGTCCTGCCCGTGCAACTGAAACAGGTCGATGTGCTCGACACCCAGGCGCTTCAACGCCTTGTCGACTGCGTCGAGCAGGTGCTGCCGGGACGAGCCGAAGTCGTTCGGCCCATCCCCGCTCGGAAAGGTTGCCTTGGTC
This sequence comes from Variovorax humicola, assembly GCF_037889915.1. NCBI lineage: Bacteria > Pseudomonadati > Pseudomonadota > Betaproteobacteria > Burkholderiales > Comamonadaceae > Variovorax > Variovorax humicola. The sequence continues at coordinate 126,455 of NZ_JBBKZV010000003.1, read as the reverse complement.
GAGATCAGCAGCCGGTTGCGCTTGCCCTTGATGGCCGCACCGAGGATCTCCTCGGCCATTCCCGCCGAGTAGCCGTCGGCGCTGTCGAACATCGAGACGCCATGGTCCAGGCACACGTCGATGAGCCGCGCCGCGCCGCCGGCGTCGGTCGAGCCCCAGGCCTTGAAGAAGTCGTTGCCGCCGCCGAAGGTGCCGGTGCCGAAGCTGAGCGCGGGTACGCGCAGGCCGGAGTGGCCGAGACGTCGCTGTTCCATGGATGCGTCCTTGTTGCCCTGTCGTCGAACGAGCCCCGCAATTTATCCCTTTGCGTGCAATCGTGCAGACGGGCAAGATGGGCCTGATGCGCTCACCGCGGGCCGGCATGCCAACCTTCAAGACGATCGCGCTCACCGCGGCGGCGATGCTCGCCTTCGCGGCCAACTCGCTGTTGTGCCGCGCCGCGCTGCAGCACCGCGGCGTCGACCCGGCCAGCTTCGGCAGCATCCGGCTCGTGTCCGGTGCGATCGCGCTGGCCCTGATCGTCCGGATGCGCTCGCAGCCCGTGCTGCCCGACCCGGTCGACCGCATCGCACCGCTCATGCTGTTCGCCTATGTGGCCTGCTTCTCGTTTGCGTACCTCAGCCTGTCGGCCGGGACCGGCGCGCTGATTCTCTTCGGCGCGGTGCAGTTGACGATGTTCGGCGCGGGCCTGCGCGCAGGCGAGCGCTTCGACAAGGTCGCCCTCACCGGATTGGCGCTGGCCGTGGTCGGGCTGGTCTACCTCGTGTCGCCAGGCGTCACCGCGCCGCAGCCACTGGGCGCGGCGCTGATGGCCGCTGCCGGCGTGGCATGGGGCGTGTACTCGCTGCGCGGTCGTCGGGTGACCGATCCGCTGGCCGCCACCGCGCGCAATTTCGCCTGGGCGGCGCCGATGGCATTGCTGCTGAACATCGTGTTCATGGCGGACGCGCATGCGAACGCAAGCGGCATCGCGCTGGCCATTGCTTCCGGTGCGATTACATCGGGAGCAGGGTACGTGATCTGGTACGCCGCGCTATCCCATCTTTCCGCGATGCGCGCGGCCACGGTGCAGTTGTCGGTGCCGCTGATCGCTGCCTTGGGCGGGGCGCTGATGTTGACGGAAATCATCACGCCGCGCTTAATGGGTTCGTCCGCGGCGATCCTCGGCGGCATTGCGCTGGTGCTGTTCGCACGGTCTCCGACACGAAGGAGTGCCTGACTTGATGCATGTGACTTTCATCGGTGCCGGTGCCATTGCAAGCGAGGTGTTTACCCGGCTCGAGCCGTATCGGAACGCGCTGGAAATCACCGCCATCGTGCGCTCCGGCGCGGCCACTGCCTCCAGGGGGCGGGCCGTCGATTCGACCTGGCGTGGCGTGCCCGTGCATGCGGCGTTGCCCGGCCACGGGTACTGCGACCTCCTCATCGAGATGGCAGCGGATTCCGCCGTGCTCCAGCACGTGGTGCCGGCGTTGCGCAACGGCGTGCCTTGCTTCATCTGCTCGGTCGGTGCACTCGCGGCGCCGGAAGTGCAAGCCGCCGTGCGGGGCGCGGCGCAGCAAGGCGGCACCACGGCGCAACTCATGACCGGCGCCATCGGCGCACTGGACGCGCTGGCCGCCGCCGCGGTGGGTGGACTCGTCAGCGTGCACTACACCGGGCGCAAGCCACCGCGGGCGTGGGCGGGTACGCTCGCCGAGGCGAACGGGCCGCTCGACTCGCTCACATCGCCCACCATCATCTTCGAAGGCAACGCACGCGATGCCGCGCTGAAGTACCCGTTGAACGCCAATGTCGCGGCCACCGTTGCGCTTTCCGGCGTGGGGTTCGACAAGACACGCGTGACGCTTGTCGCCGACCCCTGCGTGGACTGCAACGTGCATCACATCGAAGCGGCGGGCTCGTTCGGCCGGCTCGACTTCTGCGCGCACAACCTGCCGTCGCCGGACAACCCCAAGACCTCGGCCATCGCGGCATGGAGCGTGGTGCGCGCGGTGCTCGACCGGGTCAGCGCGTTCCGGTCGTGACCCTCTGATTTCAGTTTTCCACCACGCTATCGCGTGATCCAAGCACGGCGAAGTCTGCTCGTGGCGCCCGCGGGGCTCGGCGCATGGGCGCCGCACGCATACGGCGCAAGGCATATGCGCCCTCGTCACCGGGCGCGAAGCCGCGAATCCGCATGAAGCCCGCGCAGCCTTGGCCTCGCTATTGCCCCACCACCGACCAACCTGCCTTCTGGTTGGACTTGTCGTTCTCGTATTCCCATCGGGTGCCGCAGGCGTCGCAGCGGTAGGTGGTGATGTTGACGTCTCGCTCGTCCTTGCGGCTCGACTGCTGTACCAGCTCGGCATGCCCCGGTGCCTTGCGCCAGTTGCGCTGGATGCCGGCGCAGCTGGCGCACAGCGCCATCTTCTTCTGGTCGGCCGCGCGGGCGGAGCGCTTGGGGTCGTTGGGATTCATGACAGTGCCGATCGACGGATCAATGATGGTGCCCGTGCACACCATGCACGTGCCGGTGCGCGATCTCTTCCTCGGAGGCGGCGCGCACCTCGGTCACCTTGAGGCTGAAGCGCAGTTCCATGCCGGCCAGTGGATGGTTGCCGTCGAGCAGCACCTTGTCGCCCTTGATCTTCATCACGGTGAAGACCTGCGGCTCGCCGCGGTCGTTGCGGCCTTCGAGCTGTCCGCCGACCTTCACGCCTGGCGGAAACTCCGACTTGGGGATGGTCCGTGTCAGCGATTCGTCGCGCTCGCCGAAGCCGTCTTCCGGCTTCAGCTCCAATGTGAGCTGATAGCCGGGCATGCGGCCATCGAGCGCGGCCTCGATCTTCGGCAGCGTGTTGCCGTAGCCGCCATGCAGGTAGACCATCGGGTCCTTGCTCTCCTCGATGAGCTTGCCCTTGGCGTCGGCGACTTTGTAGCGGAGGGTGACGACGGTGTCTTTTTCGATCTTCATGGGGATTCGGCAGAAATGCGATGGGCTCGATTCTCGCGCTTCACGCCGCAGGCATGGGCGGCTCCCTGTTACGGCGAATGAAACACCAGCATCGACCGCGCCGTCACCATGTATCGATGCCCTGGCCGGAAGACGTCTTCCTCCTGCGTCGCCAGCGCCGTGTCCAGAACGCGGGTCCAGATCTTTCCCCTGGCCCTGCCGCGCGCGGGCAGCCTGAATTCGAGTGCGCCTTCCCATGCGTTGAACACCATCAGCACGCTCGCGTCCGCCACCGGCTGTGGCAGCAGCGATCCGGGCACGCTGCCTTCCAGCAGCAGGCCGAAGCAGCGTGTGCGCGGATCGTGCCAGTGGGTCGCGTGCATCTCGGCGCCGTTGGGCAGGCGCCAGCTCGCGTCCTTCACTCGCGTGACCTCGCTGGCCTTGCCCGTCAGGAAGCGGTTGCGGCGCAGCACCGGGTAGGTCTTGCGCAAGTGGATGACGTGCTGCACGAACTGCTGGAGCGCCCTGTTGTGCGCTTCGCCTGCAGCCTGCCAATCGATCCAGCTGATTTCGTTGTCCTGGCAATAGGCGTTGTTGTTGCCTTGCTGCGTGCGGCCGAACTCGTCGCCGGCCAGCAGCATCGGCGTTCCTTGCGACAGCAGCAAGGTGGCGAGCAAGTTGCGTTGCTGGCGGGCGCGCAGCGCGAGCACTTCCTCGTCGTCCGTCGCGCCTTCGACCCCGCAGTTCCACGAGCGGTTGTGCGAGTGGCCGTCGCGGTTGTCCTCGCCATTGGCCTCGTTGTGCTTTTCGTTGTAGCTCACCAAGTCGGCCAGCGTGAAGCCGTCGTGCGCGGTGATGAAGTTGACGCTGGCCCATGGTCGCCGGCCGCGATGGTTGAAGCAGTCGCCGCTCGCGGTCAAGCACTGGGCCAGCGCAGGCGCCATGCCTTCGTCGCCCTTCCAGAAGGCACGGACGTTGTCGCGATACTTGTCGTTCCATTCGGCCCAGCCCGGCGGAAAGCGGCCTACTTGATAACCACCGGGCCCGATGTCCCACGGCTCGGCGATCAGCTTCACGCTGGAGAGCACCGGGTCCTGCCGACAACTGTCCAGAAAGCCACCGCCTTCGTCGAAGCCGTGCCACTCGCGCGCGAGGATCGTCGCCAGGTCGAAGCGAAAGCCATCGACGTGCATCTCCGTCACCCAGTAGCGCAAGCTGTCGGTCACCATCTGCAGCACGCGCGGGTGGCTCAGGTTGAGGGTGTTGCCGGTGCCGGTGTCATTGATGTAGTAGCGCGGCCCGGGCCCGTCATGATTGGGCATCAGGCGGTAGTAGCTTGCGTTGTCGATGCCCTTGAACGACAGCGTGGGGCCGAGTTCGTTGCCCTCGGGTGTGTGGTTGTAGACCACGTCGAGGATCACTTCGAGCCCATGCGCATGGAACCGGTCGACCATGTGCTTGAACTCGTCGATGTTCGGCCCGTCCATGTAGCGCTGGTCGAGCGCGAAGAAGCCGATGGTGTCGTAGCCCCAGAAGTTGGTCAGCCCCTTTTCGGTGAGGAAGGGCTGGTTCAGGAACATCTGGATCGGCAGCAACTCGACGCTGGTCACGCCCAGGTCGCGCATGGGACCGAGCACCTCGTCGCGCGCCAGTCCGGCGAAGGTGCCGCGCAGGTGCTCGGGCACGCCAGGGTGCTGCATCGTGAAGCCGCGAACATGGGTTTCGTAGAACACGGTCCGGTTCCAGGGAACGCGCACGGCGTCCGTCTGCGTCCACTGGAAGCGCGAGTCGACTACCACGCACTTGGGCATGAAAGGCGCACTGTCGCGCTCGTCGAAGCTCAGGTCGCCATCGGGGTGGCCGACGGTGTAGCCGAACAGCTCCGGCCCCCATTTCAGCTCGCCCTTGTGCGCCTTGGCATACGGGTCGAGCAGCAGCTTGTGGTGGTTGAAGCGGTGGCCTTTTTCCGGTTCGTAGGGGCCGTGCACGCGCAGGCCGTAGCGTGTGCCGGGCAGCAGGCCGGGCACGAAGCCGTGCCAAACCTCGTCGGTGTATTCGGGCAGCGTGATGGAGGCCGTCTCGACGGTGCCCGATTCGTCGTACAGGCACACCTGCACCCGGGTGGCGTGTGCGGAGAACACGGCGAAATTGACGCCCCGACCGGTGAACGTGGCGCCAAGCGGATGCGGTGCGCCTTCTTCGAGCGCATGGGAATGGCTGGGGTCTGTCATCGAGGCTCCAAGCAAAGAGCAGTACTTTGCGATATCGCGGCTGTCGCCGGCACGGAAAGCCTGCGGGACTTCTCGTAGGTGAACATCTTTTCTCCGCAATTGCCGTGCCCGCCCGATGCCATCCCGTGGAACAGGCCGTCTCGTTCGGATACGCGGCGCTGGCGAATCGGGACTACATTCGGCGCCCGGCAAATATCCGATGGTAGGGAGGAACGCTCAAGGCTGGCTGAGTGTTTGCCGACGGGCGGCCGGCCGCAATCGATTCCGCGGGTGCCCACGAACCTGGTTTCATGCGTCGCGGGTCATGCGACAGCGTGGTCGAAAACCGAAGTGAGGCCATGGACTCCTACAGGCAGGCGCCGCCGCAGCACCGCGCCGGTGACGGCACGTTGATGCAGCGGCCGGTGGACGCGCGAGCGCAATGGCCGTGATGAAAAGCCAGCCGGGGGCTCAGTGGTTGTCTCGCGGCACCCCGAAGGTCGCGTGGATCCGCTGGTACTTCACCGCCGGCTTCAGCACCATGCCTTCCGACAACTCGGCGACCACGCCGCGCTGGATCTCCTGCCATGGCGTCTGGCTCGGCGGGTATTTGTAGCCACCGGCCGCATCGAGCTTCTCCCGGCGCTGCTTGAGTTCTTCATCCGACACCAGCATGTTGGCCGTGCGTTTCTTCAGGTCGATGCGCACGCGGTCGCCGGTCTGCACCAGCGCCAGGTTGCCACCGGTCGCTGCCTCGGGTGAGGCATTGAGGATCGAGGGCGAACCCGAGGTGCCCGACTGCCGGCCGTCGCCGATGCAGGGGAGGGCGGTGATGCCCTTCTTCAGCAGGTAGTTCGGCGCGCGCATGTTCACCACCTCGGCCGCGCCCGGATAGCCGACCGGCCCGACGCCGCGCATGAACAGCACGCTGCGCTCGCCGATCTTCATCTTCGGATCGTCGATGCGGTGGTGGTAGTCCTCCGGGCCGTCGAACACGATGGCGGTGCCTTCGAAAGCCATCGGGTCTTTTTCATCCTCGAGATAGCGCTTCCTGAACTCGTCGGTGATCACGCTGGTCTTCATGATCGCGGAGTCGAACAGGTTGCCCTTGAGGTTGAGGAACCCGGCGTCCTTCTTCATCGGCTTGCTGTAGGCAAAGATCACCTTGCGGTCGCTGGTGAACCGGCCTTCGCAGTTGTCCTTGAGCGTCCTGCCGTTGGCCGTCATCGCGGGCTTGATCTTGTCCTTGGCGACGAGCTCGGCCACCACGGCGGGCACGCCGCCGGCGCGGTAGAAATCCTCGCCGAGGTATTCGCCGGCCGGCTGCAGGTTGACCAGCAGCGGCACCTTGTAGCCATGCTTTTCCCAGTCGTCGGTGGTGAGTTCCACGCCGATGTGCCGCGCAATCGCGTTCAGGTGAATCGGCGCATTGGTGGAGCCGCCGATCGCCGAGTTCACGACGATCGCATTCTCGAAGGCTTCGCGCGTGAGGATGTCGGAAGGCTTGAGGTTCTCGCGCACCATCTCGACGATGCGCTTGCCCGTCATGTAGGCCATCTCTTGCCGATCGCGGTATGGCGCCGGAATTGCCGCGCTGCCGGGCAGCGTCAGGCCGAGCGCCTCGGCCAGCGAGTTCATCGTCGAGGCCGTGCCCATCGTGTTGCAGTGGCCGGTCGACGGCGCCGATGAAGCCACCAGCTTCAGGAAGCCCTCGTAGCCGATCTCGCCCGCCGCCATCAGCTCGCGCGCCTTCCACACGATGGTGCCGGAGCCGGTGCGCTCGCCGTTGTACCAGCCGTTGAGCATCGGCCCGGCATTCAGCGCAATGGCTGGGATGTCGACCGTCGCCGCCGCCATGATCTGCGCTGGCGTGGTCTTGTCGCAGCCGGTGGTCAGCACCACCCCGTCGATCGGGTAGCCGTAGAGGATCTCGACCAGCGACAGGTATTGCAGGTTGCGGTCGAGCGACGCGGTGGGCCGCTTGCAGGTCTCCTGGATCGGATGGATCGGAAACTCGAACGCCACGCCGCCCGCGTCGCGAACGCCTTCGCGCACGCGCTCCGCCAGCACCAGGTGATGGCGATTGCAGGGCGCGATGTCCGAGCCGGTTTGCGCAATGCCGATGATCGGCCGGCCCGACTGCAGCTCGTCGAAGCTCAAGCCGAAGTTCATCGTGCGCTCGAGGTAGAGCGCGGTCATGTCCGCGTTGTCGGGGTTGTCGAACCAGGCTTGCGAGCGCAGCCCGGTCGGCTTGCCCTGTTTCGGCTTGGCCTTCGAATCCTTGGTTGCCTTGTTCTTCTTGTCGGTCTTGTCGGATTTCATCAGTTCATTCCCTTCAGGGTTTCGTTCGCATTGGGGAGCGCGGCGCAATCGTGGATGTACTGCCGGATGATGTCGGCGAAGTTGTCGTGCGGATGCAGGCCCAGCTTGCCCGCGCGCGCGGCCGTCGCGCCCGTGGGCCAATTGGCCACGATGCCGGCGATGCGCTCGTCGCGCTCGAAGCGCACCAGCCCGCGCACCTTGGCGCCGGCGACTTCCTCCAGCGCGTCGAGCATGTCACCCACGCGCACGTTGATCGACGGCAGGTTCAGCGCGAGCCGGCCTTCGAAGGCCTCGCGGCTCGCTTCATAGACGGCGATCAGCCCGTCGATGGTCCGGCCGGGCGACGACATCGGATGCGACACATCGGGCGACACCGGGCATATCGCTTCCACGCCCGCCAGCGGCTCGCGGATGATCCCGCTGAAGAACGATGAGGCCGCGCCGTTGGGCCGTCCCGGACGCACCGTCACCGTCATCAGGCGCGCGGCGCGGCCATCGACGTAGCCCTTGCGCGTGTAGTCGGCGATGAGGTGCTCGCAGATGAGCTTCTGCACGCCGTACGAAGTCTGCGGCGCCGGCAACGTGTCGTCGGCCACCAGCTTGGGCATCGGCACGGCCGCATCCGGCCCGAACACCGCCACCGAGCTGGAAAACACGAATCGCGGCACCTTGCCGCCGGCGGCGACGTTGGCGCGGATCGCATCGAGCAGCGCACGCGTGCTGTCGAGGTTGGAGCGCATGCCGAGGTCGAAGTCGAGCTCGCATTCGCCCGACACGGCCGATGCCAGGTGAAAGATGCCGTCGAAGGCCTCGGTGCGCAACGCATCGGTCTGCGTCAGCAGCGGACCGGTGCGGGCCTCGACGCGGGTGTCGGCCAGCAGGTCGACCGGGGGCGGTGCGATGTCGGTCAGCACGACGCGGTCGATCTGCTGCCCGGCCAGCGTGCCGCGTTTCAGCAGTGTGCGGGCAAGCCGGGCGCCGACGAAACCGCCGCCGCCCGTGATCATCAGTTTCATGGGGTCTCCTTCAGACGATGGGTTGCCTTGGCGGCGGCCTGTCGGCGCCTGCCATGAATGATTCCGCCCTCGACGAGCCGTTGCTCGCCGCGGATCAGGTGTTCGTTCGCGCGATGGCGTGCAGCGACCGGGTCGTGTGCCGCGATGGCTTCGTAGATGGCCCGGTGTTCGGCCTGCACGGCCACCATGAAATCGGCTCGCCGCGCCTCGTTGCCGCGCGTGATGCGCATGCCCTCGCGTAGGTACTGCTCCAGAAACCCGAGCAGGAGGCGGAACTGCGGGTTGCCGGTCGATTCACCGATGACCCGATGAAACTCAAGGTCTTCCGCCACGCCGTCGCGCCCCGCGGCCACGGCATCGTCGATGCTCTTGAGCGCGCGGCGCAAGGCGGCGATCTGGCTGCGCGTGGCCCGCTCCGCGGCCAGCGCGGCGATCTCGCCTTCCAGTACGCGCCGCACTTCGACCACATGCACCACCGATTGCACCGAGTCCAGCACGGTCGGGTCGAACGCCAGTGGCTGGTTGACCGGGCTCGGCGCCACGAACACGCCCGAGCCCTGGCGCGACTGCACCATCGCCCTGGACTTGAGCTGGTGCACCGCCTCGCGCACCACCGTGCGCGACACGCCATGCGCCAACGCCAGCTGCTGTTCGGTAGGCAGCCGGTCACCTGGGCGAAGCGTGCCTGAATCGATCTGTGCGCTCAGTCGCGCCGCCAGCCGGTCTGACAGGCGATCGACGGTGAGCGGGGGAGGGTCTGAAAGGGCAGAGGTCCGCATGGAGGCGGAGGATATGGACGTAGTTATGTGGTCATCATACAAATTTCTGGGGGTTAGTGCGTAACGGTTTGCCCTGATAGCGCTGCCATGCTGCACCGCCAATACTGCGCGGCTGCGATGCAGCTCCTCTGCGTCGGCGTTGGTTTGCGAACTTTCAGGACTCAGTGCATGGCCAGTGTCACGATCCAGGCGGTCAAGAAGAATTTCGGCGATGTGCCCATCCTTCATGGTGTGGACATCGACATCAAGGACGGCTCCTTCACCGTGCTGGTGGGCCCTTCGGGCTGCGGCAAGTCCACGTTGCTGCGCATGATCGCGGGGCTGGAACAAATCAACGGCGGCGAAATCCGCATCGGCGACAAGCGCGTCAACGACCTCCCGCCCAAGGAACGCGACATCGCGATGGTGTTCCAGAACTACGCGTTGTATCCGCACATGACGGTGCGCGACAACATGGCTTTCGCGCTGGCACTCGCCAAGGCCGACAAGGCCACCATCGACTCGAAGGTGAAGCGCGCCGCCGAGATCCTCGCGCTCCTGCCCTTGCTGGACCGCTTTCCGCGCCAACTCTCGGGCGGCCAGCGCCAGCGCGTTGCCATGGGCCGCGCCATCGTGCGGGATCCGCAGGTGTTCCTGTTCGACGAACCGCTTTCCAACCTCGACGCCAAGCTGCGTGTGGCCATGCGCAGCGAAATCAAGGAGCTGCACCAGCGCCTGAAAACCACGTCAATCTACGTCACGCACGACCAGATCGAGGCCATGACCATGGGCGACAAGATCGTGGTGATGCGCGACGGCCGCATTGAGCAGACCGGCAGCCCGCTCGAACTCTACGACCATCCGGCCAACCAGTTCGTCGCCGGCTTCATCGGCTCGCCGGCGATGAACTTCCTGCCCGGCACCTTGCGCCGCAACGGCAGCGGCGCCTACGTGGAACTGAGCGACGGCACGCGGCTCGACGCGCCCGTGCACGCGGGCGGCAGCGACGGCCAGTCGGTCGTCTACGGCACCCGGCCCGAGCATCTTTCGCTGGCGGATTCAGGCGGCATTCCTTCGCAGGTCGTCGTGATGGAGCCGACCGGCATGGACACCTTCGTCGCCTGCCGCCATGAAGGCGCCGACCTCTCCGCCGTGTTCCGCGAGCGCTACGACTTCGCGCCCGGCAGCACGATCCTGCTGCAACCCGACCTGCAGCGCGCACATCTCTTCGATGCAAGCACGGGGCAGACGCTCGTTGCTTGACTCGACAGACTGACTTCCGCCGACCGGCCCGTTCAAACCTAGGAGACGAAATCCATGAGTGACTTCAACAACCGACGCAAGATCCTGAAAGGCTCGGCCGGGCTGGCCGCCGCGGCCACTGTCGGCACCGGCACCGCGCTGTTCTCCTCGCTGGCGCAGGCGCAGACCATCAGCTTCAAGCCCGAGAAGGACGCCAAGCTGCGCGTGCTGCGCTGGAGCCGATTCGTGCAGGGCGACATCGACGCCTACATGGCGAACGTCAAGAAGTTCCAGGACACCACCGGCATCGAGGTCCGTGTGGACAACGAAGGCTGGGAAGACGTGCGTCCGAAGGCCGCCGTGGCCGCAAATACCGGTGCCGGCCCCGACATCATCCTGTCGACCAACGACGACGCCAATCTCTACCCTGACAAGCTGCTCGACTGCACCGACCTGGCCGAATACCTCGGCAAGAAATACGGCGGCTGGTACCCGGCCGGGGAAGCCTTCATGCGCCCCGACGGCAAGAAGTGGCTGGGCCTGCCGCTCGGCGCCTCGGGCTCGCTCATGGTGTATCGCGAAAGCATGCTCAAGGCGGCCGGCTTCGACACCTTCCCGAAGAACACCGACGACTTCCTCAGGATGCACAAGGCGCTCAAGGAAAAGGGCACCCCCGGCGGCATGGCGCTCGGCAACGCGACCGGCGACAGCGTGTGGACCAACTGGCTGATCTGGGCCTTCGGCGGCAAGCTGGTCGACAAGAGCAACAAGGTCGTCATCGACAGCCCCGAGACACTGAAGGCGCTCGAGTACGCCAAGGAGCTGTATGCCAACTTCATCCCCGGCACGCTGTCGTGGCTTGATCCGAACAACAACAAGGCCTTCCTCGACGGCCAGATCAGCGTCACCAACAACGGCATCTCGATCTACTACGCCGCCCGCAATTCGCCCGACCCGAAGGTCAAGGAAATGGCCGCCGACATCAACCACGCGGTGTTCCCGATCGGGCCGGTCGGCGTGCCCACGGAGTCGCACCTGTTCTTCAACCAGATGATCATGAAGTACACCAAGTATCCGCAGGCCTCGAAGGAGTTCCTGCGCTTCATGATGGAGAAGGAACAGTTCGATCCGTGGCTCCAGGGCGGTGGCGGCTATGTCGCGCAGCCGTTGCGTTATTACGAGAACAACCCGATCTGGACCTCCGACCCGAAGAACACGCCCTACCGCGACTCGGTCAAGAACCTGCGCCCGGCCGGCTACGACGGCAAGCTCGGCTATGCCTCGGCCGGCGCCGCAGCGGACTTCATCGTGCCGAACATGGTGGCCGAGGCCGCGAGCGGTGCCAAGACGCCGAAGGAAGCCGCCGAACGCGCGCAGAAACGCGCCGAGCGGTACTACAAGGTCTGACCTCCTCGCCGATCGGACCGGGTCGTCGAAGCCATTCGACTGGCCCGGCGAGCGGCCTCCGAACCCCATCATGACTCTACTGGCCAGATTCCAGAACAGCCGCAACGCCCTCGGCTTCATGTTCATGTTGCCGGCGGCGCTGTTGCTGCTGCTATTCCTGACCTATCCGCTCGGACTGGGCACGTACCTCGGCTTCACCGATGCCAAGGTCGGCCGGGGCGGCGAATGGATCGGGCTGGAGAACTACGAGTTCCTGTGGGGCGACGCCGTCACGCGGCTCGCCCTTTTCAACACGCTCTTCTACACGGCAGTGGCAAGCGTGTTCAAGTTCATGCTGGGCTTGTGGCTCGCGTTGCTGCTGAACAAGAACATCCGTTTCAAGACCTTTTTCCGCGCGGTGATCCTGCTGCCGTACATCGTGCCCACGGCGCTGTCGGCGATTGCGTTCTGGTGGATCTACGACTCGCAGTTCTCGATCATCAGCTGGGCGCTGGTGAAGATGGGCCTGATCGATACCTACATCGACTTCCTCGGCACGCCCTGGAATGCGCGCATCGCGGTGATCATCGCCAACGTGTGGCGTGGCGTGCCCTTTGTGGCCATCACCTTGCTGGCCGGGCTGCAAACCATCTCGCCCTCGTACTACGAAGCCTCGGCCATCGACGGCGCGACACCCTGGCAGCAGTTCCGCCATGTGACGATGCCGCTGCTCACGCCGATCATCGCGGTGGTGATGACCTTCTCGGTGCTGTTCACCTTCACGGACTTCCAGCTCATCTACGTCATCACGCGCGGTGGTCCGCTGAACGCCACGCACCTGATGGCCACGCTGTCGTTCCAGCGCGCGATCTCGGGCGGTGCACTGGGCGAAGGCGCGGCCATTGCGATCGCCATGGTGCCGTTCCTGCTGGCCTGCGTGATGTTCAGTTTCTTCGGCCTGCAGCGCCGTGCATGGCAACAAGGCGGATCCGACAAATGAGCGGCAAACCAGGCCAGGTCGACACCGTCGGCATGAGCTTCCTCGATACCTTGCCACGCAAGGCCGTGACGGTCTATTTGCCGCTCGTCGTCTTCCTGATCGTGCTGCTGTTCCCGTTCTACTGGATGGCGATCACGGCGGTGAAGCCCGAGCCCGAGCTGCTCTCGCGCGAAGGCAATCCGTTCTGGGTCATCCACCCGACGCTGGCGCACTTCCACAAGCTGCTGTTCCAAACTTCGTACCCACAGTGGTTGTGGAACACGGTGCTGGTTTCGGTGGTGTCGACCTTCGCCTCGCTCGCGGCGTCGGTGTTCGCGGCCTACGCCATCGAGCGGCTGCGTTTCAAGGGTGCGAAGCACGTCGGCCTGTCGATCTTCCTGGCGTACCTGGTGCCGCCATCGATCCTGTTCATTCCGCTGGCCAACGTGGTTTTCAACCTCGGCTTGTTCGACACGCGCTGGGCGTTGATCCTCACCTATCCGACTTTCCTGATCCCGTTCTGCACCTGGCTGCTGATGGGCTACTTCCGCTCCATCCCGGCCGAGCTGGAAGAGTGCGCGCTGATCGATGGAGCCAATCGCTGGCAGATCCTCGTGAAGATCGTGCTGCCGCTCGCGGTCCCGGGCCTGATCTCGGCCGGCATCTTCGCGTTCACGCTGTCGTGGAATGAATTCATCTACGCGTTGACCTTCATCTCGTCGTCGGAGGTCAAGACGCTGCCGGTCGGCGTTGTCACGGAACTGGTACAGGGCGATGTCTACCAATGGGGCCCATTGATGGCCGGCGCCTTGCTGGGTTCGCTGCCGGTAGCCTTCATCTATTCGTTCTTCGTCGAATACTACGTGTCGGGCATGACAGGGTCGGTCAAGGAGTAGCGCTCACGCAGGCGCATGACCTTCTTGCCCGCCGCGGCGCAGCAGAGCCGCCCGCGAGCGCCATCTCCATCGATTCGAAGCCCGCCGCCGCGGTCATCTCGCAAGCCGTGGCGCATGACTGGGCATGGGGCCCGGTCAAGGGCAGCGACCACCTGCTGCGGCGCGCGTTCAACGACGTCTGCGCGCTGCAGTTCGAAGACGGCAGCCAGCGCAAGCAGGTCGACCTGCTGAGTTCCTGGGAGTCGTTGCAGACGCCCGCTTGACGTGGAACACTGCACCGACACGTCGCGGGTGAGCAGGGAGCCACAAGCCCAATGGGCGGCACGGAAGGGTGCACTCCATGAACTCGTCACACGTCCCTTTTTGCGCCCGGATCCGCCTCAAGAAGGGCGTTCTGCCCCGTGTGCGCGAATGGGCTGCGCACATGGCAGCACATCGTGCCGAAGCCTTGCAGCGGCTGGTTGTCGAAGGGGTGTCGATCGAGTCGGTGTTTCTCGACATCACGCTCGAAGGCGATTTCCTCGTGTACTACATGCGTGCCGCCTCGCACGAAGAAGCCCACCGCATGGTTACGCAATCCGCAGCCGAACTTGACCAGTACCACAAGGTCTTCCAGCGCGAGACCTGGGGTGCCGCGCAACGGCTTGAGCTGCTTCTGGATTTGCGCCGCGATACGAGTTGATGCGCTACTGACGCTGCACAAGTTCCTGGACATCCGCGAACGCGGGACAGCGCCAGTTCAGCAACTCCGCCAGTCGCCGCACAACCCACGTGGCCTCGGCCGCGGACACGCCCGACTCCACCGTGAGCAGCCCGTCTCGGCAACGGTGCAGGATCTCGTCTTCGGAAGGCACGGCGACGTGGTGCAGCAATCGCGCCTGTTCGATGAGGTGCGTTGCCAGGTCTTCGCACAACTCGTAGCGCGCTCGCACGATGGCGATCGGCTCGCACAGGCGCTGGCGCGCGTCCGTGTACACGGCAAAGAAAGACGGCGGAATGTCGATCTGGTAGTCGTCCGACATGGAACCCTTCAGAAGATGTTCACCAACGTTGCAACGGCAAAGTGCCGGGCTCGGCGTCCCGGCGCTGCGGCAGTGTCTGCGCCCGGTGATATTGCACAAACATGCACCGCAGAAGTGCAGGTTCGGTGCGGTCGTGACTTTATGCACGGACGAGATACAGCCGCTCGCTTACAAACAGTGCTCACAGTTGCATTTTGAAAGAAATACCTTGGTTGCCAACGGCATTGCATTGATCGTGGAGGAACCCGCTCCCGGTCAGTTTTACTGGGTGCTTGAAGAACAGCGGATCCGCTCCGCGCGGGACCCCCAGTTGGAACGGGCAGAACGCCCCATGCCCAGCTATGGCTTGGCCGTGATGGCCGGCATGGCCGCGCTCGAGCAGCGCTCCGGCGTGGCGCTCGGCCGCCAAGGGCGGATTTCGGAGCATGCCGCCATGGATTTCGGTCCGACCACCGTCGCCGGGAATCTTTAAGTCTTGCCCCAGTCTCCGCGCATTTCATCCGCACCTGCCATCACCTGCGGGAAGTAACGCAGCAGTTCGGCAGAGCCGGGCGCGGCATCAAAGCAATCGCACCTTCACGCTCTTGCCCTTGACCCGGCCGTTCGACAGTTTCAGCAGCGCCTGTTGCGCGATGCGGCGGTCCACCGCCACATAGGTCGAGAACTCGTTGACGTTGATCTTGCCGACCTGCTCGCGCGTGAATCCGGCCTCGCCGGTGAGCGCGCCCAGCACGTCGCCGGCGCGGATCTTCTCCTTGCGCCCGCCGACGATCTGCAGCGTAGCCATCGGCGGCTGCAGCGGGCCCCCTGCCGCAGGCGCAAGGCTGGCGAGCTCATGCCAGTCCGATTCGCGGCCCTGCAGCTGCTCGATCTTGCCGACGTAGCCCATCTCGTCCATGCTGGCCAGGTTCAGCGCCAGGCCTTCGGCGTCGCCGCGCCCGGTGCGGCCGATGCGGTGGATGTGCAGCTCCGGCTCGGGCGTCACATCGACGTTGATCACCGCCTCGAGCTGCGCGATGTCGAGCCCGCGCGACGCCACGTCGGTCGCCACCAGCACCGAGCAGCTGCGGTTGGCGAACTGCACCAGCACCTGGTCGCGCTCGCGCTGCTCCAGTTCGCCGAACAACGCCATCGCGCTGAAACCCTGCGCCGCCAGCACCTCGACCAGGTCGCGGCACTGCTGCTTGGTGTTGCAGAAGGCCAGCGTGCTTTCCGGCTGATAGTGATTCAGCAGCAGGCTCACGGCATGCAGGCGCTCGCTCTCCTTCACCTGGTACCAGCGCTGGCGGATCTTGCCGGCCTCGTGCTGCGCCTGCACCGTCACCTGCTGCGGGGACTTCATGAACTGCTTGCTGAGCTGCGCGATGCCTTCGGGGTAGGTCGCCGAGAACAGCAGCGTCTGCCGCGCAGCCGGGCATTGCCGCGCCACCTTGGCGATGTCGTCGAAAAAGCCCATGTCGAGCATGCGATCGGCCTCGTCGAGCACCAGCGTGTTCAGCGCAGCGAGGTCGAGATTGCCGCGCTCCAGGTGGTCCATGATGCGGCCCGGCGTACCGACCACGACGTGCGCGCCATGTTCGAGGCTCGCGGTCTGCCCGCGCAGCGCGACGCCGCCGCAGAGCGTCACGACCTTGATGTTTTCCTCGGCCCGCGCCAGGCGGCGGATCTCGGTGGTCACCTGGTCGGCCAGCTCCCGCGTCGGGCACAGCACCATCGCCTGCACGGCGAAGCGCCGCGGGTTCAGATTGGCCAGCAGCGCAAGCGCGAAGGCGGCGGTCTTGCCGCTGCCGGTCTTGGCCTGGGCGATGAGGTCCTTGCCGAGCAGCGCCAGCGGTAGCGCCGCAGCCTGGATCGGCGTCATGCGCACGTAGCCGAGTTGCGTGAGATTGGCGAGTACCTGGGGCGAGAGCGGCAGCGCGCCGAAGTCGTTGGTGTCTGTCGTCATGATGGAGGGAGGGGTTGGGGTGAAGGCAGGACAGAGAACGCCCGCGCGCCCAAGCCCGGCAGCAGCGCAATGGCAGCGAGCCCCGCGCTCCGGGAATTGAAGCCATGCGCCGCAGCACTGCGATTCATGGCGAGTTCCAGGGTTGTTTCGGGCAAACAAAAAGGCCTCCAGCGCCCGTGCTGCTTGCGCAGGAGCTATCCGCGGATAGCAACGGGAGCCCGGAGGCCGGATCGACGGGGCCAGCAACGATGCTGGCCGCACGCGTCAGCGACGGGGTGTCGACGTGTTCGACGGCGGCATCGGGCCGCGACCGTTCAGGTGGCGGAACGTGATGCGGCCCTTGGTCAGGTCGTAGGGCGACAGTTCGAGCGACACCTTGTCGCCCGCCAGGATGCGGATGTGGTGCTTGCGCATCTTGCCGCCGCTGTAGGCGATGAGCTGGTGCCCGTTGTCGAGCGTGACGCGATAGCGTGAATCGGGCAGCACTTCCGTGACTGCACCGTTCATTTCAATCAGTTCTTCCTTGGCCATGAATGATTTACCTCTGCGTGATTATCGTGAATTGTGCTGAAAAGCGCTTGGCCGGTGTCACGCCACTACAACGCGCGAGCGGGTACGTTCGCGTACCCAGCCAAGGCCTTGTTCGGTTGCATAGCGCTGCGCCTGCGCGTGGCTGTCGAAGCGCGGCGTGAACCGCATCACGCGGTCGTGCATGCTGCGGCCCTGGCCGGAACGAATCGAGACGGAAGCGGCGAAATCTCCGTCGTCGGTGTGCCGGATCAGCGGCGAGATAAGGTACTTGCCCACTGCGACAGTGGTGTGAATGATGTCCATGAATTGCAATGCCCGGTGGCCACGCTCTGCGTGACGCACCCTGAAAAATGTTTGAAAACGGCGCGCGGGGTTGCCGACGAGAAGTCGGCCAACAGGGCGCGAAATTCGCTTTACAAGACAGAAGGCAGTGGTGGCAATCATGGGCGCCCGATCTGGCGCTCCAACGCACTGTGAGGGCCGGCTCGAGGAAAAAGGCCCAGGATGCGGGCCAGCCGGTCGGTATGACGAAAAGTGCTTCGTCGTGTCAGCGAACTGTCAATTATAGCCCGATTGGCACAAGTGTTGCTAAACGGAGGGTTATGGCGCCCCCCTGCTGCAGTCGGCGGACGCTCGGCGCAGTATGCGAAATACCTCTGACGCCTGCGAGGAGCAAGGCCATGTCGCGATCACTGCTGACCCGTCTTCGACTGCATCTTCATTCGCTGGGCGTGGTGATCCTTGCGGTCGCCATGCTGCTGGTCGCCTCGCCCGTGCGCGCAGCGACGGCGACGGGCACCGGCCTGCCTGCAAGCACCCAGCTCGACATCCTCCAGCACGTCAACGCCGCCCTCGTCGGGTTGTACGCCGAGGCGATACCGGGCGCGCGCTCGATCGAGACCCTGGGCGAAACGCGCGCCGGCTCGGGTGTGCTGATCAGCGACGACGGGTTGATCCTCACCATCGGCTACCTCGTGCTCGAGGCGCAGTCGATCGAGGTTCTCACCCAGGACGGGCGCCGCGTGCCGGCGCGCTCCGTCGCGTATGACCTTGCCACGGGTTTTGGCCTGGTCCGGTCGCTGGTGCCGTTGCGCGGGACGGAGCCGGCGGTGCTGGGAGCGAATGCCGGCGCCTCGACAGGCGACAAGCTGCTGGTCGGCATGGGCGGCATCGACGGCGGCATCGGCATGACGCAGCTCGTCAGCAAGCGTGCGTTCTCCGGCTACTGGGAGTACTTCATCGAGTCGGCCCTGTTCACCAGTCCGCCCGCGCCCAATCACAGTGGTGCCGGACTGTTCAATCTGCAGGGCGAGTTGCTCGGCATCGGCAGCCTCTACACCAACGATGCCGCCGGCAAGGGTCCGCGCTCGCTGGCCGGCAACGTGTTCGTGCCGGTGGAATTGCTGAAGCCGGTGCTTGCGGAAATGCAGGCCACCGGCAGCACGCGGGCCAGCCGCCGGCCGTGGCTTGGACTGTCGTCAGGTTCGCTCGGCGGGCATCTGCAGGTGCTGCGCGTGACCCGCGAAAGCCCGGCCGAGGCGGCCGGCCTGCGTCCAGGGGACGTGGTGCTCGAGATCGACGGCGCCAAGGTCGCCACGCCCGAAGCGCTCTACAAGCAGCTCTGGGCCCACCCGGAACCCGACGCCGAGATCGAGCTCACGGTGCAGCAGGGCGAGGAGGTGCGCAAGATACGCGTGCGCGCCATCGACCGCATGCAGACGTTGAGCAAGCCTGAGGGGATCTAGCAACACCGGCGCGAAGATCGGCGCCTGCGATCGCCTGCATTGGGCACAATGACTTTCTCGCCCAGCAGGTATCCACCCGCCATGCCCCAGACCGTTGCCGGCCGCCTCAAGATCGGCCTTTCAGCCTGTTTCCAGCACGCGGACCCCACGCGCTCGCTGTTCACCAACAAGACGTTGCAATACGTGGAGCAGTCGATTGCGCACTGGCTCATGTCGGCAGGCGCGATGGTGGTGATGGTGCCTTGCCCCACCGGCGAGACGGCGCGCGGCGACACCCGGCTCTCGCACTACGCCGAGTGGCTCGACGGCGTCGTCATGCATGGGGGCGCCGACGTGTGGCCGGGCAGCTATGGCGAGACGCCGTTGAAGGAAGCCTGGATCGGCGACCGCATCCGCGACCTCTACGACCTGGCGCTGGTCGAGGCCTTCGAGCAGGTCGGCAAGCCGATCTTCGGCGTGTGCCGCGGCCTGCAACTCATCAACGTGGCCTTCGGCGGCACGCTCTACCAGGACATCGAAACACAACATCAGGGCGCGCTCACGCATCGCGACCCGGTGAGCTACGACAAGAACTATCACGACCTGGTGCTGGTCGAGGGCACGCGCCTTGCGCAGTTGTACCCTGGCGTCACGCACACGCGCGTCAACAGCATCCATCACCAAGGCATCAAGGATCTTGCGCCCGGCTTCGAGATCGAGGCCTGGAGCTATCCGGACCATGTGCCCGAGGCGATTCGCCGCACGACCACCCGCGGCGGCCACGGCTATATTGCGGCCACGCAATGGCATCCGGAGTTCCATGGCCGAGGCAGCGAGATCGCCACGGTCGACGACACGCCGATCCTCGAAGACTTCCTGGCCGCCTGCTCTGCCGCCCGGCGCCACCCGCAGCGCTGGCGGCATCGCATGCCCGGCCAGATCCGCGATCGGGCCGCGCGGCTGCTGCGGCAGGCATTGCTGCGCCGCTGAACTGCGGTCGCCGCGCCGCCCGTTCTCGTAAATCTCGCGGCCCCTCGACGACGGCCGCACAGGGTTTATCTGTAGAGGGGTGGTGCCCGTCGGATGGGTATTCTCGATGCGGAAGCCCCCGCGCGACCTGCCCCCGCTTCCGAGGGGCGGAGAGCGGCATGGTGTCCCGGTTTTGGAGGAGCCGGCCGTGATCACCGAGACGCTTGTCGTGCTGGTGGACGCCGCTGAAGCGGCCGCTCCGCTACCGGCGGCTACACAACTACACAGAGGACGACGATGAGTGAAGAGCTAGCAAAGAAGACGGGCGCCGCTGCGACCAAGCGTGCGCGGGCGGCGGCGAACGCCGTGCCTGCGAAGGTGCCTGCGAAGAAGGCGCGCGCGGCGGCCCCGGCCAAGGTGGCGAAGTTAGCCAAACCGGCCGCAGACGCGGCGACGAAGCCCGCAGCGAAGAGGCCCGCAGCGAAAAGCCCCGCGGTGAAGCCCGTGGCAGGGCCCACGGAAAAGCCTGTGGCGAAGAAGGCCGGCACCCCCAAGGCCACCATCCCCAAGGCCGCCGCAACCAAGGCAGCGGCCGGCAAGGCCGCGTCTCCCAGGCCGGCCAGGGCCGCCCCGGCGGCTGCAGCCCCTGCGCCAAAGGCCGAGCCGCCCAAGGCCAGCGTCAAGAAGCCCGCCGCCGCCGTGGCCACCGACTCGCTCGCACTTGTCAGCCAACTGGCCGATGACGCCGCGAGCAGCACCCTGGCCGTCAACCCCTTCCTCGGCATGCGCACACAGGACCTGGGCGAGGGCGTGCAGGCGTTCATCGGCGCGGTCATGCAGCAGCCAGCGAAGTCGGCGAAGCGCTGGGCCTCCTACGCCGTGGAAATGGGCAAGGTCTTCGCAGGCAAGTCGGCGGTCGAGGGCGATCCCAAGGACAAGCGCTTCGCCGACCCGGCCTGGCGCGAGAGCCCGCTCTACAAGCGCCTGCTGCAGGCGCATCTGGCCACCTCGAAGCAGATCAACGGCTTCATCGAGGACAGCGAGATGGACCCGCGCGACAAGGCGCGCGCCCAACTGGTCGCGTCCATCTATATCGATGCCATCGCGCCCAGCAACGCGATGATCAACCCGATGGCCCTCAAGCGCGTGCGCGAGACGCGCGGCAAGAGCTGGCTCAAGGGCATGAAGAACCTGGTCAGCGACTGGCGCCACAACGGCGGCTTGCCGTCGTCGGTCGACAAGTCGAAGTTCGAGATCGGACGCAACCTGTGCCTGAGCGAAGGCCAGGTGGTGTTCAAGAACGATGTGCTGGAACTGATCCAGTACCAGCCGAAGACGCCCGAGGTCTACGCTCGCCCGCTGGTGATCTGCCCGCCGCAGGTCAACAAGTTCTACGCCATGGACCTCTCGCCCGAGAAGAGCCTGGTGAAGTACGTGGTCGAGCACGGTGTGCAGATCTTCTGCGTGAGCTGGTTCAACCCCGCCCTCGAACAGCGCGACTGGGACATGTCCACGTACGTGAAGGCGCTCGACGAAGCCGTGGACGCTGCGCGCGAGATCACCGGCAGCCCCGACATCTCGCTGTGGGGTGCCTGCTCTGGCGGCATGACGGCCGCGTCGTACGTTGGCTGGCTCGCCGCCACCGGCCAGGAGAAGGTTGCCAACGTGATCAGCCCTGTGTGCACGCTCGACCCCGAGAACACGGCAGACACCAGCATGGGCCTGTTCATGACGCCCGAGAGCGTGGCCGCCATCAAGGCGGCTACCAAGGCCAAGGGCTATGTCGATGGCGAGTCGCTGGCGCGCGTGTTCGCGTGGCTGCGTCCGAACGACCTCATCTGGAGCTACTGGGTCAACAACTACCTGCTCGGCAACGACCCGCCGGCCTTCGACATCCTCTACTGGAACGCCGACACCACCCGCCTGCCGGCCGCGTTCCACTCCGATCTGCTCGACATCATGGTGAAGAGCCCGTTCGTCAACGCCGGCAAGCTGAAGGTGCTGGGCAAGCCGATCGACATGCGCAAGGTGAAAGTCGACGCCTACATCGTGGCCGGCATCACCGACCACATCACGCCCTGGAAGGCGTGCTACCCCACGGCCCGCATCTATGGCGAGAACAGCACCTTCACGCTGGTCAATGCCGGCCACCTGCAGAGCCTGCTCAATCCGCCGGGCGGCGCCAAGTCCTTCTTCCTGACCGCCAAGGCCGCCGGCCCCGATCCCGAGGCCTGGGCGGCGAGCGCGCCGCGCACCGACGGAAGCTGGTGGCCGCACTGGATGGCGTGGATGCACGAGCGCTCCGGCGCCAAGGTGCCGGCACCCGCGAAGCCGGGCAGCGCAAAACACAAGCCGGGCGCAGCTGCGCCGGGCGAATACGTGCTGCAGAAATGATCGGCGCCGTCCTGCGCTGGGTTGCGCCTCCCTTCGTCACCACTTCGATCCCCCGTTGCATGCACACTGCCAAGAAAACGCTGCAACCCACCGGCGCGCCGGAAGACCGGCTTCAGGATGTGCAGATCGACCCCGCGTCCGGCATGCACATCGGGACCATCACCATTGGCGACCAGTTGCTGCGCGTCGGGATCCGTCCCGGCGCCCGCGCCGATGGCGCGCAAACCCGCGTGCCGCTGCTGCTGTTCAATGGCATCGGCGCGAACCTTGAACTGGTCAACCCGTTCTCGGCGGAGCTGGAGGACACCGAAGCCATCATCTTCGACGTCCCGGGTGCCGGCAAGTCGCCTGCGCCCAAGCGCGCCTACCGGCTTTTTTCCGTTGCACGGCTGGCCGCGAAGCTGCTGGATGCGCTGGGCTACCAGCAGGTCGACGTACTGGGCGTGTCGTGGGGCGGCGGCCTGGCGCAGCAGTTCGCGATCCAGTTTCCGTCACGCGTGCGCCGCCTGATCCTGGCTGCGACGACGATGGGCGGCAGCACCATGCTGCCGGGCAAGCCGAGCGTGCTGTGGAAGATGGTCAATCCAAAGCGCTACACCGACAAGGGGTACATGAAGAGCATCGCTCCCGACATCTACGGCGGGTCGTTGCGCACCAATCCGGATGCCATCAAGCTTTTCACCGAACACGCGCGCGGCGGCGACCCCAAGGGCTACCGCTACCAGTTGTTGGCCATGATGGGCTGGACCAGCCTGCCGTGGCTTTGGCGACTCCACCATCCGACGCTGGTGATGGCCGGCCGCGACGATCCGCTGGTGCCGTTGGCCAACGCGCGCATGCATGCGGCGCTGATGCGCAACGCGCAGTTGTGCATCGTGGAGGACGGCCACCTGTTCCTCATGAACAAGGCCAAGGATGTGGCGCCCTTGATCCTCGACTTCCTGCGCAAGTAGCCAGGCAGCAGCAGGAGCGCCCCAAGTCAAGCGGGCCCCGGTCATCGCGACCGGGGCCCGCTTATCTTGGTGTGGCGTGGTGTGGTGTGGTGTGGTGTGGTGTGGTGTCGCGTGGCGGATCAATCGGCCGACAGGTGCTTGCCGACGATGCCGGCCAGCTCGAACATCGTCACCTGGTCCTTGCCGAACACCGGCTTCAGCTTCGCGTCGGCATTGATCGCGCGCTTGTTGGCCGCGTCCTGCAGGCCGTTGGCCTTGATGTAGTCCCACAGCTTCTTGATGACCTCGGTGCGCGCCACCGGTTCGGCGCCGATCACCGCGGCCAGTTCGTTGCTGGGCTTCAGGCCGGCGCTGGTCTTGCGCGGTTCCTTGGGCGCTGCGGCTTTCTTGGCCGCGGCCTTCTTCGCGGGTGCGGCCTTCACCGTGGCCGCCTTTGCGCTAGCGGTCTTCGCAGGCGCCGCCTTGCCGAAGGTCTTGCGCGGCGGGAACTTGCTGGCACGCGGCTCGAACTCGAAGGTCACCTTGCCCTCGTCCTTGTTCCATGCCAGGAAGGCCTTGAATGCCCGGCGCGTGCGCATCGAGACGAACTTGTCGAGCAGGTCGGTCTTTCCGGTGGCCAGCAGCTTCTCGAGCTGATCGCGGTCTACCGGCTGCTGCAGGATCACCTTGCCGGTCTTGAAGGTGCAGCTCGGCGTCGGCTGCTCGAGGGTCGGCACGGACTTCTCGCAGACGTAGTTGGCACCCGACTCGAACACGCGCGAGGCGCAGATCGGGCAGGCGCCCAGCGAGGTCTGGCCGGTGAAGTCGACGATCTCGCCGGTCTCGGCGTTCTTGTCTTCGCCGAAGTCGAACTCCAGCTTCCAGTTGTTCGCCTCTTCGTCGTGCTTGATGAGGATCTCGGCCGTGAACGGCCAGCCCGCCTTCGAGCGGAAGCCTTCCAGCGGGCCGATGTGCTTGTCGCGCAGCAGCGCCTCGGCCTCGGCCACCTCGAAGGTGCGGCCCGCCGGCGACTTGCCGAATGAGAAGCCGCAGGCATCGTCGCCCGTGCCGCTCTTGCCGGTGCAGGCATAGCGCCGGTAGTTTTCCTTCACCACGCCGCCGCAGTTGGGGCAGGGCGTCTGCAGCGTGGCGTAGTCGCCCGGCACCGTGTCGCGGTCGTATTCCTTTGCCTTCTTGACGATGTGCTCCGTCATTTCGGCGATCTCGCGCATGAAGGCGTCGCGGCTGAGCTTGCCGTGCTCCATCTGCGCGAGCTTGTATTCCCATTCGCCGGTGAGTTCGGCGCGCGAGAGTTCCTCCACGCCAAGGCCGCGCAAGAGCGTCATGAGCTGGAAGGCCTTGGCGGTCGGGATCAGCTCGCGGCCTTCGCGCAGCATGTATTTCTCGGCGATCAGGCCTTCGATGGTCGCAGCGCGCGTGGCCGGCGTGCCGAGGCCCTTCTCCTGCATCGCCTCGCGCAGTTCGTCGTCGTCGATCAGCTTGCCGGCGCCTTCCATCGCGCCGAGCAGCGTGGCTTCGGAATAGCGTGCCGGCGGGCGTGTCTTCAGGCCCTTCATGTCGGCCGACTCGGTCTTGACGATCTCGCCGGGCTTCACCGGCACGAGGTTCTTGCCGTCCTTCTCGTCGTCCTCGGTGACGGCTTCCTTGCCCCAGATCGCCAGCCACCCCGGCTTGACGAGCACCTTGCCGTCGCTGCGGAACGGGTACTTCCTGCCGTTGCGCTCGACCGTGCTGATGCGCGTGGTGACCTGGTATTCGGCGCTCGGGAAGAACACCGACATGAAGCGCCGCACCACGAAGTCGTACAGCTTCTGCTCGGCATCGCTCAGGCCGCTTGGTGCCTGCAGCGTCGGGATGATCGCGAAGTGGTCCGACACCTTGGCGTTGTCGAAGATGCGCTTGTTCGGCTTGACGTAGTTGCCGTCGACCGCCTGCTTCGCAAACGGCGCGAGGTGCTTCATGCCGCTGTTGGCGATCATCGCCATGGTGTTCTTCACCACCGGCAGGTAGTCCTCGGGCAGGGCGCGGGAATCGGTCCGCGGATAGGTCAGCGCCTTGTGGCGCTCGTAGAGGCTCTGCGCCAGCGCCAACGTGGTCTTGGCGCTGTAGCCGAAGCGGCCGTTGGCCTCGCGCTGCAGCGAGGTCAGGTCGAACAGCATCGGCGAGGCCTGCGTGGTGGGCTTGCTTTCCTCGGTGACGGTGGCGGGCTGGCCACGCGCGGCGTCGGCGATCTCGAGCGCCTCGCGTTCGTTCCAGACACGGTCGGCGCGCTGCTCGGCGTCGGGCTCGCCATTGGGCAGCAACGGCGCGTTGGCCTTCTTCCAGTTGGCATCGAACCACTTGCCCGGGTACACGCCGGCCTCGGCCGCGAAGCTGGCGTGGATTTCCCAGTAATCGCGCGACACGAACTTGCGGATCTGCTCCTCGCGCTCGACCACCACCGACAGCGTCGGCGTCTGCACGCGGCCCACGGTCGTGAGGAAGAAGCCGCCATCGCGCGAGTTGAACGCCGTCATCGCGCGCGTGCCGTTGATGCCGACCAGCCAGTCGGCTTCGGAGCGCGAACGCGCGGCGTCGGCCAGGCCCTGCATCTGCTTGTCGGTGCGCAGCGTCTCGAAACCGTCGCGGATGGCCTGCGGCGTCATCGACTGCAGCCACAGGCGCCGGACCGGCTTGCCCAGCGCCGACTTTCCGCCCGCGTACTGCTCGATCAGCCTGAAGATCAGCTCGCCCTCGCGCCCCGCGTCGCAGGCGTTGATGAGCTGCGTCACGTCCTTGCGCTTGGCCTGCCTGACGACGGCGTTCAGGCGGGTCTTCGTCTTGTCGACCGGTTTCAGGTCGAAGTGCGGCGGGATCACCGGCAGGTTGGCAAAGCTCCACTTGCCGCGCTTCACGTCGAATTCCTCCGGCGCCTGGATCTCGACGAGATGCCCGACGGCGCTGGTCACGACGTAGTGCTCGTTCTCGAAATGCTCCTCGTGCTTCTCGAACTTGCCGGCCGTGGGCGTGAGCGCGCGGACGATGTCCTGCGCCACCGACGGTTTTTCTGCAATCACCAGAGTCTTGGTCATCTTTTCTCTCTATCTACAATCTGCCGCTTCTCGCGTGCGTACGCGCGCACGCGCATACGTGTGCATATTCAAACTAACAGACTTCGGCGATGCCCTCCAAATCCCCTTCGACTTCAGGCCGCCGCATCCAGACGCGCCGCTCCGGTGTCCACGGCAACGGCGTTTTTGCCGTGCAGGATATCGCCGAGGGCGAAACTCTCATTGAATACAAGGGCGAAGTGATCAGCTGGAAGGAGGCCCTGCGCCGCCATCCGCACGACCCGTCGGACCCCAACCATACTTTCTACTTCCACATCGACGACAAGCATGTCATCGACGGCAAGGTCAACGGCAATGCCTCCAAGTGGATAAACCACTCCTGCGACCCGAACTGCGAAGCCGACGAGCAGGACGGCCGGGTCTTCATCAAGGCGCTGCGCAACATCGCTGCCGGCGAAGAACTCAACTACGACTACGGCCTGATCATCGACGAGGAATACACGCCCGAACTGCTTGCCGAATTCCCGTGCTGGTGCGGCGCCGAGACCTGCCGCGGCACGCTGCTGTCGCCCAAGGACGATGACGAGGGCGCGAAGGCGAAACCCGTCAAGAATAAGAAAAAGAAGGCTGAGAAGGCCGGCAAGTCTGCCAAGTCCGCCAAGTCCGCCAAGGCCGCCAAGGCCGCCAAGGCCGCCAAGGCCGGAAAGGCCGGGAAAGCCGCCAAGTCCGAAAGGTCGGGGAAGGCAGCAAGGTCGGAGAAGGCGGTGAAGTCGCAGAAGACCGGGAAGCAGGCCAGGAAGGCGAAAAAAGAAAAGGCCGGGAAGGCCGCGAAGGCTGGCAAGGCGTGACGAATCGCTGGCCGACCGCCGAACTGGGCGCCGCGCTGGGCGCGCTGGTGCCGGGCTTTGCGGTCGAGGTCGTGCCCGAGATCGATTCGAGCAACACCGAGCTCATGCGCCGTGCGCGTGCCGGCCAGGCGGCGCCGGTGCTGCTGGTGGCCGAGCGCCAGACCGCCGGCCGCGGCCGTCTGGGGCGCCCCTGGCAGAGCGCTACCGGCGCCGGCCATGCGGTGGTAGACGAATCGCTGACCTTTTCCATGGGCATGCCGCTGGCGCCGGGCGACTGGTCGGGCCTGTCGCTCGCTGTCGGCGTCAGCGTGGCCGACAGCATCGACCCGGGCGGTACGCAGGTGCGCCTCAAGTGGCCGAACGACCTCTGGACGGCGCAAGACCGCAAGCTCGGCGGCATCCTCATCGAAACAGCGATGGCGCAGTCGGCGCAGGCGCAGCGCTACCTCGTCATCGGCATCGGCCTGAACATCGGCCCGCGGCCCGCCGAAGGGCTCACCATCGCGCCGGCCTGGCTGCGCGAATGGCACGCGGGTGCCAACGCGCCGCAAGTGCTCGCCGACATTTCGGCGCCGCTGTTGCGCAGCGTGCTCGCGTTCGCTGCCTACGGCTTCGAGCCCTTCGCTGAAGGCTTCGCCCGGCGCGATGCATTGCGCGGACGTGAGGTGCGCCTGAGCGACGGTACCGCCGGGCTCTGCGAGGGCGTCGGCGCCGGCGGCGAGTTGCGGGTGCGCACCGCCGACGGCCTGCAGTCGGTCACCAGCTCCGAAGTCAGCGTGCGGCCGGCCGGCGCGGCGCAATGAAAACGCTGCGCGTGCTTCTGGCCATGCTTGTGGTGGCCAACCTCGGTTACTTTGCTTGGACCAAAGGCGCGCTGGCGGTGTTCGGCACCGTGCCAGCCGCGATCTCGGAGCGCGAGCCGCATCGGATTGCGCAGCAAATCCGCCCAGACGCCCTCCAAATCCTCAAGGAGCCGCCCGCCGCGCGTGTATCGGCACCGCCGCCCGACCCGTCCGCGGCTGCCGCCGAGGCCGAAACTCGCTGACTCGCTGACTCGCTGACTCGCTGACTCGCCGATCCACCGATCCACCGATCCACCGATCCACCGATCCACCGATCCACCGATCCACCGACCCGCCGATCCACCGACCCGCCGTCAGCCGTCAGCCGTCAGCCGTCAGCCGGTCTTGAAGCGCACGCTGAACAGCGCCCCAGGTGGCTGACGGCCCGGCCGCGCGTCGTCGAGCTCTACCTTGGCCTGATGCTGGCGCGCGATCTCCATCACGATCGGCAGGCCCAGCCCGGAACCGTCGACTTCGTTGCCCAGCACGCGGTAGAACGGTTCGAACACCAGCGTGCGCTCGTGCAATGGAATGCCGGGCCCCGAGTCCTCCACCTGCAGCATCGCCACCCGTCCGAACGGATCCGCCAGCACGCGCACCGTGACCACGCCGGGGCGCTCGATCGAGGAGGGGGTGTAGTTCAGCGCGTTGTCGATCAGGTTGCGCACCAGTTCCTTCAGCAGCGTCGCGTTGCCCTCCAGCATCACGCCCGGCGTGCCGGGATCGGCGCCGTCGTAGCCCAGGTCGATGCGCCGCTCGATCGCGCGGGGCACGGCCTCGCGCACCACCTCGATGGTGAGCCGAGCCAGGTCGCAGCTCTGCCGCGAAATCGCGCCGCCGCCGCCTTCGGCACGTGCTAGCGCCAGCAGTTGGTTCACCGTGTGCGTGGCGCGGATGCTGGAGCGGCCGATCTGCTTGAGCGACTGCTTCAGGTCATCGGCGCTCGCACCTTCGCGCTGCGCCAGGTCGGCCTGCATGCGCAGGCCGGCGAGCGGCGTCTTGAGCTGATGCGCTGCGTCGGCCAGGAAGCGCCGCTGCACCGCGATCGATTCCTTCAGGCGGGTCAGCAGGCCGTTCACCGACATCACCAGCGGCGCCACCTCGACCGGCACCGAGGTCTCGTCGAGCGGGCTCAGGTCGTCGATCTTGCGCTCACGGATGCGGTCTTCCAGCTCCGACAACGGCTTGATGCCGCGCACCAGCGCCAGCCAGATCAGCAGGATCGCCAGCGGCAGGATCGCGAACTGCGGCAGCAGCACGCCCTTGATGATCTCGGTGGCCAGCACCTCCTGCTTGCGGCGCGTCTCGGCCACCTGCACCAGTACCAGCCCGGAGCCGGGCAGCGGCGGCTGGACCCAGGTGTAGGCCACGCGCACCGGATCGTCGCGCATGCGCTCGTCGCGCAGCCACACGTGCTCGTCCGACGGGGTCTCGTCCTCCGGCGGCAGCGGCAGGTCGCTGTCGCCGCCGAGCAGCTCACCTTCGGCGCTGCGCACCTGGTAGTAGACGCGATCAGTGTCGTCGGCGCGCAGGATGTCGCGGGAGGGCTGCGGCAGGTAGAACTGCACCTGCTTGTCCTGCACCGTCACCAGGGCGCCCAGCGTCTGCACGTTGTATTCGAGCGCGCGGTCGAACGGTCGGTTGGCGATGCCCTGTGCCACCAGCCAGGTGACGCCGATACTGACCGGCACCAGCAGCAGTAGCGGCGTCAGCATCCAGTCCAGGATCTCGCCGAACAGTGATCGCTGGCCGCGTTGAAAAAGTCTCAAGTGGCGGTTTCCTCAGAAGGGGAACGGATTGTTGTCGTTCGGGGCATCTCGAGGGCAGGCCCAAGGGAAATTCTTGCTGCGCTGCCGTTGCAGGTTGTCGATCGGATCAAGCCCGCGCGCTGGTCATCAATCTCAAGACACGGCAGCGAGTCGTGATGCTGATCCTGGACAAGCCGAAGTAGACGCTGCGCGCCGGCCTGGCTTACGCCGGGATCTTCTCGAGGCAGTAGCCCAGCCCCCGCACCGTCGCAATGCGGATCGGGCCCTTTTCGATCTTCTTGCGCAGGCGGTGGATATAGACCTCGATGGCGTTGAGGCTCACTTCCTCGCCCCATTCGCACAGCCGCTCGACCAGCTGGTCCTTGCTGACCAGGCGGCCGACGCGCTGCAGCAGCACTTCGAGCAGGCCGAGTTCGCGCGCCGACAGCTCGATCATCTTGCCGTCGATCGTTGCCACCCGGCCCGCCTGGTCGTACACCAGCGGGCCGTGCCGGATGGCATTGCTGGTGGCGCCCATGCCGCGCCGCGTCAACGCCCTGACGCGCGCCTCCAGTTCCTGCAGCGAGAACGGCTTGGCCATGTAGTCGTCGGCGCCGTGGTCGAGGCCGCGCACGCGCTCTTCCACGCTGTCGGCCGCCGTCAGCACCAGCACCGGCAGCGTCGACCCGCGCGCACGCAGGCGCTTGAGGATTTCGAGTCCATGCAGGTTGGGCAGGCCGAGGTCGAGGATGAGCAGGTCGAACTCGCTGTTGGTCATCAGCGCCGCGTCGGCCTGCGAGCCGGTGGCCACGTGGTCGACTGCCGCCCCCGAAGTGCGCAAGCTGCGCAGCAGCGCATCGGCCAGTACCTGGTCATCTTCGGCAATCAGGATTCGCATGAGGTCTCGTTGGCGGATTCGTGGCGAATTCTAGGCCGCGGCATAGGCCTCGAGACCGATGGTTACCACCGTCGCGATCTCGTTGCCCACGCTGGCGCGGAACTCGGCCTCGGCCTGCGCAACAGCCCGCCGGAAGGCCTCCAGCCAGGCCAGCCCGTCGGCTGTGAACAGCACGCGCCGGGCCCGCGCGTCGAGCGGGTCCGGCTCGCGTGTGACCAGTCCCCATGCCTCGCATTGGTCGACCAGCATGCCCATCGCCTGCTTGGTCATCCCCGCGCGCTCGGCCAATTCGGTGAGTCGCGAACCGCCGCGGGCCAGGTGGCGCGTGATGTGGATGTGCGCCGCGCTGACCTGCTGCCGCGCCGCCAGGTTGGACAACGCAAGCGGCACCTCGACGTCCTGCGCCATCAGCGCCAGCACGCGTTCGTCGAAGCGGCGCATGGCGTGGCCGAGCAGGCGCCCCAGGTGGGTCTGGCGCCAGTCGTCGTCGGAGGTCGGAGTCATCTATAAATGGTAAAGCAAACTGACTAAAAAATGGCTTTACGCATTTATACAGTCCCGTACACTACTGTTCAAGCATCCAGCCTGTTGTTCAACACAGGTGGATAAAACAAATCACAAACCGTTGATATTCAAGGAGTTTTCCAATGGACGCAGTCGTCAAAGGCGCAAGCATCGCAGGTGCCAACACCGAAAAGGCCAAGGCCCTGCAGGCCGCGCTGGCCCAGATCGAAAAGCAGTTCGGCAAGGGCACGATCATGCGGCTCGGCGAAGGCGAGGTGCTCGAAGACATCCAGGTCGTCTCCACCGGCTCGCTCGGCCTCGACATCGCGCTGGGCGTCGGCGGCCTGCCGCGCGGGCGCGTCATCGAAATCTACGGCCCTGAATCCTCGGGCAAGACCACGCTCACGCTGCAGGTCATCGCCGCCATGCAGAAGCAGGCCGGCACCTGTGCCTTCGTCGATGCCGAGCACGCGCTCGACGTGCAATACGCGCAGAAGCTCGGCGTCAACCTGTCCGACCTGCTCATCAGCCAGCCCGACACTGGCGAGCAGGCGCTCGAAATCGTCGATTCGCTGGTGCGCTCCGGCGCGGTCGACCTGATCGTGATCGACTCGGTCGCCGCCCTCACGCCCAAGGCCGAAATCGAAGGCGAAATGGGCGACTCGCTGCCCGGCCTGCAGGCCCGCCTGATGAGCCAGGCGCTGCGCAAGCTCACCGCCACCATCAAGAAGACCAACTGCATGGTCATCTTCATCAACCAGATCCGCATGAAGATCGGCGTGATGTTCGGCTCGCCCGAAACCACCACCGGCGGCAACGCGCTCAAGTTCTATGCCTCGGTGCGCCTCGACATCCGCCGCATCGGCACCATCAAGAAGGGCGACGAGGCCATCGGCAACGAGACCAAGGTCAAGGTGGTCAAGAACAAGGTCTCGCCCCCGTTCAAGACGGCCGAGTTCGACATCCTGTTCGGCGAAGGCATCAGCCGCGAGGGCGAGATCATCGACATGGGTGTCACCGCCAAGATCATCGACAAGTCCGGCGCCTGGTATGCCTACAACGGCGAGAAGATCGGCCAGGGCCGCGACAACGCCCGCGAGTTCCTGCGCGAGAACCCCGAGCTGTCACGCGAGATCGAGAACAAGGTGCGCGAGTCGCTGGGCATCCCGCTGCTGGCAGCCGATGCGGGCATGGCCGAGGCGGGCGCAGCCGAGGCGCCAGCGGCAAAGCCCCCGAAGGCTGACAAGGCTGACAAGGCCGACAAGGCCGACAAGGCGGAAAAGTAAGCGTCGAACCAGCCGATGGCATTTGCAGCCCCTTCCCTCAAAGGCCGTGCGCTGCGCCTGCTGAGTCAACGAGAGCATTCGCGCGCCGAGCTGGAACGCAAGCTCTCGCGGCACGAAGTAGAGCCGGGCTCGCTGAGCCGCGCCCTCGACGAACTGGCTGCGAAAGACTTCATCAGCGAGGCGCGTGTGGTCCAGTCCGTGCTGAATCAGCGTGCGTCGCGCGTCGGCGCCGCGCGGGTCAAGCAGGAGTTGGCCCACAAGGGCATTGCGCCGGAAGCCATTGCCGAAGCAGTGGCCAGCCTGCGCGACACCGAGTTGCCTCGCGCCCTGGAAGTCTGGCGCCGCCGATTCGGCACCCTGCCCGTGGACGCCGCCGAGCGCACCCGGCAAGCACGGTTTCTGCTGGCGCGTGGCTTTTCGGCCGACGTGGTCGCAAAAACGCTGAAAAGTAGCGCCGATAACGACTGAGGCCTCTGCGCCCCAAGTCAGAGGAGGTGCGCAGCGCCGCCCGGCCGCCCGAAGGCGCTCGCACCGCAGTGCGAAGCACGGAGGTTACCCAGCGCTTGGCGCCGCAGCGGATGACCCGCGGGTTCAGGCTGCGTCCGTCGTCTCGCCTTCCACCGCCGGCGCGCTGGCGGTGTGCGAAGCGATGTCGCGCACGTTCTTCTGCACGGCCACGGCACCGAACAGCGCGAGCAGGAACGCCATGCCGTAGAAGCCCTTCTCACTTGCCGCCAACGTGGCGTTGAAGAGGCCGACACCCAACAGCGCCACCGACATCAGCAGCGAAACCCAGCACAGGCTGTAGTAGATGTTGGTGACGGGAATGCCCTCCAGCCGGTCGCGCACCGACTTCTGCAGGGAGACCGCGGAGAACAGGCCATACATCAGGATGGTGAAGTAGTAGCCCTTCTCGTTGAGCTGCATGGATGCGTTCCACAACCCGATCAGAAAAACGATCGCACCGATGAACAGTGCGGCCCAGGACGCAGCGACGAACGCGCCGGTCGGTTTCTGGAATTTCGCGGCGACCATGTGAGCACTCCTCATTATCTTGATCGCCGCATGATAGCGACACTACAAGGCCCGAAATGGCAAAAGTCGCGTCCTGCCTGCGTAAGCCGCTATCAAATAGATAGCGAAGCGGGGTTCAAAGCCCCAGCATCAACTGCAGGTTCTGCACCGCGGCGCCGCTGGCGCCTTTGCCGAGGTTGTCGAGCCGGGCGATGACGACCGCATGGCGGTGGTCTTCGTTCGGGAACACGCGAATCTCGAGTTCGTTGGTGTCGTTGAGTGCGAGCGGGTCGATCTTGCCCCCATCGGTCGGTGGCAGCACTTTCACGTACTTGGCCGGCGTGTTGCTCCTGGCGTAGTGCGAAGCCAGCGCGTCATGCAGGTCGCTCGCCTTCGGCTTGCCGGGCAACTCGTCGAGGTGCAGCGGCAACTGAACGAGCATCCCCTGCCTGAAGTTGCCCACCGACGGGATGAACACAGGCCGGTGCTTGAGGCCGGTGTACTTCATGATCTCGGGAATGTGCTTGTGCTTGAGGCCGAGCGCGTAGGTCTCGAACAGCGGTGCCTCGCCCTTTTCGTACGCCTCGATCATGGTCCGGCCGCCGCCCGAATAGCCGCTGACCGAGGGCAGCGCGATCGGCTGGTCGGCGGGGAGCAATCCCGCGTCGATCAGGGGGCGCACCATGGCGATGGCGCCAGTCGCGTAGCAGCCGGGATTGGCCACGCGATCGGCCTTGGCCACCGCTTCCCAGTGGCCGGCCACCAACTCGGGGAAGCCAAACGTCCAGGCCGGATTGACGCGGTGCGCCGTCGACGCATCGATGATCTTGGGCTTCTTGCCGGTCAGCTGGTCGATGAGCGCCACCGATTCGATGGCCGCGTCGTCATGCAGGCACAGCACCACCAGGTCGACACCGGCCACCAGCTCGCGCTTGGCGTTCACGTCCTTGCGCAGCTCGGGCGCAATGCTGACCACCTCGACGGCGGGCATCCTGGCGAGACGTTCGCGGATTTGCAGGCCGGTGGTGCCGGCTTCGCCGTCGATGAAGACCTTGGCCATATAGATATTCTGGGCTGTAGAAACTACGTATTGACCACAAGCAAATGCCTGCGGTTGGTGCAACGCACCATGATACATTCCCCGGTTGTTCGCCGGCCCTGTCCTTTGGTCATCACATCGGGGCGCCGTGGCCCTCGGACAACAGCCTTCCATCCCCGTCCCAACTCCTCTTCCGAGAGAAATCCTCATGAAGATTCACGAATACCAGGGCAAGGAAATCCTTGCCAAGTTTGGTGTGCCGGTGCCGCGCGGCATCCCGGCGTACACGGTGCAGGAGGCGGTCGAGGCCGCCCAGAAACTCGGCGGCCCGGTGTGGGTGGTCAAGGCACAGATCCACGCGGGCGGCCGCGGCAAGGGCGGCGGTGTCAAGGTCGCGAAGAGCATCGACGACGTCAAGCGCCTGGCCGGTGAGATCCTCGGCATGCAGCTCGTCACGCACCAGACCGGCCCGGAAGGCCAGAAGGTCCGCCGCCTCTACATCGAGGACGGCGCGGACATCCAGAAGGAATACTACGTGTCGGCCGTGACCGACCGTGCGACCCAGAAGGTCGCGTTCATCGCCTCCAGCGAAGGCGGCATGGACATCGAGGCCGTCGCGCACGACACGCCCGAGAAGATCATCACCGTGATGGCCGACCCGAAGACCGGCCTGACCGACGCGCAAGCCAAGGAAATCGCCGACGGCATCGGCATCCCGGCCGGCTCCACCGCGCAGGCCGTGGACATCTTCAAGAAGCTCTACACCTGCTACATGGAGACGGACGCCTCGCTGGTCGAGATCAATCCGCTCAACCGTGACAGCAAGGGCAACATCATCGCCCTGGACGCCAAGTTCAACTTCGACAGCAACGCGCTGTTCCGCCACCCCGAGATCGTCGCCCTGCGCGACCTCGACGAAGAAGACGCGGCCGAAGTCGAGGCCAGCAAGTTCGACCTGGCCTACATCAGCCTCGACGGCAACATCGGCTGCCTGGTGAACGGCGCCGGCCTGGCCATGGCCACGATGGACACCATCAAGCTGTTCGGCGGCGAGCCGGCCAACTTCCTCGACGTGGGCGGCGGCGCCACCCCCGAGAAGGTCACCGAAGCCTTCAAGATCATGCTGAAGAACAAGAACGTGGAAGCGATCCTCGTGAACATCTTCGGCGGCATCATGAAGTGCGACACCATCGCCACCGGCGTGATCGCAGCCTGCAAGGCCGTCAACCTGCAGGTGCCGCTGGTGGTGCGCATGAAGGGCACCAACGAGGTCGAGGGCAAGAAGCTGCTGGCCGATTCCGGCCTGCCGATCATCAGCGCCGACACCATGGCGGAAGCGGCCCAGAAGGTCGTGGCAGCAATCAAAGCCAAGGCCTAAGGAAATCAAGTCATGTCGATCTACATCAACAAAGACACCAAAGTCATCACCCAGGGCATCACCGGCAAGACCGGCCAGTTCCACACCGAGAAGTGCCAGGAATACGCGAACGGCAAGAACTGCTTCGTCGCGGGCGTGAACCCCAAGAAGGCCGGCGAATCGATCTTCAACATCCCGATCTTCGGCTCGGTCAAGGAAGCCGCCAAGCAGACCGGCGCCACCGTGTCGGTGATCTACGTGCCGCCTCCGGGCGCTGCCGCCGCCATCTGGGAAGCCGTCGAAGCCGACCTGGACCTGGCGATCTGCATCACCGAAGGCATCCCCGTGCGGGACATGCTCGAAGTGCGCAACAAGATGAAGGCCAAGGAAGCCGCCGGCGGCAAGAAGACGCTGCTGCTCGGCCCGAACTGCCCCGGCCTGATCACGCCCGACGAAATCAAGATCGGCATCATGCCCGGCCACATCCACCGCAAGGGCCGCATCGGCGTGGTCTCGCGCTCGGGTACGCTGACCTATGAAGCCGTGGCGCAACTCACCGAAATCGGCCTGGGCCAGTCCAGCGCGGTCGGCATCGGCGGCGACCCCATCAACGGCCTGAAGCACATCGACGTGATGCAGGCCTTCAACGACGATCCCGACACCGACGCCGTGATCATGATCGGCGAAATCGGCGGTCCCGATGAAGCCGACGCCGCACGCTGGTGCAAAGACAACATGACGAAGCCGGTCGTCGGCTTCATCGCCGGCGTCACCGCGCCTCCGGGCAAGCGCATGGGCCACGCCGGCGCGCTGATCTCGGGCGGCGCCGACACGGCCGAAGCCAAGCTGGCGATCATGGAAGAGTGCGGGTTCACCGTAACGCGCAATTTTTCGGAATTGGGCAAACTTCTCAAGTCGCGGCTGTAAGTCCGCGTCGGGCGAGCGAAGCTCTTGCACCTGCAAAAAAGCGCCCGCAACCCTGGTTGCCGGCGCTTTTTTTAAACGATGGAATAAGAGCCCTGGAGACTCTGGATGGAAATGCTGCAAACAGCTGATTTCTGGTTGGGACTGTTGAAGATCGTCTGGATCAATATCATCCTTTCCGGCGACAACGCGGTGGTGATCGCGCTCGCGGCGCGGTCGCTGCCCCCGCATCAGCAGCAAAAGGCCGTGATGTTCGGTTCAGGCGCGGCCGTGGTGCTCCGGATCGTGCTCACCATCGTCGCCGCCAAATTGCTGGCGCTGCCTTATCTGCAAATCGTGGGGGGTTTGCTGCTGCTGTGGATCGGGGTGCAGCTGCTCAGTGACGACGAGGAAGACGAAGGCCAGGGCAAGGAATACGGAACGCTGGCTGCCGCGGTGCGTACCATCCTCATTGCCGACCTGGTGATGAGCCTCGACAACGTCATCGCCGTTGCGGCGGCTGCCAACGGCAGCATGGTTCTGCTGGTCCTGGGCCTGGCCATCAGCATCCCGCTGGTGATCTTCGGCAGCACGCTGATGATCAAGTTGATGGAGCGCTTCCCGATCATCGTGATGCTGGGTGCCGCATTGATCGGCTGGGTTGGTGGCGAAACGATCGTGCAAGACGTCTCGCTGCATGGCGCGCTGGCGGGTAATCCGTGGTTGCATTACGCTGCGGCGGCGGCGGGCGCGGCGATTGTCGTGGTGCTCGGCCGTATCCTGCAAAAGCGCGCCCACGCGGCGCATTGAAAGAGCAAAGACCCGTCCATGCCAATTTCAGGCGTCGCATATTCTCCCGGGGCCGCGTCCTTGCCCTGGGATTTCGCGGCGCTGACGGATTCCGGGCGGGTGCGAGCGAACAATGAAGACGCCATCGCATTCGACCCCGCGCTGGGTCTCGCAATCCTGGCGGATGGCATGGGCGGCTACAACGGCGGCGAGGTCGCCAGCGGAATGGCCATCGCGCTGCTGCAGGCGAGCTTCGGGCGCTGGTTGGCTCACGCGGGGCCACGGGCGCATGGACGCGCCGTCCGGCGTGCGCTGCAAGCCGGCGTCGACGAAGCCAACGATGCGATCCTGGAAGCGGGCGTTGCAAATATGCAACTCCAGGGCATGGGAACAACCCTCGTCGTGGCCGCGTTCGGTCCACACCGAGTCATCGTCGGCCACATCGGCGACTCGCGTTGTTACAGATTGAGGGCTGACAAGCTCGAGCAGCTGACGCGGGATCACTCCCTGCTGCAAGAGCAAATCGACGCAGGCGCCATCACGGTGGAGCAGGCCGCGCAGTCGCCGCATCGCAACCTTGTGACTCGCGCACTGGGCATCGAGCGCCACGTCGATCTCGAAATGCACGAACACAGCGTTCGCCCTGGTGACTTGTACCTGTTATGTTCGGACGGTTTGAGTGAAATGGTTCTCGAAAGGCAGCTTTTCACGGTTTTGTTACAAGATATCGGACTGTCAGAAAAAGCAACCCTTTTAGTTGCAATTGCAAACGAGAATGGCGGCCGGGACAACATATCGGTTGTTCTTGCTCGCGCGGGCAACAATTCCGCACCCGATGCCACCGCATGAAAGGTGCCTCGGAAGGACGGTTGATCGGCGAGCATTCGCAGGTGGCTAAAAACACACTGAGTTCCAGGAGTCGGCCATGCCGAAATTGATCGTTTCGATCGACGGAGTTGTGATCAAGGAGGTCACGCTCGCAAAGGACCGCACCACGCTCGGGCGGCGGCCCTATAACGACATCGTGATCGACAATCTGGCGATCAGCGGGGAGCATGCCGTTCTGCATATGATCGGCAGCGACGTCTATCTTGAAGATCTCAACAGCACCAACGGCACCTACGTCAATGCGCGCGCCATCAAGAAGCAGGCGCTGGAGCACAACGACGTCATCGAGGTCGGCAAATACAAGATCCGGTACCTCGCAACCAGTGTTGCGTCCGAAAATGCCGGGGTTGTGCGGGGCCCCGCTTCGGCGGCGCCAATGCCGATTCCCCTGTCTACCGCGCCCACTGAACTATCGCCGCTCAATGCTGGCACGGGCATCGCGGTCATCCGCGTGCTCTCCGGCGCGGGTGCCGGACGCGAACTCTCGCTGCAAAAGGTCGTCACTACCATCGGCAAGCCAGGCGTGGCGGTGGCCGCGGTCACGCGCCGTCTGCAGGGCTACGTGGTGGCGCCGATCGACGGCGGCACCGTACTCAACGGCGAACCGCTCGGCAGTGACGCCGTCGCGTTGCAGGACGGCGATGTGCTCGAACTTGGCGGCACCCGAATGCAATTCGTCCACACCTGAGCCCCGGGCGCGATGGCTGCGCTGCTGAAGCACTGGCAGCGCATCCTCATCACGCTGGTGCCCATGGTGCTGGTGTTGTTGCACGCCGTGGGCGCACAGCGGCGACCATTCGTCGACAGCCTCGACAACTACATCTACGACTGGCGTCTGCGTGCCACCATGCCGAAGACGCTGGACCCGCGCATTGTCATCGTCGACATCGACGACGCGAGCATTCAGGCCATCGGCCAATGGCCATGGGGCCGCGACCAGTTCGCGCGCCTGACCACTGAACTCATGGGCCGGCAGCAGGCGGCGGTGCTCGGCTTCAACATGGTGTTTGCGGACGTCGATCGAAGCTCCGGCCTCGCCAATCTGCGCGAGTTGTCGCGCGGCCCGCTGGAGCGAGACGCCGCGCTCGCGACGGAACTCGCCCGGCTCGAATATTCGCTGGACTTCGACGGCAGCTTTGCGCGTGCCATCGAGGGCCATCGGGTGGCGCTTGGCTACTACTTCAGCCAGGGCATCGCGCCTTTGTCAAAAGGGGTCATGCCGCCACCCGTGTTGCCGCTGACCGCCTTTCCGGCGCGCGGAGCCTATGCCCCGGAGTGGAA
This sequence comes from Variovorax humicola, assembly GCF_037889915.1. NCBI lineage: Bacteria > Pseudomonadati > Pseudomonadota > Betaproteobacteria > Burkholderiales > Comamonadaceae > Variovorax > Variovorax humicola. Next base: position 86,726 of record NZ_JBBKZV010000003.1, on the reverse strand, counting down.
TGGCTATGGCGGCAATATCGCGCCGCTCGCGCAGTCGACAGCGACCGCCGGCTTCATCAACGCGGACCTGGAATCGACCAGCGACGGACTGCTGCGCGCGGCGCCCTTGATCGCCCGGTATGAAGGCGGCGCGGCGCCGGCCGGCTACTACGAATCGCTCGGGCTCGCGGTCTATCGCCTGGCGTCGGGTATTTCCAGGGTGACCCCGACCTTTGCATCGAACCCGTTTGGCGACGACGGTGGCCGGCCCCTCATCCAGGCGCTGAAGCTGGGCGACGACAAGAATGCATTGCTCGCACCGGTCGACCAGCGCGCGAGCATGCTCATTCCCTACCGCGGGTCCGGCGGCGCGCTGGGCGGCTCGTTTCAATACGTCTCTGCCATGGACGTGCTGGCGGGTGCGCTTCTGCCGGGGGGGCTTCAAGGCAAGATCGTGCTCGTCGGCACCACCGCACCGGGCTTGCAAGACCTGCGCGCCACCCCCACGAGCGCCACGTTCCCGGGCGTGGAAATCCAAGCCAACATTGTCTCGGCCCTGCTCGACCGGCGGCTGCTTGCCGTGCCGGACTATGCGCTGGGCTACGAAGTCGTGGTGCTCGCGAGCGCCGGCATCATCCTTGCGCTGGGCCTTTCGCTGCTGAGGATGTCGCGCGCCGTGATCCTTTTCGCGGCCACCATCGCGGCCGTCGTGGGGCTGAACGCATGGCTCTTCGTGTCGGGCGGGCTCGTGCTACCCCTCGCATCGGCGCTGCTCATGATGGGCATGGCCTTTGCCGCCAACATGGGCTGGGGCTACTTCGTGGAAGAACGCGGCCGCCGCGGGCTGGCCAACCTGTTCGGCACCTACGTGCCACGCCAGCTCGTCGAAAAAATGCTGGAGCGCCCGGCCCAATACAGCATGCGCGCCGAAAGCAAGGAGCTCACCGTCATGTTCTGCGACATGCGCGGCTTCACAAATCTCTCGGAGCAGCTGTCGCCGCAGGAACTGCAGGAGTTCCTGAACACCGTCTTCAACCGTCTCACGCGGATCATCAGCCGCTACGACGGTACGGTCGACAAGTACATGGGTGACTGCGTCATGGCCTTCTGGGGTGCGCCGGTGGACACGCCCAATCATGCGGCGCTGGCCGTCGAGGCCGCGATCGACATGGCAGCGTCGATTCGCGAACTCAGCGAGCAGAATCGCCAGGCTGGCCGGCCGGCGATCAGTGTCGGCATCGGCATAAACACCGGGGTCATGAGCGTTGGCGACATGGGCTCGGCCGTGCGGCGCAGCTACACGGTGATCGGCGACGCGGTCAATCTAGCGTCGCGCCTGGAGGGTCTTGGCAGCACCTATGGCGAGGTCATCGTGGCCAGCGAGACCACAATGCGAGCCGCCCCCGCATTCGCGTGGCAGGAACTGGACCGCGTGCGCGTCAAGGGCCGGCAGCAGGCCGTCACCATTTACGCCCCCTTGGGCCACGCGACCGCCATGACGGCAGAAGAGGCCAGCCAATTTCCGCAATGGGCCAAAATGCTGGGGGCCTACCGGACGCAGCAGCCAGACGAAGCGCAGACTGCAGTGAACGAGCTGCTGGCCCGGGATGCGAAAAAAGTCCTTTACCGGTTGTATGCAGAGCGTATAGCCTCGATGAAATTGCGACCCTTTGACCCGGAATGGGACGGCGCAACCCGGTTCGAATCCAAGTAGAGACCAAGAGAAGAGGCGCTGCAATATGCAGGTGCGTGTACTGGGGTGCTCAGGTGCCATTGCCAAGGACTGCCGGACGACCTCGTTCCTGGTCGACAACGACCTCCTGGTCGACGCCGGCACCGGTGTGGGCGACCTGACCCTCGACGAAATGGCCAGCATCGACGACGTGGTGCTGACCCATTCGCACCTCGACCACATCGCCGCCCTGCCCCTGATGCTCGACACCGTGGCGAGCCTGCGTACCAAGCCGCTGCGCGTGCATGCGCTGCAAGCGACCATCGAGGCGCTGCGAACGCACGTCTTCAACAACACCATCTGGCCCGACTTCGCCAGCATCCCCAGCACCGAATCGCCCTTTGTTACCTTCCATCCCGTGTCGATCGGGCAGACCTTGCAACTGGGCAGCAGCCAGCCCAAGCACATCGAGGTCTTGCCTGCGGTGCACACCGTGCCGGCATGCGGCTATGCGGTGCGCTGCGTCAAGGGGACCCGGTATTGGGTTTTCAGCGGTGACACGGAACGCAACGAGCCCTTCTGGCAGCGCGTCAACGAACTGGATGTGGGAGTGCTGGTGATCGAGACGGCGTTCAGTAATCGGGAGCAGGCGTTGGCGCGGCGTAGCTTGCATCTATCGCCCATCACGTTGGCTGACGAGTTGGCACAGATTGCGGCGGGCAAGCGCTACCCCATCTACATCACGCATACCAAGCCGGCCGAGACGGAAGAGATCATGAGCCAGATCGATGCGCTTTCGGAGGGGTGGAAGATGCATGGGTTGGAGGAGCGGGATATTCGGTGGTTGAAGGCGGCTGCGGTGTTGACGCTTTGAGAATGAGAAGGCGAAGCGCATCTGACACTTTTTGACACATAAAAGACAGTTTTGTCACAGTTGCTAACAAGTTGTGTCAGGAGGTGTAAGCGGAATGTCTGCAATTGGGCGGCGCAACCGTCCGATATGGGGGGTTTAGCGATTGGCACAGATGCTGCCCTTACTTCAGCGCTCCGGGAGGGGTTTCCCGGGCTTTCAACCAACCTGGAGTAAGTAAATGAACCGTCGGTCTGTCGCACGTAGCGTGCAAAAGGGCTTCACCCTTATCGAACTGATGATCGTTGTCGCGATCATCGGCATCTTGGCGGCGGTCGCGCTGCCGGCTTACAAGGACTATACGATCCGTGCCAAGGTGTCGGAACTTGTGTTGGCCTCGAGTGCGGCACGCACTTGCGTCACTGAAGCGTATCAATCGGCAGGCAGTGCATCTGCACTCCCTGGCGGTCTCGCGTCGGCCTGCTCGATTGCCGCTGTTGGCAAGGTATCCAGCGCCTCGATCGGTGATACCACCGGCGTTGTTACCATCATTGCCGATCCTGCTGCCTCCCAAGTTGGAGCTGATGCGACAATCATTTTGACGCCGTCGGTTCAATCTGCAGCTGGAACTCTCACTTGGACCTGCTCCGGCTCCCCTACGAAGTACGTCCCCGCCTCGTGCCGCGGCTAATCGCAGTTCTGGACTCAGCGCGGCTCTCCTGAGGCGATTGCCGCGCCAATGATCGCCCCTTACGGTGGGGCAAAGTAAGCTGATCAGGCCTACCGACCCGAGTCTCCCACGCAACTGCTGGGAGACTCTTTTGCGTGGGGTGCCTCATGCAAATGCCGCCATGGCGGCCAATCTAACCGCAGCAACTTGCCGTCACCGAACTGGATCAACATCGCTCTCTCTTTAATCGAACCGTCAGGTGTCGGCCCCGAGGAATCGACACTTTTGGGTAAATTGGCAAAAATTGTCACTTGCTCGCGAACCGCTCAACAAGAACTGTCAGATGGTATAGGTGGAATGTGAACAAATGCGCGGGACCACAGGCTCGAATAGGGACATTGGCGTTGGCACAGATGCTGCGGATGCCTAAGCGCTCCGGGGAAGGTTTTCCCGGACTCAACCAACCTGGAGTTGTTAATGAACCGTCGGTCTATCGCACGCAACGTGCAAATGGGTTTCACCCTTATCGAACTGATGATTGTCGTGGCGATCATCGGCATCTTGGCGGCTGTGGCGCTGCCCGCCTACAAGGACTATACGATCCGCGCCAAGGTGTCAGAACTTGTGTTGGCCGCGAGTGCGGCACGCACTTGCGTCACAGAAGCGTATCAATCGGCTGGCAGTGCATCTGCACTCCCTGGCGGTCTCGCGTCGGCCTGCTCGATTGCCGCTGTTGGCAAGGTATCCAGCGCCTCGGTCGGTGATACCACCGGCGTTGTTACCATCATTGCCGATCCTGCTGCCTCCCAAGTTGGAGCTAATGCGACCATCATTTTGACGCCGTCGGTTCAATCTGCAGCTGGAACTCTCACTTGGGCCTGCTCCGGCTCCCCTACGAAGTACGTCCCCGCCTCGTGCCGCGGATAATGCGGGCGAACTCTGGAACTGAACGCCTGACGGCGCTCGCATTCCAGCTCGCCTGTCGACGTAGCCCAGTAAACTGACGCAATCGCCGACCCGAGCCCCTCATGCTTTGGCTGAGGGGCTTTTTACATGGACCCAACCAATGCAACTGCCTTCGATTTTTGACCACAATGCCGAAAAAGCGCTGGCCAGCGATCTGGCGGCGCACTTGGTCAAGAACATCTCGCCGACAACCATGGTGGAGCGACGACATACTCTGTCGGCCAGCAGAATCACACGTATTCTCGAACAAGTGTACGAGCGCGCCGCCAATTACCGTACGCAGAATAAGCCAGGTTTTCTGAGGCGCACAGTTTTGACCAACAACTTTCGTTGGGAAATGGAAAGCGCCGGATACCCTAAGGACTTCATCGATGTTGCAGTCGAGGGTTTCGTTGTCGCTATGACCAAGCAGCCAAAAAAGCCATAAATCATTAAATTTTGATAGACGGAAAATTCTGATGCTTGGTTCATTGGTACGCCGCTTCCTGGTGCCGCTAACGGGAAACTCAAGGCCCGATCCGCAAACGATCAGGGATTTATATCTCAGCGCCAAGAGGCTTTTCGAAAATCACGATATCAGGGCTGCGCAAGCCGAGTACCAAAAATATCTGGAGTACCAGCCCCACGACGTCGACGCGCTCAACGACTATGCCTGCTGTCTTGCGGCCGTGGGCATGGAGCAAGCTGCAGCCGAAATCTTCGAAAAGGCCTTTGCTCTCAATGACGCCTTTTTTCCGGTGGTGACTAATTACGCCAATTTACTTAAGAGCAAATACAAGACCGAAGAAAGTCTTAAATATTTGGCGAAGGCCAGGCTGCAGAGCCCTTATCTCGCTAATATAAGAACCGTATATGGCGCAATATTATTTTCGCGCGGCAGTGCCGCCAGTGCGGCGCCGCATAATTTGGCAGGCTGGTTGTCAAAATTCGACGATCTGAGACAGGGAAACTCCTATCTTTTTTCGCTCGCCTACTGTTGTCCAGATGAGGCATTACTGGCTACCGAGCACAGATTTTGGGCTGAAACTCTGAAACCACTCGAAGTCGAAGCCGGTCGTCGGCCGAGTTCGCCGCAAATCGAGATTGTTCGCAGCGAACCTAGAAAAATCAGAATCGGTTATTGGTCGCCGGACCTTCAAGCGCACTCGGTCAACTTTTTTTTTCGCCCCTTGCTGGAAGGGCATGACAAAAATCAATTCGAAATATTCATATACCACGACGCGCATAAAAGGGACGAACAGACAGATTTGGTGGAACAAACAGCGGATCAATTTTTTTCCGTCGCCGAATTCCAAGATGTCGATCTCAGGGACCTGATCCTTTCCCATGATTTGGATGTGCTGGTGGAAATGGCCGGTCACTCCTCGTCCAACCGACTCAATCTCCTTCAGGCGCGCTTAGCGAAACTCCAGGTCACGGGAATTGGCTATCCCCCGACCACCGGTCTGAATACAATAGACCTCAAGATGCTCGACGTGCACATGGTAGATGGCGCCGAAAGCGCGCGTTATTACTCAGAGCGCATTGCGGTCCTACCCCGGTCCTTTTGGTGCTACGATCCCATGGCCCCCGTAGTGGCTCCTTCGGTGCCTCCATGCACCGCCAACGGCTTCATCACCTTTGGCTGCGTAGGCAACCTCGCGAAAATCACGCCGCAGATGATGCGTTGTTGGGCGGAAATACTGTTTCAGGTTCCTCGGTCTCGACTGTTGCTGCGGGCCATCAACTTCAACGACCCTGCCGCGCAAGATGCCATGCTGTCGCCGTTGCTTGAACTTGGCATTTCCAGGGACCGAATAGACATCCGCAAGCCTGAGGGAGGGGACAAGTTCTCCGAGTCCTATTCGGAAATCGACGTCATCTTGGACACCTACCCCTTCAACGGCGGCACGACGTCGTGCTTTGCCACCTACATGGGAGTCCCTATTGTTACGATGGCCGGCAAATCGCTGGTCTCCAGGATGGGCGAATCCATCATGAATAATCTGGGCCTGGCAGATTGGGTGGTGAGGACGCCAGAAGAATATGTCAGCCGTGCAGTGCGTGCTGCTGTAGAAATGGATTGTCTTCCTGCCTTGAGAGCGGAAATGCGGCAACGCTTCCAACAGAGCGCATTGGGCGATCGAAATTTGTTCGCACGAGACTTCGAGCACATGATTCGGCATGAATTGAACAACGTGACGTCAGAATCAAATCAGGCGAAAGTGTCTAGCGTGGGTGTGCTCCCCGAAGACGAAATCATCCGGCGCGCGTATTATGTCCTTCGATCTGGGCAGTTCGATGCGGCGCGACGGATCGTCGATCATTGCTTGGCCCATTACCCAACAAATGGCGCTGCAAACGTGCTCTGGACCGAGCGCCTGACATCTAAGGGTAAGTTTCAGGAAGCTGCGGATTACCTGGAGCGAACGCTCCCGATCGTCTCCCAATCCGACCACGCGAAAGTCGCGATCAATCTGAGTCGATTGCATTTGCTTCTCGATCGCGCCGACGAGGCCCGGCGCGTTATCGAGAATCGAAACCTTTTGGCAGGCGCTAGTGAAATGGATCGCCTCCAATTGCGTCAGATCGCAGCGTGCATTCGCGCCGGGTCAGCGGCCGCCATGCCTGCGAATGTCAAAAACAATTCAAGCGGAGGCCGGACTCAAAATGTCGAGGTGCTTATATTTTGCGATGACTCCGCACTGTATCAATTGATCGCAGATGACCTGACCATCAGGGGTGCGCCGCCGGCATCGCTCAAGATCCACGTTCGACAGCTAAGCGAAGGGCTGAAATTGCAGGCTTACGAAGAAAGTCTCGACAACGAAGGCGCCGACTACAAAATCTGGATTCAGAAGAACGTGAGGATATTCAATACCAGTTTCTGGGTCGACCTGATGGAGGCCATGAATTCTTCGGACCTGCTATCTGTCACCGGTGCGCAATCTTGGCGCCAGTCGGATTGGAGACTGAGTGCGGTTGCAGAAAAAAGCGGCTCGCTCATTATTCCTTCGGGAGAAAAGAAGGATTTCTACGAAGTCCAGTTCTTTGGCAATCAACCTCAATTAACTATTAGCGGAGTTGGGGTTCTCGGGGGTGAATTCCTAGTCTTGAAATCAGGCGCGTGGATTTCCGAGGCAAAGAGCTACTTGGAGTCGGAACTGGAGCAGGGAGGAACGCATTTAGAGGATTATTTCAGTCATGCTGCCGCTGCTGCGGGGGCGAGGCTTGCGGTACATCAGTGCCTTGGAGTTAGTGTTGATTGGCGCGTACCCTTGGACGAACAATATCTCGGCGAAGCCCGGATGCGGGCGGCCGAACTTCTTGGCATTAATGCTTTTGATTTTCCAGAAGAAAACAATTCCGCTTTGACGGTGCCGGTGCGCTCGGTCGATGTGGCTGTGACAACCCAAAAACTTTTTCTGGAAAGGGGAGCGTGAAGCATCATGGCGTACTACAGCAACGTCAATACCACCATCCTTGATTTAATTGGTGCCGAAGTGCAGTCGATATGTGAGTTCGGCTGTGGGGCAGGGGCGCTCGCAGAAGCGGTAAAGATCAAAAATCCAACTGTTTTTTATGTGGGCATCGATATCGCGGCTGAGCCTTTGCGGGATGCCGCTCGATTTCTTGATGTCGCGATTCAATGCAATGTCGACACTTATCCGCATTGGGACGATCACCCTCAAATGAAGGAGGCCATTCCGCCAAACCATTTCGATTGCATCGTTTTTGGCGATGTTTTGGAGCATCTTTACGCGCCTGAGATAGCTGTTCAGCAAGCGGTGGCCCGATTGAAGCCAGGTGGTGTGCTGATTGCGTGCATTCCCAATGTTCAGCACTGGAGCGTATTTGTGCAGCTTGTCAGCGGGAGTTGGCCTCGGCATGACGAAGGCCTTTTCGACCGTACGCATATTCGATGGTTTGCTTTGAGCGACATGTGCCTGCTGCTCCAAAATGAGGGGTTGTCTGTCGAAAAGGTGGTACCACGCGTATTCAATGAGCCCGCAGGTCGGGAAATACTCGAGTTCCTGGAGCCATTGGCTCAGCACTTGCACCAGGAGCCGGAACAGTTCGTCAGTATGTCGCTTCCTTTGCAATATGTGCTCGTAGGCCGCAAGGTGAATTAACCGATGGCACTTGTGTTTTACAAGCAGTGGCGCCGTCTCGTTCGCGTGATTCGGTCGACCCTCCTGGGAAAAATTGCTTACGAAGCGGCGTTTGAAGGGAAAACAAGGTCTATTCATTTTGTAGTTGCGACCAGAAGCCCCGAGAGATCGTTTTGGACTGAAACAATGACCGGACGCAAATTGGCTGCGCTGCGATCCAACTCAGAGGTTAAAACGACTGTCTTTTTTGAAAATAGAGAAGGCCTGCCGGCTGTCTATAACAGGGCCTTGGTAGAATCCCAGGCGGATGACACTGTAGTATTTGTTCACGATGACATCTGGCTCAACGACGCCAACGTTTTGGAAAGAATTAGAGCGGGCACAAAGCAATTCGATATTATTGGAATTGCAGGAAACCGCCGAAGAGTCGACGCCCAACCTGCATGGCTTTTTCGCGCCATAGAAGGTGGAAACTTCATCTGGGACCATCCCAACCTTTCCGGCGCGGTGCGGACCGGGAACCAGAAGTCGTCGGCACTTAGTTACTTTGGCGCAGCTCCTGCCCCTTGCAAATTGCTGGACGGCGTCTTTCTTGCTGCGCGCAGAAAGACCCTGCGGAGAGCGGGCGTGAAGTTCGACGAGACGTTTGACTTCCACTTGTACGACATGGATTTCTGCCGAACCGCGGAGAAGGCAGGTTTGACCATGGGGACATGGCCCATCGACCTCGTCCACGAAAGCGGCGGCGCCTTTGGTTCCGACGGCTGGAAGAGGAATTTTGCTGTTTATCTGAAGAAGTGGAAGAAATAGGCCGATAGGCGGGGCCTTTGAGGATCGTCGAGGAAGAGGTGCCAACCGGCAACTGCGGGCGGACTTCCTGCGGACGGCAACTCAACTTGACATCGACGTGCTGCTGTCGTGCGACTGCGAAGTGTCAACAAGTGCGGACACATAAGGGTGCGCAACAATCTGCTGCCCACGACCAGCCGCTTTGGCATTCATTCCATATGTCCTCTCGCGCGCCGATGTGCGGGCGATCTGCAGCGAATGTCGGCGGTTCTTATGGGTGGCGCGCCTTTTGACGAGGACGCACCTGGCGCGCCGGTGTCCGCGCCTAATGCGCCTGCTCGCTATCGTCAATTTGTAGTACGTTAGTAGTCACCATTTCGACGGGCGGCACCGGTTTGGGGGACAAGCGGTAACAGTTTCGCCGCAGATTTGTCACCATTGGATACATGTGTGACGAAACCTCCTTGCCACTTCGCCGGTCGATCGCGGCCTCCTTCCGAGGCGTGACGCTCCTGGAACTGATGGTCACCATCGTCGTCCTGGGCATCCTCGTCGCCTTGGGCCTGCCCAACCTGCGCGACTTCCTTGTCGGCACCCGCCTGTCATCCAGCGTCAATGGCTTCGTCGGCCTAGCGAGCTTTGCCCGCAGCGAAGCCATCGTCCGCAACCAGGATGTCATCGTCTGCCCCAAGAACGCCGGCAGCAACGCCTGTGTTTCAACCACCGCCTGGAACACATACGAGGTCGAGGCGTTCGTCGACGCAGACGGCGACGGCAATTTCAGCGCCGGCGACATCCTCCTCAAGACCCAGGCGGCCGTCGACCCCGATAACTCGCAGATGGGCTTCGACCGCTCCTCCCCCGGCATCCTGACCTTCGGCAGCGCCGGCTTCGCGCGCACCGCCCAGTTTTTCAAGATCTACGCGAAGTCATCCGACGCCGCGTACCAGGCCAAGTACGGCCGAACGATCTGCGTCAGCAAGGTGGGTCGTATCCGCGTCGCCGATTACGCGCTGACGACTTGCCCCGACTTCTGAGAGTCAACAAGGAAGCGAGCATGAACACGAGACATCCCCGGTTCATCAGTCACGCAAGGCAGAAGCAGCAGCAAGACCAGCGCGGCGCCACCCTGATCGAGGCGCTGGTATCGCTGGTCGTCATGTCATTCGGCCTGTTGGGCATTGCGGGCTTGCAGGTGGGCGGCCTCGCGTTCCAGAAGTCCGCATGGTCCATGCATCGCGTGACAGACATCACGAGCGATCTCGGCGAGCGGATCAGGGCCAATCCGAAGGCGATCGATGCGAACTACCAATACACCGCGAACTACGCGACCGCCAAGGGCGCCACGCTGACGAAGTTGAACTGCCGTACGACCGGCACGTGCAGCCCTGCGGAGGTTGCAGCCGACGACCTCGCCGACCTGTTGTTCAAGGCCCAGACGTTGTTGCCGCAAGGCGCCATGCAAATCACCGGCACGGTGGCCGGCGGATTCACGGTCACGTCGATGTACATGGACAAGGACTTCCGGACGACCGCCGGCGCGCTGGACCAGAGCCCGACTTGCGGAGCTTCCACCAGCGGCATCGACGCGCGCAATTGCTGCCCCGCCGCGGCCGCTGCGCCGGCCGGCATTCGCTGCCGCAACTTCATCATCATTCCCTGAGCTGCCGGCCCAAGTCATGCACCCTCGTCCCCCCGCCCGCAGAAGTCGTTCACGCCATCGGGGCGTGACCTTGGTCGAACTGATGGTCGGCCTGACCATCGGCCTGGTCCTGGTCATCATCGCCTCGGCCGTCTACCTGTATTCGAAGCAGTCGTACAACGCCGTCTCCGAAAACTCGCAGATGGAAGAGAACGGCCGGTTTGCGATCGACCTCGTGACCAAGTCCATTCAGAGCGCCGGTTTCGCGATGGTGGATCCGACCGCGCCCGGCCCCACGCTGCCGCTGGACAGCAAGCTGGCCGCCTGCGACTACGGCTATGTGAACGCCAATTCGACGGGGACGCTGACGATGGCGGACCTTGCCTGTCGCACGTCCACCCCCGCGGGTCAGCGGCAATCGGCATCGATCTTCACGCGCTACGAGACCGATGCCTACGGTTCCACGGGCGGCAAGCAGCAAGGCTTCGATTGCACCAGTGCGGCGGCCGCAAGCAAGCAGCTCGCAGGCGGGGTGCAAACCTACGAGGTGCGGTCGTACCTCTTCGTCTCGCAGGTGAATGCGCAGACGCCGTATGGCACCAAGTCGATGGGGCAGCTTGGCTGCGTGTCCGATACCACGCCGGTGGTCAATGGCGTCTCCGGTACGCTGGCGCTTGCTAGTCAGCCGATCGTGCCGGGAATCGAGCAGCTGGCGTTCAGGTATATCTCGACGGCAGGCAAGGTGGTGCCGACCCCGGTCACCACGCTCGACTGGCAAGGCATTGCCTCCGTCGATGTGTGCGTGTTGGGTCGGAGCATCCAGGCGTCCGGCAACGACACCGGGACCACCTACGCGGATTGCTACGGCGCCGCGATCACGCCCGGCCCCTCCGAGAGCTACCGCGTCTTCCGCGCGACGGTGGCATTGCGCAACACGGTCACGGTTTCGCCATGAACGCCTCTTGCCACCCGCCACCGGTGCCTCGGCGCCTTCAGCGCCAGCGCGGCATTTCGCTGTTCATCGTGATGATGTTCCTCGTCATCCTGAGCATCCTGGGCATCACCGCCATGCAGAGTTCCAACCTGTCGGCGCGCGTTGCCGGCAATGAAGCGGACCGCACGCTGGCGTTCCAGGCCGCGGAAGCCGCGCTGCGCGATGCCGAGAAGGACATCAAGGGGCTGTGCACCAGCGGATGTCGATCGACACCGATCTCACCGGAAACCGCGGACCAGTTCGACACGACCTGTGCCCTCGGCTTGTGCCTGCCGAACGCCACGACGCCAGTGTGGGAGCAGAAGGACAACTGGACCGTTGCCGGTCGGGCCGCGGACTACGGCGCCTTCACGGGGTCGGCCGCCTTGCCCGTCGTTGCAAGACAGCCCAAGTACCTCATCGAGTACTTCAAGCTCGGCGAATCCTTCGTCTATCGCGTCTCGGCCACGGGTTACGGCGCCACCCTGTCCACGCAAGTCTTGCTGCAAACCTCGGTGAAGGCATTGAAATGAAAACACCCCCGAAGCGCCTACGGCGCCTCCCCCTCCAGGGGGCGCACCCGGCGGCCCGGCAAAGCCGGTTCCGCGGGTGCCCACGAACAGATTTCGCGGTGCTCCTCCTGGGTTTCATGTGTCGCGGGTCACGCGACAGCGTGGTGGAAAACTGAAATGTTTTCACGGACCCTGGATCGATGGGTGGCACGCGCTGTGGGCATGGCGATGCTCATGGCGACTGGCCTGTTTGCCGCTTCGGCCGTTGCCGTCAACCTCACGCCATTGCCACCGTACCTGACGGAGACCAAGGGCTCGCCGATGGTGATGCTGAACCTGTCGCGCGACCATCAGCTTTCCTACAAGGCCTACAACGAGTTCTCCGACCTCGACGGCGACGGCGTCATCGAGACCCAGTACAGCCACACGTTCAGGTACTACGGCTACTTCGACAACCAGCGTTGCTACACCTACGACACGTCAGCCAATGTCTACGTGCCGACCAGAAAGGTCGACGCCACCAACTATTGCAACTATGGCGGCGCGATCGTCAACGAGTGGAGCGGCAACTTCCTGAACTGGGCCACCATGACGCGGATGGATGTGATCCGCCGCATTCTCTACGGCGGAATGCGCTCCACCGACACGACACCGACGACCATCCTGGAGCGGGCGCATCTGCCGACCGACGCCCACTCGTTCGCCAAGTACTACAACAACACCGATATCGCCAAGCTCACGCCGTACGGCGGCACCACCGAGATCACCATCTGCAATGCGACCTTTCGCAACGGCAGCTTGCAGTTTTCGCACGACGCGGCCGGTCCGCCGGCAATGCAGGTGGCCAAGGGCAACTTCTCGCTCTGGAATTCCAACGAGCGTTGGCAGTGCTACTGGTCGGAAGACAAGGGTGCCAGCAACGGCAACAACCCGGCCGTCACGGGGCTGAGCGCCGGCGGCAGCAACCCTTCGCGGCTCAGCAACGCCCTTGGGCCTGGCGGGACCGGACTCGGCGCCGGCACGTACACGGTCAGGGTGCAGGTCTGCAAGACCGGGCTGGACCTGACCGATGCGACCAAGACCGACTCGTGGACTTTCACCGACGATGAAAAGAACCGCTGCAAGCTTTACCCCAACGGCAACTACAAGCCGGTCGGGCTGCTGCAGAAATACGGCGAGCGCAATGAAGCCGGATTCGGCTTGATCACCGGCAGCTATCAAAAGAATATTTCGGGCGGCGTGCTGCGCAAGAACATTTCGCCGTTCTCGCCGGAAGTGGACTTGCGCAGCGGCATCTTCACAGGCATCGACGGCATTGTCTCGACGCTGAACAAGCTGCGCATTTATGGCTACGACTACGGTGACGGCACCTATCTCGGCAACGACCAGTGCAACTTTGGCCTGATCGGGTTGACCGAGGGCAAGTGCGCCAGTTGGGGCAACCCTATTGGCGAGATGTACCTGGAATCGCTTCGCTATCTGGCGGGCGCGGCGCCGACAGGTGCCTTCAACACCACCGGCGGCAAGGATGCGGCCCTGGGCCTGACTGTCGCCGCCTGGACCGATCCGTTCGCCGATTCGACGGTCGGCACGTTCGGCGCGGTGAGCTGCAGGCGCTCCAGCGTGGTCAACTTCAATGCCAGCGTCAGTTCGTACGACAACGACCAATGGAGCAGCGCCGGTGACGTGAAAGGACTTTCGCAGGCCCTGGTCACGACGCTGACCAACGACATCGGCTCGGCGGAAGGCCTCTACGCGACGGGCAAGAGGTGGACGGTCGGCTCGACGACAGGCAACACAAATAACCTGTGCAGCGACAAGACGATCTCCGCGCTGGCCGACAGCGTCGGTATCTGCCCCGAAGCACCGACCGGCTACGGCGGATTCCTGATGGCTGGCGCCGCGCAGTACGCCCACACCAATCGCATCAGGGACACCACACCGCCGTTGGGCGCGATCTTCACGGACGCGTTCAAGGTCGACACCTACGGTGTGGCGCTGGCCACGTCCACGCCGCGCATCAAGATTCCAGTGCCCAACCAGGCCGGCAAGTTCGTTGTGATCCAGCCGGCCATGCGCTTCTTCTCCGGCACCGGCGGCGCGGGCGCGCTGGTCGACTTCCGGGTGGTCAGCCAGTCGCCCACCTCGGGCAAGTTCGTGGTCCAGTGGGAAGACTCCGAGCAGGGCGGCGATTACGACCAGGACATGTGGGGCACGCTGGAGTACAGCGTGAACGCGGCCACCGGCAAGATCACGATCACGACCTATGCGGCCTACAGTTCAACGCCGTATGCGCTGGGATTCGGCTATGCCATCGCAGGCACCGACAAGGACGGCGTGCACATGCACTCGGGCATCAACGGTGCAACCTACGCGGACCCGAATCCCCCGGTGACGGTCACGCCCACGACCTATCTCAGCGGCGGCGGGTGCAGCGGCTGCCAGGTCCAGCAAACGGCGACTGCGGCCGTCTTCAGCATGACCGGCGTCACAGGCGAAGCCCTCCGCGACCCGATGTGGTACGCGGCCAAGTACGGTGGGTTCGACCGCGGTGTGGCCGGCAACTACGTGTCGGGCTCCGTGTTGCCCACCAATGCCTGGGACTCGAAGAAAGTCGATGGCAGCGCCGGCAGCGACGGGGTTCCTGACAAGTACTTCTATGCCATCGACCCGGCACAACTGGAGCGTTCACTGGCCAGCGTGTTCAATTCCGTATTCACGGCCGGCGGAGCGGCGCCAGCCGCAGCCACGACGTCACGAACCCAGACCGGTGGCTATGTCTATGCCAGCACCTACAGCGTCAAGCCGAAGACCGTGGGAAGCCCCATCGATGCGGATAACAGCGGGGAGTTCGCGCGCTACGGCTTCGACTCGAACGGGGGCGTCAGTCTCACCAGCGACTGGAAGGCCGGCGCGCTGCTCACGACCGCACTCAGCGGCCTCGGATGGGATGGCAACCGCGCCGTGCTGTCCATGGCGGACACGGGGCCCATCGCCTTCAGATGGAGCAACCTGTCTCCGACTCAGCAGACGGCGCTGAACACGAATCCGGCGAGCGGCGTTGTCGATGCGAACGGCCCCAGCCGCCTGAACTGGCTGCGCGGCGACGCCTCGAATGAATCGGACACCGGCTATCGCATCCGCACGGCCAGGCTCGGCGCAATCATCAACTCCACGCCCTGGTATGTGGGCGCCCCGGCCGCGGGCTACACCAATGCGCAATACGGCGGGGGCTATGGCGCATTCCGCACCGGCATCGTTGCGGCCAACGGGAACAAGGCCCGGTCAGCAGTCTTCGTCGGCGCCAACGACGGCATGCTGCACGCGTTCGACGGCACCGACGGCCACGAACTCTTTGCATACTTGCCGCGGGCTTTCTACACCACGTCCTCGGCGCCGCCCTACTCGAAGCTGACGGCCCTCACCGCCAAGGACTTCTACCTGGGCGAGTCGACCGAGCGGCTCACGATGGACGGCAGCGTCATGGCCGCCGACGTCAAGGTTGGCGGCACCTGGTCGACCTACCTTTTCGGCGCTTTCGGCCGCGGCGCCAAAGGTGTGTACGCGCTGGACGTGACCAAGCCGCAAACGATCAATGAAGCATCGGCTTCCAGCGTGGTCAAGTGGGAGTTCACGGAGGCCTCGGAGCCCGCGCCCAGCGACATGGGCCTTATCACGGGCCGTACCAACATCCGCTCGAACGGCCAGCCGTTCCAGTCGGGCTACATGGCCAACGGCAAGTGGGCAGCCATCTACGGCAACGGCTACAACAGCGCCACCGGCAGGGCTGCGCTCTACATTCTGTTCGCCGACGGCCCGCCGTCGACCAGTCCGACCGCCTGGACCGCGGGCACGCACTTCATCAAGATCGTGACGCCGCTCGTCGCTGGCGATACCGGTGACAACGGCCTGGCGTCGCCGACGGCCGTCGACATCAACAACGATGGCGTGATCGATCGCATCTATGCCGGCGACCTGAAAGGCAACGTCTGGAAGTTCGATGTCACCGATGCGAATCCGGCCAACTGGAAGATCGCGAACAAGGATGCATCGAACAACCCGGTGCCTCTGTACAAGGCGACCACGCTGGTTGGCACCGTCATCACGCCGCAGCCCATCACGACGCCGATCGTGACGTTCCCGAATCCGCAAGGCGGCTACCAGCTGGTATTTGCCACCGGCAAGGCCCTCGAGTCGAACGACTACCCGATGTCCACGGTGTACACCAACACCATGTATGGCATCTACGACAAGCCGGGCACCACGTCGACGTTGACAACGGGCAAGACAGAGCTCGTGCAGCAGACGCTGACCGACGTGTCGGGCACCCGGTACATCACCTCGGCCACGGTGAGCTATTCGAGTGGCAAGCTGGGGTGGTACGCCAACCTGCCGGTCGCCTCGGAAGGTGTCGTCTTCAACCCGTTTGGCGAGGACACCAACCGCGTCAACGTTCGTTCCCTGGCCCCCGCGGCGACCTCGAATGGTTGCCGCTATGACGGCAACTCCTTCGACATGGCGCTCGACCCCATCAACGGAATTGCCATCGCCGGTGCCGTGCCCGGCGTGACGACCACAGGCGCGGTCGGCATCACCAATCTCAACTACTTCGAAGGTGCCAGCGGCGGCCAGTTCAGGATTCCCCCGACGCCGCCGACCCAGCCGGGCGAGACGCCGGCACCGCCGGCGGCCTGTGCGGGCCAGTGCCTGTTCCGTTCCATCATCTCCGCCGGCGACGGCACGCTGAAGACGGTGAACCGCTGCGGTGCCTGCACCGATGGCCGAATCACATGGCGCGAAATCTTCCGTAACCGTTGAACGAGCCGCCCATGCAAGAACACCGAGAACGCGCCGGACACCAAGCCGGCTTCACGCTAATCGAACTGATGATCGTGGTGGCCGTCGTGGCCATCCTGGCAGCCATCGCGCTGCCCGCCTACTCGCAATACATCAAGCGCTCCAACCGGGCCCAGGCGCGCGCCGAGATGCTCAAGGGCGAGGGCTGGCTGGAGCGCTATTACACCGAGAACAACCGGTACAGCAACCCGCCCGCGAGCAGTTCCAACACCGGCTTCACCGGGGTCTTCGGCATGGTGCCGCCGGGTGGCCCTGCGCTCTACAACATCGGCCTTGTCGCCGATACGGCGAGCTACACGATCACAGCGACACCCGCCGGTGCGATGGCAGGCGACTACTGCGGCGTCTATACCAAGACGAACAACACGGCGCTCGCGTCGGCGACGAACGATCCGGCGAAGTGCATGAAGTGAGCACTACTCTGGCGTGTTGTCGAAAACGACCTTGACCCGCGTTTCGGTTGACAGCCTGCCCAGCCGAAGCGCGAGGGGCGAATCGACCAGGCCTGTGGTGGTGCTGCCGCTCGACTGGCACATCGGCCAGCCGCGAATCAGTTCGCCGTGAAGCTCCCCGACTTCCCCCCATGCTTCTCCAGCACGCGCACGTCGTTGATCGTCATCCCCCGGTCCACCGCCTTGCACATGTCGTAGACAGTCAGCAGGGCGATCTGCACAGCCGTCAGCGCTTCCATTTCCACCCCGGTCTGCCCCACGGTCTCGACCGTCGCCTGGCAGGTCACATGCGGCGCCACATTGCCAGCGCCCGCCGTGGTGGTGAAACTCACTGCAACCCGCGTCAGCGCGAGTGGATGGCACAGCGGGATCAGGTCGCTGGTCTTCTTCGCGGCCTGGATGCCCGCGATACGGGCGACGCCCAGCACATCGCCTTTCTTGGCGCTGCCGGACTCGATGAGCGCCAGCGTACTCGCCAGCATTTCGATGCGGCCCGTGGCGACTGCGATGCGGTGGGTGGCCGGCTTGGCGGCCACGTCGACCATGTGGGCTTGACCCTGGCTGTCAAAGTGCGTGAGTGCGTTCATGAGTGAACATTCGGTGCGGTCGCGCATCATACGAGGCTGACTCAACAACCAGGGATCCTGCGGTTGACTTCAATTTCCAAGCCAAAACGGGGCGTGAGGCCCGCCCTGCGGTCGTTTTGCGCTACTGTTTTGATAGCGTGCCAGGTCATGATGCCGCCGGTGGCGCGCGCACAGGCACAGGTCTTGCCCGGGATGGGCGATGGCGAAATGACCGCCAGCGCCGAGCGCCAGTTGGGCGACACCATCGCACGCCAGATCTTCCGCGACAACGACTTCCTCGACGATCCGGTGCTGGTCGAATACATCCAGGACATCTGGCAAAAGCTGCTGGCTGCCGCCCGCCTGCGCGGCGAACTGACGCCTGAGCTGGACGAGCGCTTTGCCTGGACGATCCTGCTCGGCCGCGACCGCGACATCAACGCCTTCGCCCTGCCGGGCGGCTATATGGGTGTGAACACCGGCCTGATCGCCGTGGTCGGCAGCCGCGACGAGATGGCCACCGTGCTCGGCCACGAGCTGTCGCACATCACGCAGCGGCACATCTCGCGCATCCTGAGCCGCGACGCCCGCAACATGCCGCTGATGGTCGCGGCGATGGTGCTCGGCATGCTGGCCGCAGCCAAGAGCAACAGCCGCAGCGGCAGTGACGTCGGCCAGGCCGTGATGATGGGCGGCCAGGCGGCGGCAATGCAGAACCAGCTCAATTTCTCGCGCGACATGGAGCGGGAAGCCGACCGCATCGGATTCGGCGTGATGACCCAGGCCGGCTATGCGCCCCAGGGCGCCGCGGCCATGTTCGAGAAGCTGCAATACGCGTCCCGCCTCAACGACAACGGCTCGTACCCCTACTTGCGCAGCCATCCGCTGACGACCGAGCGCATCGCCGACATGCAAGGCCGCGCCCAGCTCAAGCCCGGCGCCGACGCCGCCATGCCGCTGGTGATGGACCACGCCATGATCGCGTCACGCGCGCGCGTGCTATCGCGCCCCGGCGTCGACGTCTTGCGGGTCTGGGTTCAGGCCGCAGGCACCACCGAATTTGCCAAGGGTTCGCCCGCGCAGCAGGCGGGCATGCTCTACGCGGCGGCGCTGTCGGCCAATGAGTTGAAAGACTATGGCGTCGCACGCGACATGGCCGCGCGCCTGCGTGAGCGCACGGCGGGCAATGCACCGGCTGCGCGGCTGGCGCGGCTGCTGGCCGCGGAAATCGAGCTCTCCGCCGGCCAGCCTGCGCGCGCCGGCGCGCTGCTCGATGCCAAGGCCAGGGACCGGCCCGAAATGATGCTGTCGGCCCAAGCCGCCATTGCCGCGCGCAACCCGGCGCCGATGGTAGGCCCGCTGCGCGACTGGGTTGCCACGCATCCCCGCGACGCGACCGTCTGGCGCACCCTGGGCATGCTCTACACCGCCCAGGACGAGCCGTTGCGCGCGATCCGGGCCGACGCGGAAGCCAACGTCGCCATCCTCGACTACGTTGCCGCGCGCGACCGCTTCAAGGCCGCCCAGGACCTGATGCGCCGGCCCGGCGCCGGCCCGGTCGACCACTACGAGGCATCCATCATCGATACGCGATCGCGCGAGGTCGACATATTGGTGCGGGAGCAACACGCGGAGGAAAAAAAGGCCCAGCGGTGATTTGCGTCATGAAATAGGGCAGTCGGATGACACAGGCGGATGAGGCGCATGACTAATATCTCAAACGTAAAAATTTGTTAGCGTTCCGACTTGTCTGCCATCCTCGCCGGATCAGATGCGCCTTTCGACGAGTTGGTCGAAGCGCTGGGGCAGGGGCGTGGCCCAGTCGAACGGCCTGGTGCGCGTGTTGTTCAACGTGCTCAATGCGCCCCTCGGCCGACTCGAACCGTGTGGTCGACCTGCTGGGAAATGCAGTCGCCGAGCCAGGGCATCGCCATCGGCCGGCCGATTGCCAACACCTCGGTATGGGTGCTCGATCCGCTGGGCCATCCTTGCCCGGCGGGTGTCGCGGGCGAGGCTTGAATCGGTGGGTTGGGTGTGACGCTGGGGTATCACCGGCGCGGCGAACTGACGGCCCAGCGCTTCGTGCCGGACCCGTGGAGCGACGAGCCCGGCGCTGTATCGAACGGGCGACCGGGCCCGCTGGCGGCACGATGGCCTGCTCGAGCACCTCGGCCGGCTCGACCATCAGGTCAAGATACGCGGTTTCCGCATTGAACTGGGTGAGATCGAAGTCGCCTTGTCGGAACATCCCTCCGTGGCCCACAACGTGGTCGTCACGCACACCGAGGGCGAGGATGATGTCCGGCTCGTGGCCTACTGCGTCCCGCGCGAGCACGTACTGGATCCGGCGGCGTTACGCGAGCATCTGCGCACCCGCTTGCCGGAATACATGCTGCCGCAGCACATCGTGCGACTGGAATCGCTTCCGCTATTGCCGAATGGCAAGACAGGCCGTAATGCCCTGCCGCGGCCAGTCGGCAATGTCCTGCGGTCGCCGCGGCAACAGTGCGCATGCTTGCGCACCACCGAGGAAATCACCAATTCGCGCAGATATGGGCCAGGTTGCTGGGCACGGATGACATCTCCCCCATCGACAACTTCTTCGATCTGGGCGGCCACTCGTTGCTGGCGATGCGCGCGGTGCTCGGCATCCGCGAGCGCCTTGGCTGGAATGTGGCGCCGAGCCGCCTCGTCTATGAAACGCTCGGCCAGATCGCCCGCAAGGAAAACCTGACGTTGAATTGATCGAGGGCGCGCGACCAGCCCCTCGCATCAGTGCTCCGCCACGCTATCGCGTGACCCGCGACGCATGAAACCAGGACGAGCACGGTGAAGTCTGTTCGTGGGCACCCGCGGAACCGGCTTTGCCGGGCCGCCGGGTGCGCCCCCTTGAGGGGGAGGCGCCGCAGGCGCTTCGGGGGTGTTTCATCTACCCGCGGAACCGGCTTTGCCGGGCCGCCGGGTGCGCCCCCTTGAGGGGCTCGAGGGGGAGGCGCCGCAGGCGCGGGTGTCCCATTTCAGTTTTCCACCACGCTATCGCGTGACCTGCGACGCATAAAACCAGGACGAGCACGGCGAAGTCTGTTCGTGGGCACCCGCGGAACCGGCTTTGCCGGGCCGCCAGGTGCGCCCCCTCGAGGGGGAGGCGCCGCAGGCGCATCGGGGGTGTTCTACCTACCCCTGCGACAACAAGTTGCCAAGCGCGGCCTCGATGACGATCCCGAGCAACGAGTAGAGCACCGAGCCCAGGAGCGCCGCGCCGAAACCGGTGACGTGGAAGCCGTCCAGCAACCCCGACGCGGCCCAGAACATCAAGGCATTGATCACGAAGAGGAACAGCCCGAGCGTGACGATGGTGACCGGCAGGGTCAGCAACACGAGCAGCGGCCGCACGACCATGTTGAGCAGCCCGATCACCGCAGCCGCGATCATGGCCGAGCCGAAGCTGCCCACCTGCACGCCGCTATAGAGGTAGGCAACGGTCAATAGCGCGAAGGCGCTCAGCAGCCATTTGAGAATCAGTCGCATGGCATCAGGATACCGCAGCGCATTGAAACGCCGCCGGGCCCTCGCCTACTCGGCCAGTTCGTTCGCCAGCACCAGCAGCGCGCCCATGCCCACCACTGCGCCGGGCAATGCCCAGCCTGAATGGCCGGCCGCCGGCACGTCCGGCGCCACCGGCTCCAGGTCCACGCCCACCTTCGGTCGGCGCGCGTCGATCACGGGAACCGCGCCATGCGTCGATCTCAGTTGCCGCGTCAGTTCAGCCAGCGGTCCCTTTGCAAGTGACGAGGTGATTTGGTCGCCCGGGCGGCACAGCACCGGCGTCACCTCGCTTACCGTCTTGGCGAACCACTTGGCGCGCCAGTTCTCGCGTGCGCTGTGACTCACCCATTTGCTGATCCGGTGCGTCATGCGCGGCGCGCACGTCACCAGGATCCAGTGGCGTGCTCCGCCGTCCGCGCCCATGGCAGGCGCCACCAAGTGGGCCACGTGCTGGCGCGCAAAGGCCGCGTCGTCCACGTACACGATGATCTTTTCCATGATGCGCTCCTGTTGTGAATGGGGAAACCGCGGAAATCAATCGATGGAGTGGCCTTGCGCGGCAAGCTCGCCGTGGCCCGCACGATCGCCGCCCGGCGTCCGGTCGCGGCGGGTCTTGAGCCAGCCGGCGCCCAGCACGCCGACGATGGTCAGCACGCAAACTCCCCAATAGGCGACCTGGTTGGCCGTGCCGGTGCCGGCGAACCAGGGTGACAGCAACTTCTCGTTGACGATCATCTTGCCGGCCGTGAAAGCAAGCACCGCGGCACCCAGCTGGATGATCACGGGGAAGCGTTGCACCAGCTTCAGCACCATGGTGCTGCCGAACACGACGATCGGCACGCTGATCAGCAAGCCCAGGATCACCAGCACGAAATCGCCATGCGCCGCGCCGGCCACGCCGAGCACGTTGTCGATGCCCATCAGTGCGTCGGCGATCACGATGGTCTTCATCGCGCCCCAGAAGGTGGTCGCACTGACGCTGGCGTGTTCATCGCCTTCATGCGTATCGGCAAGCAGCTTGTACGCGATGTAGAGCAGGCCCAGCCCGCCCACGAGCATCAAGCCTGGAATCTTCAGCAGCCACACCACGCCGACCGTCATGATCGAGCGCACGACGATCGCGCCGACCGTGCCCCAGACGATAGCCTTGCGTTGATGTTGTTTCGGCAGGCTCCGCGCGGCCAGCGCAATGACGATCGCGTTGTCCCCCGCAAGAACGAGGTCGATCAGGATGATGGCCAGCAATGCCGACAGCCAGGGGGTGGAAAAAAGCTCCATGTGCGGATCACTCCAGTGCGTTTCGATTCATCCCGCGGCGGTGCGGGCAAAACGGCTGGTGGGATCGGGGGCCGGGTGTTCCGGGGATCTCAAGAGCGCTTCGACCAAACCTTTGACGGGTTCAAATCGAAGGTCTCGCTCGGCAGCGCACCCTTGCGGCGCGGTGCCCGACAGACCGGAAGTGTTTGCTTCGTATTGACGGCCTGGCGATGTCCACCGCAAGGCGCGATGGGCGGGAGCTACTCCCCTTCGGGTTAGCGATTAAAGCATCGCAATTGCCCACGCCGCAATCGCAAAATTCAGGCTTCAAATGGAAGAAAGGCCGCAGATGGCCGCTTGGCGGGCAGGTGACGCTATGAATTCAATAGCAACAATGACCTTCCGAGCGGTCGGGGCTTGCGCAGACTATGATGCGCCTCCGCTGTCTTGCTCCGCCCATGGCCGCCCTTCACATCACCGACATCGAGGCCGCCATCAATTATTGGCGCGACCGGAGCCCGTCTCCCGACGGCATCACGCTGGCCCCCGAACTGCGCGCGCTGGCCGAGGTCTACGCGTTGATGGTCTACCACCGCGAAGACGAGGTCAGCGAGGTCGGCTTCCCGGCCAAGGCCTGGGCCGCGTGGCTCGAGTGGTACCACACGACGCCGGACACGCCCTGCATTGCCATCTGTTCCACCAGCCAGGGCGACGACCAATGCAAGGGATGCGGCCGCAGCTTCGATGAAGTCCAGCACTGGCCCGCGATGACGCCCGCCGAAAAGCGCGGCACCTGGCGACGCATCACCATGGAAGACACGGCCTGGCGCTTCAACAAATACGCCGAGCGCGCGCGCGAAGCGGAGCAAGTCTGGCCGGATGACGATTCCGCCCCCGACACGGTAGCGTCCGTCGGCGACTGACGCGGCCTGCGAGCGTGGCCGCCTACGCGTTCGTTCTGCTCGTCGGACTCGTGGCCGGTGCGGTGAGCGGCGTCATCGGCACCGGTTCCTCGATCATGTTGCTGCCGGTGCTCGTCTATGCCTACGGGCCCAAGCAGGCGGTGCCGATCATGGCCGTCGCCGCGGTGATGGCAAATCTGTCGCGCGTGCTGGCGTGGTGGCGCGAAGTCGACTGGCGTGCATTCGCCGCCTACTCGGTGACGGGCGGGCCGGCTGCGGCGCTGGGTGCGCGCACCTTGCTGCAGTTGCCTGCCACGCTCATCGATGTCGTGCTCGGCATCTTCTTTATCTCGATGGTGCCGTTCCGCCACTGGGTGCAGCGGCGCGCGTTCCGGGTGCGGCTGTGGCAGATGTCGGTGGCCGGCGCGATCATCGGCTACCTCACCGGCGTGGTGCTCTCGACCGGGCCGCTCAGCGTGCCCGTGTTCGCCGCCTACGGCCTGGTCAAGGGCGCCTTTCTCTCGACCGAGGCGGCGAGTTCGTTGGTGTTGTACGTCAGCAAGGTGCTGACCTTTCGCGGTGCTGGCGCCATGCCGCTGCCCGTATTCCTGCAGGGCCTGATCGTCGGCGCGTCGTTGATGGCCGGCACTTTCGCGGGCAAGGCGATGGTGCTGCGGCTCAGCCCGCGCGCCTTCCAGTACATGCTCGACGCCCTGCTGGTGTGCTCGGGTGGCGCATTGCTGCTGGCCGCCACCCGGCACTGACGCGCCTGGCCAGACGCGAGGTCGAGCAGATGCAGACGAAACGCGGGGCCTCCGCTTTCAATTCGACGATCGGATATCCAGGCCGCGCGGACATCCTTCGAAGAATCGAGAAACACCCGATTCGATGGGGCACAGGCACACACGGGCCGATTCGGAAGTCATTGAAATTTGAACATTTGTGATCTGGCGGCCGGAGCCGTTGCATCGCTTGCGGCGCATCGTAGACTGTCAAACCAGCCAGGGCGTCGCAGCTCCCAAGCCGACAGATAAACAACATTGGGAGGCGGCATGTTGCGCTTGTGGTTCGTTCTTTTTTTACTGGTGGGTTCTCACCATGCCGCTGCGCAATCGGGGCCGCCCGCCCCGGCGCCAGAGAAGGGCTTCGCGCCGGGCATCGCCTATGAGCGGCGCCATGTGGACTACACGGTGGAACGCGATGGTCGTTTCGTCAAGGAAACCGATTCGATCCGCTTGGTGCTCAACGAGGCGGGCGTGCGCGAAGTCGCGCAGATTTCACTTCCGTACAGCGCCAGTCTGCAAACCATCGAAATCCTTCTGGCAAGGCTGACCACGCCCGGCGGAAAGGAAATCGACGTCCCGCCCTCCGCCATCTTCGAGCAGGAGCCTTACGCCTCGCAGGCCGCACCCATGTTCAGCGACCAAAAGGTCAAGACCATCGTGTTCCCACAGGTCACGCCAGGCGCGCGCATCCATCTGAAGACTCGCCATACGCAACGCGTTCCGATCCTGCCGGGCCAGTTCAGCGCTTCGGAATTCATTTCGCCACACGCTTCGCGGCGTGATTTTGTCTTCACGGTGACCGTACCAAAGGACATGCCATTGGACGTACAGACGGTGGATCTGTCGCATTCGCAGGAAATCTTGGCCGACGGTCGCGTGCGGCACACCTTCCGCGGCGACAACGCGCAAGCCGTGGCGCCTGAAGCAGGCAGCGTGGCACGCAGTGACTACAGTCCCCGGATGGTCGTCAGCACCCTGCCGGGCGGTGCCGATCTCGCCAGTGCTTACCGTCAACTGGTGGGGGACGTCACCGTCCCGACCGAGCAGGTGACGGCGTTGGCGGAGCAAGTGACCCGCGGCATTGCAGATCCCGGCCTGCAGGCCAAAGCGCTCTACGACTGGGTTCGGCTGAACATCCGCTACGTCAGCGTGGTGCTCGAACGCGGCGGCTTCGTGCCGCGGCCGCTCGACAGCATCCTCTCGAATGGGTACGGTGACTGCAAGGACCAGGCGATCCTGCTCGTAGCGCTCCTGCGTGCGAAAGGCATCGACAGCACGCCGGTGCTGATCGGTGCAGGCAACGCCTTCTGGATGCCGCGCGCGGGGGCGCTGCAGGCGTTCAACCACATGATCACCTACGTGCCCCGACTGGACCTCTATCTGGACAGCACGTCACGCTACGCGCCCTTTGGAACACTGCCCGACGCCGACGGCGGCAAGCAGGTGCTTCATGTGAACACCGGCCTATGGGCGCGTACGCCTCTTGCTGCCGGCGGGGTGACGGCAGCAACTCAGGTGATCGACGTGGCCGATGACGGCTCCGCCGCCATCAAGCTCTCCATCCGGGCGGCCGGGGCCGGTGCCGGCGCGGTGCGCAGCACATTCTCTGCGCTGCAGTCGGTGCCTGACGATCAGGTGGTGAGATCCATGCAGGCGGAGTTCGGGGTCAGCGGAAAGGGCGTGCTGCGCCGACCGGATCTGCGCGGCGACAGCGCGGAGGCCGAATTCGGGCTGGATTTCGAAGCGTCGAACTTCGTAGACCTTCCTGGGCCAGGCGTGCTTCACGTTCCTGCGGCCGGGTCCAACGTCTTGGCGTCCTGGGTCGGATTGCTGAAGACCGAGCGCCGCTATCCCACCGGATGCCCCAACGGTGAACTGAGCGAGGCACTCGAACTCAGGCTTCCCCGGGTCGTGCGTCTGCAGCGGGACCCGGCGCCGGAACATCACACGCTCAGCTTGTCAGGCAGTCGCATCGACTATCGACAGACGGTCCGACGCGAGGGCGAAATCCTCAAGCTCTCACGGACCCTGACCATGGTCGCAACGCAGGCGGTGTGTACAACGGTCGACGTGAATGCGCAGAAGGCCTTTGCTCAAAAGGTCGAGCGCAGTCTGCGCGCGCAACTGCTGTACGAGTGACAGGCTGCATGAATTGAAACACCCCCGAAGCGCCTGCGTCGCCTCCCCTCGAGACCCCTCGAGGGGGCGATACCAGCGGCCCTACTTGAGGCGCGCCAACTCGATGTCGATGCTCTCGGCGCCGTTGCCGAGCGTCAGCGTGTTCTCGTGGACGGTCGCTTGCAACTGCATGCTGCGTTCCGCGAGCATGGCGACGGCTTGCGAGGTCTCGCTCGGAATGCGCCACACCTGCAGGTTCTGCGGACGCGTCAGCTTGTTCTCGATGCCTTTCCACCAGATGCCGGCCGCATGGCTGTAGCAATAGACGATGACCTCGTCTGCCTTGCCGCACGCCTTGATGATGGGCTTGTCCTCGGGCTGGCCGACTTCGACCCAGAGCTTGACCTCGCCCGTGAAGTCGCGCAGCCAGACGTCGGGTTCCTCGACGTTCGACAGCCCTGCGCCGAAAGTCAGCGTGCCATCGCCCTGGACCAGGTCCTGCAGCTTCCAGGCGTTGAGCGCGAGCGCCATGAGCCGAATCATCATCCGCTCGTCGTTCTCGCTCGGATGACGGGCAAGGGTCAGCGAATGGTCGGCATAGTAGTTGTGATCAATATCGGCGACCGCGACGTTGGCCTTGAAGATGGTGGATTTGAGGGCCATCAGAACCGCCGCCGGGCCGCGCCAAGGCGGATCAGCCCCCGTGGGGGGCAGCGAGGACACGAAGTGCCGAGCGTGGGGGCCACGATCCGGCGCCGGGCCGCCCCAAGTCGGATCAGCCCCCGTGGGGGGCAGGGAGGACACGAAGTGCCGAGCGTGGGGGCCACGATCCGGCGCCGGGCCGCCCCAAGGCGGATCAGCCCCCGTGGGGGGGCGGGAGGACACGAAGTGCCGAGCGTGGGGGCCACGATCCGGCGCCGGGCCGCCCCAAGTCGGATCAGCCCCCGTGGGGGGGCGGGAGGACACGAAGTGCCGAGCGTGGGGGCCACATTCATACGCGTTTCGCGAGTTCGGCCGCCTTGCCGGTGTAGCTGCCCGGCGTCATGGCCAGCAGGCGTTCCTTCTCGGCCACGGGAATTTCGAGCGAGCGGATCAGCCCGTGCAGCGCCTCGGCCGTCACCGTCTTGCCGCGCGTCACTTCCTTCAGTTGCTCGTAGGCGCCTTGCACGCCAAAGCGGCGCATGACGGTCTGGATCGGCTCGGCAAGCACTTCCCAGGAAGCGTCGAGGTCATCGGCGAGCGCCTGCTCGTTGAGTTCGAGCTTGCCGAGGCCCGTCGCCAGGCTGGCATACGCCAGCGCCGTATAGCCAAAGCCCACGCCGATGTTGCGCAGCACCGTGCTGTCGGTCAGGTCGCGCTGCCAGCGGCTGATCGGCAGCTTTTCGCTCAGGTGCCGCAGCACCGCGTTCGCCAGTCCGAGATTGCCTTCGGCGTTCTCGAAGTCGATCGGGTTGACCTTGTGCGGCATCGTCGACGAGCCGATCTCGCCCTTCTTCAGCCGTTGCTTGAAGTAGCCGAGACTGACGTAACCCCAGATGTCGCGCGAGAAGTCGATCAGGATCGTGTTGGTGCGCGCAAAAGCGTCGAACAACTCGGCCATGTAGTCGTGCGGCTCGATCTGGATGCTGTACGGCTGGAAGCTCAGGCCCAGGCCCTGCGGCGCCGGAGTCTCCACGACCTTGCGGCTGAAGCCTTCCCAGTCGAACTCGGGCCAGGCTGCGATGTGCGCGTTGTAGTTGCCGACGGCACCGTTCATCTTGCCGAGCAGGGCGACGGCGGCGATCTGCGCACGCGCCTTGGCCAGGCGCACGGCAACGTTGGCGATCTCCTTGCCGACCGTGGTCGGGCTCGCCGTCTGCCCGTGGGTGCGGCTCAGCATCGGCACTTCGGCGAACTTGCCGGCCATTTCGCGCAGCGTGGCAATGATGCCGTCCAGCGCGGGCAGCATCACCTTGTCGCGCGCGGCCTGGATCTGCAGGGCGTGACTGGTGTTGTTGATGTCTTCGCTGGTGCAGGCGAAATGGACGAATTCAGAAGCCGCAAGGAGTTCGGGTCGCGCCTCGAACTTCGACTTGACCCAGTACTCGACCGCCTTGACGTCGTGGTTGGTGGTCTTCTCGATTTCCTTGATGGCCTGAGCGTCGGCCTCGGAAAAGTTGGAAACCAGCCCCATGAGGTACTTGCGGGCGCCGCCGGTGAGTGGCTTGAACTCGGCAAATCCGGCATCGGACAGCGCGATGAACCATGCCACCTCCACCTGGACGCGGCGGTGCATGTAGCCCTGCTCGCTCATGAGCGGCCGCAGGGCGCCGAGTTTGCCGGCATAACGGCCGTCGAGGGGGGACAGGGCAGAAACGGTGGAGAAGGTCATCCTTCAATTTTAGGTGTCGGCTGTGGCGTTTCCCCCTCGCTTCCCCGCTGTCGGTCAGTGACCTGTGGGGCGGTTCCCCTAGAATCAAAGCGCTACAACGAATGTCACCCAAAGGTAAGAGCCCGCATGAAATTGATCGGATCCGCCGCCAGTCCTTATGTGCGCAAGGTGCGCGTGGTCATGGCCGAAAAGCGGCTGGATTACCAATTCATCAAGGAAGATGTCTGGGCTGACGACACCACCATCGGCCAGTCCAACCCTCTGGGCAAGGTGCCTTGCCTGATCATGGACGGGAGCGAGGCGATGTTCGATTCGCGCGTCATCGTCGAATACCTCGACACCCTCTCGCCGGTCGGCAAACTCATTCCGCAGCAAAGCCGCGAGCGCGCCGAGGTCAAGACCTGGGAAGCGTTGGCCGACGGCGTGATGGACGCCGGCATTCTCTGGCGTCTCGAAGCCACCTGGCCCAAGCGTGCCGACAGCGAGCGCAGCCAGGCCTGGATGGACCGCCAACGCCTGAAGGTCGACGCCGGCATCGCCGCCATGGCCAAGGGGCTCGCCGACAAGCCTTTTTGCAGCGGCATTCACCTGAGCCTGTCGGACATCGCGGTCGGCTGCGCGCTGGGCTGGGTCAGTTTTCGCTTCCCCGACATCGACTGGCGCGGCGAGCATTCCAACCTGGCCAAGCTGAGCGACAAATTGCTGCTGCGCCCCAGCTTCGCCGACACCCTGCCCGCCTGACATCGGCTCCCGGAGTCGGCCTCGCTGCGTGTCGCCGGCCACCCGCCCATCGCGCGGCAACACCGGCTCCTCTTTGCGGCAACAGCGGCTCCTCATTGCGGCAACACCGGCGGCCCGGCAAAGCCCGTTCCGCCGTTTCCGGACCTGGTAGCGGCCCCGGACCCCTTGCCGAATACAAAAATGCTGCGAGGCGCCCCGTTGCGAAGAGGGAGGGAGGGAGGAGGAGAAGAATCGCCTCGGGATTTCAGCCGGACCACTAAACGTCCGGAAGACCTCGCAGCATGAAACCGGTCGAGCCCTCGTTGCCCGATGCGTTTAGGAGGAACGGCGCCAGGCCGGGGTTCCCCGGTTGAACGTAAACATTTGTGAAGACGATGCCGATGACCTGGCGCACCGGCCAGGCGCAGCACTATTTCGGCCCGAGCTGCTTTTCAAGCTCGCGGACGAAGTCCTTGTTATCGGGTGTCGTCATGCTCGAATAGCTCGCGACGACCTTGCCGTCACGGTCGATCAGGTACTTGTAGAAGTTCCACTTCGGCGTAGTGCCCGAGAGTTGGGCAAGCTCCTTGAACAGCGGATTGGCGTCCGGCCCGCGCACGGACGACTTGGCGAACATCGGGAATTTCACGCCGAAGGTGCTCTCGCAGAAATCGGCGATCTCCTTGTTGGAACCCGTTTCCTGGGCGAAGTCGTTCGACGGAAAACCGAGCAGCGCGAGTCCGCGCGCGCGATATTTGCTGTCGAGCGCCTCCAGTCCCTTGTATTGCGGCGTGAAACCGCAAAAGCTCGCCGTATTGACCACTAGTACGACTTTGCCGGCATATTGGCAAAGCGGTTGGGGTTTCTCGTCTTGCAAACGCGGGAACGTGTGTTGCAGGATTGGAGGGCAGGCGGCGTCCGCCTGGGCCAGCGCCGCGGCGGGGCTCAGCGCAGTCGCAGCCAGGCAAGTGAAAAGCAGGGAGCGTATATCCATCGGGTTTCTCCGGCGGCAGGGGTGCATTCATTCAGCGCTGCACGCATTTCCGCATCATCGCGCGCTTGACACGGCCATGCCAATCCCTGCCGACTAAAATCCGGCGGTTACAGAAAGACATTGATGCTCTACCCGGAACTTTTCAGACAGCTCGAATCCGTTCGTTGGGACATGGACCGGGACATTCCGTGGCAGTCGTTCGACTCCGCCAAGCTCTCCGCCGAGCAGGCGCAGACCATCAAGATGAACGCCATCACCGAGTGGGCGGCACTTCCGGCGACCGAGATGTTCCTGCGCGACAACCGGCATGACAGCGATTTCTCGGCCTTCATGTCGATCTGGTTCTTCGAAGAGCAGAAGCATTCGCTGGTTTTGATGGAATACCTCAAGCGCTTCAGCCCGGAGCATGCGCCGACCGAGCAGGAGTTGCACGAGGTGCGCTTCGACTTCGATCCCGCGCCACCGCTCGAAACGCTGATGCTGCATTTCTGCGGCGAGATTCGCCTCAACCACTGGTACCGGCGCGCCGCCGAGTGGCACACCGAGCCGGTCATCAAGCACATCTACACCACGCTAAGCCAGGACGAAGCGCGTCACGGCGGCGCCTACCTGCGCTACATGAAGCGTGCCATGGAGAAGTTCGGCGACGAGGCGCGCGCCGCCTTCACCAAGGTCGGCGTGCTCATGGCCAGCGCGCGCCGCACGGCGCAGGCGCTCCACCCGACCAACTTGCACGTCAACAAGGCGCTGTTCCCGAACGACACCATCCAGAGCCGCATGCCCGATCCGGACTGGCTCGAGCACTGGCTCGACAAGCAGATCAAGTTCGACGCGGTCTGGGAAACCAAGGTTGGCGAGCGCATCCTGCACAACCTGAGCCTGCTGATGAACCGCAGCTTCAAGACGGTGCAGGAACTGAACCGTTATCGCAAGGAACTGGCCGCGACGCTCGGCCCCAAGCCCGAATACCAGGGCGCCTGAGTTTCGTTCAGCAGCGCTCAGCGCCGTTCGACGACGACCGGCGCGAGCCCCAGGCCGTTGCGGACTTGCTCTCCGGCCGCCAAGGCGGATTCTCGTGAAGCGTAGGGGCCTGCCTGCAGGCGGTGTATTCCGTTTTCGCTGAAGACGGTCAACTTCAATGCCGGCAGTTGCCGGGCCACTTTCTCCTGGAAGCTCGCCGCGCCATCGCGCTGGATGAAAGCGCCCAATTGCACCCAGAAGCCGGTAGCGGGCGCCGCCGTGTCAACGGGACGGGGCGATGCCTGCGTCGGTTGCGAAGGCAAGGCGGTCGCACTCATCGGCGGCAGGTCCACGACGGTGGCGCGCGGCTGGTCGACCACCGGCGACGTCATCGCAATCGGCACCGCGACCGCGTCAGGGGGCTGTGGCGCCGATGCGACTTGCGTTGCCGTCGGCTGTGATGGCTGTAGCGGCGGCGGTAGCTGCCGTAGCGACGGCGGCGTCGGTGGCGTCGGTGCGGGTTGTGCCACCGCGGTAGTGCCGGCACGTCGCCAGGCGCCCGTGCGGATGTCTTCATTTGTGATGCGTTCGATCTCGACGGGCGCCACGCCGCGCAGCAGGTCGAGCTTCAGCGCCGCGGTGTAGCTCAAGTCGATGATGCGGCCTTCGTGGAACGGACCGCGATCGTTCACCCGCACGATCACCTCACGCCCGTTGGCAGGGTTGCGCACGCGCACGTAGCTGGGCAGCGGCAGCGTCTTGTGCGCTGCCGTCATGGCGTACATGTCGTAGGGCTCTCCGCTCGCGGTCGAACCGCTGTTGAATTTGCGGCCATACCAGGACGCCAGCCCGCGCTCGCGAAACGGGCGGTCGTCGACGATCGGCACGTACGACTGGCCCAGCACGGCGTAGGGCTTGCTGGTGCCGCCGGAGGCGCGGATGGCTTCCACGCGCGGCTCGGCGTCGGGCACGCGGTCGAGGTTGGCGGGTGCGTTGGCTTCGGCGCCATCGCCGCCGCGCGGCCCGCTGGCGCAACCGGCCAGCACCGCCAGCACCGCCAGGACCGCGCACGCGAACAGCGTCCATGCCGGGCGCTTCATCGCCGACGCACTGCGTTCAGCCAAAGACCGCCTTCCACAAGGCGAGCATCGCGGTGCGTTCCGCGACCAGCGAAGTCATCGGCACCTGCGTCGGGTCTTCGTTGAGCCGCGCGACGTGCTGCACGCGCCGCAGTTCGCGGTAGGCGACGCTGGCGGCATGGCCTACGCCGGGCGGCAACAGTCCGGCATCTTCGGCGCGTTGCAGCAGCGCGATATTGCCGACGTTCGGCAGCAGCGTCGGAAAACGTGCACCGGCCGACAGCACCAGGTACTGCACCACGAACTCGCCATCGACCATGCCGCCAGGGCTGTGCTTGACGTCGAAGCGATCGGCCTTGATCGGATGCGCGGTACGCACCTTGTCGCGCATCGCGACGATCTGCTCCTTGAGCGAATCCAGATCGCGCGTCGAGGTGATCGTGGCCTCGCGCACGGCGTCGAAGCGCGCGCCCAGCAACGGGTCGCCGAGCACGAAGCGCGCGCGGGTCATGGCCTGGTGCTCCCAGGTCCACGCGGTGTTGCTGCCGCGGCCGAGCTGGTACTTTTCGTAGGCGTCGAAGCTGATGGTCAGCAGGCCGGAGTTGCCGTTCGGGCGCAGGGCCGTGTCGATTTCGAACAGGTCGCCCTCGGCCGTCTTTACCGTGAGCCAGTTGATGAGCTTGCGCACGTAGGCGGCGTAGACCTCGCTGGCGCGTTCGTCGTCGTCGTCGTAGAGGAAGACGATGTCGAGGTCGCTGCCGTAGCCCAGCTCCTTGCCGCCGAGCTTGCCGTAGCCGACGATCGCGAACTGGGGATGCTGGCGATGGTGGTTGCGCACCAGCGGCCAGCACCAGCGCGCAGTCACGCGCAGCACGGTGTCGGCCAGCGCGCTGAGGTCGTCGGCCACCTGCTCGACACTGATGCGGCCTTCGACGTCGCGAGCCAGGGTGCGGAACACCTCGGCATGGTGGGCGCGGCGCAACAGGTTGAGCATGGCCTCTTCGTCGGCCTCGCCGGTGCGGCGCAGGGCGCCGCGGCGCTCTTCGAGCTCATGCTCGAAGGTCCGCGCATCGAAGCGGCTGGTGAGCATCTGGTTGTCGGCCAGTTCGTCGATCACGCCGGGGTGCTTCAGCAGGTAGCGGGCGGGCCATTTGGCCGCGCCCAGCAGGCGCAACAGACGGCGCTGCACGACCGGCCGCTCGACCAGCAGCGCCAGGTAGCTCTCGCGGCGCAGCAGCGGTTCGATCCAGTCGGCCCAGCGCAATGCCGCCTGCAGATGGTCGGTGATCTCGCCTGCGCCATCGCCATCGGGCTCGTCGCGCATCCATTGGCCGGTGCGGTGCACCAACTGGCGCAGGCGTCCCTGGGCTTCTTCGCGCAACGCAAGCACGCGCGGATGGTCGATCCAGCGATTGATGCGCACGGCAAATGCGGGCGGCAGCTCTTCGAGCAGGTCGGTCAAGTCCGCCGGCGTGGCCTGGCTCGACTTGCCGTTGCATTTGCCGTTGCATGGCTTCGGCTCGCCGCCCAGCAGCTTGTCGAACTCCTGCGCCACCAGCTCGCGATGCGTGTCGAGCTGGGTCAGGAAAGCGCAGCAATCCGCGTAGCCGAGCGTCTGCGCGATCCAGTGCAAATCGTCGTCGTTGACCGGCAGCGCGTGGGTCTGCTGGTCGTCGAGATATTGGATGCGATGCTCGACACGGCGCAGAAAGACATAGGCCACGGCCAGTGCGTCGGCGGTCGCCTGCACCATCAGCCCGGCGCGGGCGAGGCGCTGCAGTGCGTCGAGCGTGGGGCGGGTGCGCAGTTCGGGGTACTGGCCGCCCCGCACCACCTGAAGCAGTTGCACGGTGAATTCGATCTCGCGGATGCCGCCGCGCGACAGCTTGACGTCGTTGGCGCGCGCCGGACGGCCCGCGCTGCGGCGCGCCGCCTGCTCGCGAATCTGGCGGTGCAGCACGCGCAGCGAGTCGAACACGTTGTAGTCGAGATAGCGGCGGAAGACAAAGGGCAGTACCACCGTGCGCAGCGCCTGCGCCGAGGCGTCGGCGATGCAGTCGAACGGCGCCACGACGCGGCTCTTGAGCCAGGCGAAGCGCTCCCATTCGCGGCCCTGCACCTGGAAATATTCCTCGAGCGCATCGAGCGAGACGGCGTTCGGCCCCGAGTTGCCGTTCGGGCGCAAGGCGAGGTCGACGCGGAACACGAATCCATGCTCGGTGATGTCGCCGACCAGCGCATAGATGCGCTTGACCATGCGGCCGAAGAAGTCCTGGTTCGCGATCTTGCCGTAGCCCGACGCATCGCCGGTTGTCTCGCCATCGGCGTCGTAGAGGTAGATCAGGTCGATGTCGCTGGACACATTGAGTTCGCGCGCACCCAGCTTGCCCATGCCGACGATCCAGAGGCTGGCGGGCTTGCCGTCCGGGCCGAGCGGCTGGCCGTGCAACAAGGCCAGCTCGCGCCGGGCCTCATGGCATGCCGTGTCGAGCGCGAATTCGGCGAGTTGCGTCACCGCCGTGGTCACGTCCTCGAGCGGCGCCCCGGCTTCGCAGTCGAGCGTGACGAGGCGTTCCATCACGAGCTGTCGAACGATGCGCAAGGCGTCGGCGACCGGGGCGCCGCGTTCGCGCAAGGCCCCGTAAGCCTGCGCCACGTGCGCCCGCACTGGCGCACCGGCCGGCAGCAGCGCAAGATCGGCCGCATAGCGCCGACGCAGCCGCTGCACGAATCGGGAATGGGATGAAAGCGGCAACGCAGGTGCTGGAGTGGCACCATGGCTGCGCGCGTCCGGGCTGGAACTGGTCTGAAGGCTGGCGGTCATAATTCCTGACACAGCGCGCGATCCTTAATGAACGACACGACGTCTTCCCCCTCACGTCTGCTCCACGCCACCGCTGTCACGGCGCGCTGGATGCTGGGACTCCTGATCGCCGCCTGGTTGTTGTTCGCGCTGTCGGTCGTTGTCCTACACGGGTGGATTGTGCCGCGAATCGGCGAATACCGCCCCGCGCTCGAAGCGCAAGCCAGCAAAGCCATCGGCGTGCCCGTGCGGATCGGTGCAATCTCCGCGCTGTCGGAGGGCCTTTTCCCCACCTTCGAGCTGCATGACGTGGTGCTGCACGACGGCCTGGGTCGAGAAGCGCTCAGGTTGGCGCGCGTGGTGGCCAGCGTGTCGCCGCGCTCGCTGTGGCGTTTCAACTTCGAGCAGATCTACATCGAGAGCCCCGAGGTCGACGTGCGGCGCGACGCCATGGGAAAGCTGCATGTGGCCGGGCTCGACATGGCCGCCGACACCAGCGGCGATACCCGCGCGGCCGACTGGTTCTTTTCGCAGCGCGAATTCGCAATCAAGGGCGGCACCGTGCGCTGGACGGACGAAACGCGCGGCGTGGCGCCGTTGCTGCTGACCGACGTGACCTTCGTCGTGCGCAACAGCACGCGCCGCCATGCGTTGCGTCTCGATGCCACGCCGCCCGAGGGCTGGGGCCAGCGTTTCACCATGCGCGGCCAGTTCCGGCAACCCTTGCTGTCGGCGCACAACGGCAAGTGGCAGACGTGGGATGGCCAGCTCTATGCCGATTTTCCCCATATGGACGTCACGCGGCTGGGCGCATACGTGTCGCTCGACGCGCGGATCCGCGAAGGCAACGGTGCGCTGCGACTCTGGGCCGATGTGAACGATGGCCAGGTTCAAGGGGGGGCGGTCGACCTCGCACTGTCGCGTGTCGATGCCGCGCTGGGCGAGAAGCTGGAGCCGCTGGTGTTGCGCGACGTCACCGGCCGGCTCGCAGGCGAGATGAACGACGAGACTTTCAGCTTCGCGACCACGGATCTGCAGTTCATCGCCGCCGACAGCACGCGCTGGCCGGGTGGCAACCTGAGCTTCCGGCGCACCCCGGCCAAGGGGCGCCTCGGGTCTGAACGCGGCGAGGTCAGGGCTGACCGGCTCGACCTGGGCGCGCTCGCGCAGATCGCCAGCCGGCTGCCGCTCGACGACGTGAGCCATCGTGCGCTCGCGACCTTTGCCTTGCGCGGCCTGGTCGAGCGCATCGAGGCGAGCTGGCAAGGACCGCTGGCCAAACCAGAAAAGTATCAGGCGCGCGGCCGTGTGAGCGGTCTCGCCATCGCCTCGCAGGCCGCCGAACCGGCGCCTGTCAGGCCGCCCTCGCCACGCGGAACAAACGTGCCCGCCGCCGTGCCGACCGGAACGCCCGGCGTGCGTGGCGCTACCGTCGTATTCGACGCGACCCAGGCCGGCGGCACGGCCGACGTGGCGATCCTGAAAGGCGCGCTTGAATTTCCCGGCGTGTTCGAGGAGCCGGTGGTGCCGATCGACCAGCTTTCGGGCAAGCTCGCCTGGAAGCTCGACGGGTCCGGCACCCAGGTGCAGGTGACGGGCCTGCGTTTCTCCAACGCCGATACGCAGGGCGAGGCAAAGGCAGAGTGGCGCACCAGCGATCCGGCCACGTCGCGCTCGCGCGGGCGCTATCCGGGCGTGCTCGACCTGCAAGGTCAACTCACCAAGGCCGACGGCACGCGGGTGTTTCGCTACCTGCCGCTGGTCATTCCCAAAACGACGCGCGACTATGTGCGCGACAGCGTGAACAAGGGCACCGCCCCGACGGTCGACTTCAAGGTGCGTGGCGACCTGTACGACGTGCCGTTCATGGACCCGAAGCAGGGCGACTTCCGTATCGCGGCCAAGGTGGCCGACGTGACGTATGCCTACGTGCCGCCCGCGCCAGGGGCGCCGCCGGCCGCGGACGCGTGGCCTGCATTGACCGGGCTCTCGGGCGAGTTGATCTTCGAGCGCGCGGGCATGCAGGTGCGCAACGCGCGCGGACATCTGGTCGGCATGCAGGGCATCGAGGTGACCAAGGCCGATGCCGAGATTGCAGACATGTCGCACGCCGCGCCGTTGCTGAAGATCGATGGACTGGCCAAGGGACCGCTGCCTTCCATGATCAAGGCGGCGGGAACCATCGTGGGTGGCGCCACCGGCGAGGCCATCGCACGCGCGCGTGCCACCGGCAATGCCGACTACAAGGTGCGTCTCGAACTCCCACTCGAGGCCATGGAAAAGTTCAAGCTCCAGACCAGCGTGCTGCTGACCGACAACGAACTGCAGCCGGTGCCGGAAGCGCCCGCCTTCCTGCAGGCGCGCGGCACGCTGAGCTTTACCGAAAGCGGATTCACGCTCGCCGGCCTGCAGGCCCGGATGGCCGGCGGCGAAGTCAAGGTGGAGGGGCACGGGCGCTATGGCGGCAACAACGGCAGCGAACTCGTCTTCAAGGCCCAGGGCACGGCCACGGCCGAGGGCCTGCGCGGCATGCGCGAAGTCAGCTGGCTGAGCCGGTTGGCGAAACGAACCAGCGGCAGCACGCCTTATGCGGGCGCGTTCTCGCTGCGCGACGGCGTTGCCGAATTCAGCCTCACCAGCAGCCTGCAGGGCCTGGCCCTCGAACTGCCTGCGCCGCTGATCAAGCCGGCGGCCGATGCCATGGCGCTGCGTCTCGAAAAGAAACTTCTCCCGCGCGCGTCGCCCACTGCGCCGGCGCGCGACGAACTGCAGGTGGATCTCGGAAAGCTGGCATCGATCCGCTACCAGCGCGACATCTCCGGCTCCGAGCCGAAGGTGATCAATGGCGCAATCGGCGTGGGTCTCGATGGCGCCGAGTCGGCCGTTCCGCCGGCACGCGGCGTGCTGGCCAACATCCGGCTGGCGCGCTTCGATGTGGATGCGTGGAAATCGGTGTTCAGCGAGGCCACCGGCGCGCAGCCGGAAGCGCTCAATGCGAGCGCGGAGGAAGAAGCATCGGGCTACCTGCCCACGCTGGTCGTCGTGCGCGCGCAGGAGCTGGTGCTGTCGCGGCGCAAGCTTCAGAACGTGGTCCTGGGCGGCAGCCGTGAAGGGGCGGTGTGGCGAGCCAACATCGACGCCAGCGACCTCAATGGCTACGCCGAATACCGACAGTCGCACGACGGCCGCCTGTATGCGCGGCTGGCACGACTGCGGATTGCGCCCAGCGAAGCCACCGAAGTCGAATCGCTGCTCGACGAACAACCCGGCACGCTGCCGGCGCTCGACATCGTGGTCGACGACTTCGAGCTGTTCAATCGCCATCTGGGCCGCGCGGAGATCAACGCAGTGAACCTGGGCGGTGCCAGCCGCGAATGGCGCCTGAACAAGCTGGCCCTCCTCACCCCCGAGGCCAGCTTCACGGCCGAAGGCAACTGGGCCGCCCTGCCGGCAACTGCGACGCCCGGCCGGCGAATGGACGCGCGGCTCACCAACATGCGCTTCACGATGGACATCACGGACGTCGGCCTGCTGCTCAACCGCTTCAACATGAAGGACGTGGTGCGGCGCGGCCACGGCCGGCTCGAGGGCGAAGTCAACTGGCGCGGCTCGCCGTTTTCGCTCGACTATCCGAGCCTTGGCGGAAAGCTCCACATCGACGTGGAAACGGGCCAGTTCCTGAAGGCCGACCCCGGCCTGGCCAAGCTGCTCGGCGTGTTGAGCCTGCAAGCGCTGCCGCGCCGCCTGACGCTGGATTTCCGGGACATCTTCAGCCAGGGTTTCCAGTTCGACTTCATTCGTGGCGACGCGAAGATCAGCGAGGGCACCGCGAGCACCAACAACCTGCAAATGAAGGGCGTGAACGCGGCGGTGTTGATGGAAGGCACCGCCAACATCGTGCGGGAGACCCAGTCGCTGCACGTGGTGGTGGTGCCCGAGATTTCGGCCGGCACCGCGGCGCTGGCGGCGACCGTCATCAACCCCGCGATCGGACTCGCAGCCTTCCTCGCGCAAGCCGCGTTGAGCAAGCCGCTCAGCGCCGCGGCAACGCAGGAATTCCAGATCGACGGCACTTGGGCAGACCCGAAGATCACCAAAGTGCCGCGCCGGGGTGCGCAGGAGGTAAAGCAGTGAAAGTCTCGGCGATCCAGATGGTTTCGGCGGTCGAACGAGAAGCCAACCTCGCGCGCGCCCATGCGCTGCTGGGCGAGGCCGCCGCGGCCGGTGCCGAACTTGCGGTGCTGCCCGAATATTTCTGCGTCATGGGCCGGCGCGACACCGACAAGATCGCGTTGCGCGAGCAGCCGGGCGAGGGCCCGGTGCAGCGCTTCCTGGCCAATGCGGCACGCGAGTTCGGCCTCTGGATAGTGGGCGGCACGTTGCCGCTGGTGAGCCCGGAAGACGACAGCCATGTGCTGAACACTTCGCTCGCGTTCTCGCCGGCCGGCGACTGCGTCGCGCGCTACGACAAGATCCACCTCTTCTACTACGACAATGGCACCGAACGCTATGACGAGCGCCGGGTCATCACCCCCGGCCTGCAGCCGGTGCTGTTCGAGTTGCCCTCGCGGGACGGGCACGTCTGGCGCGTCGGCATGAGCGTTTGCTACGACCTGCGTTTTCCGGAGCTGTACCGCGCGCTGGCGGCGCGAGGCGCGGATTTGCTGATGGTGCCGAGCGCCTTCACCCACACCACCGGCTCCGCGCATTGGGAGGTGCTGCTGCGTTCCCGTGCCATCGAGAACCTCGCCTGGGTGATGGCGCCGGCCCAGGGCGGCGAGCACGAGAACGGCCGCCGTACCTGGGGCCAGTCGATGGTGGTCGACCCGTGGGGCACGATCGCAGTGCAGCGAGAAACTGGCGAGGGCGTGGTGTCGTGCGACATCGACATCGCGCAGGTCGAGGCAGCGCGGCGCCAATTGCCGGCGCTGTCGCATCGCGTGATCATCTGATGAAACACCCCCGAAGCGCCTGCGGCGCATCCCCCTCCAGGGGGCGCACCCGGCGGCCCGGCAAAGCCGGTTCCCCGGGGGAAATGAAACACCCCCGAAGCGCCTGCGGCGCTTCCCCCTCAAGGGGGCGCACCCGGCGGCCCGGCAAAGCCGGTTCCCCGGGGGAAATGAAACACCCCCGAAGCGCCTGCGGCGCTTCCCCCTCAAGGGGGCGCACCCGGCTGCCCGGCAAAGCCGGTTCCGCGGGTGCCCACGAACAGACATCGCTGAGCTTGTCTTGGATTTCATGCGTCGCGGGATCCGCGGTATCGCGGGGATCTGACTGCGCCGGTTTCATGCGTCGCGGTGCACGCGATAGCGTGGTGGGAAGCTGACGTGGATGATCTGGCGCCGCCATCGCCTGCGCCTGCGCCTGCACGGCAGGCCTTTGCGCGGCTGCGTTCGTTGTGGCAGCGCTGGTTCCTGTGGCTGCTGTTGGCGGTGCTGGTGCTGGTGCTGCTCACCACCGTCGTCTGGCTGGCGGGGCGGCATGAGGCCGAGCAAGTGCAGGTGGTGCTCGACCACGACACCGCGGACGCACTGGCCGAACTGCGCGGCGGACTGCAACGCAACGCCCAGAGCTTGAACGCACTGTTGACCGATGCCGTCAGTGCCCGGCGCTGGCCCGAGGACGAGGCGGCCACCCTGTTGCGCGCGCATCGCGAATGGCTGCGCCTGGAATGGCGCGATCCGCAGTTGCGACTGCTGGCCGCCACGGACTCGCCCTACCGCATGCGCCTGTTCGAGCAAGCCGCGCGCGAGGCCGTGCAGTCCGACATTGCGCTGGCCTGCACTGCCGCGAACAAGCTGTCGTCCGCGGCCTATTCGCCCAGCCACTACGTGTCGACCAGCACCGGCAACGGCATGGAGGTCCTGGAGATCTGCCTGCCGTCCGATGCAGGCGGCTACCTGGTCGCGACCTATTCCCTGCGCGACGCGCTGACCGAACTGGTCGGACCGACGCTGCGGCGCGGGCAAGAGGTTGCATTCACCGAGCCCGACGGCACGCGGCTGGCCACCGTGGGCGTGGCGCGCCGCACCGGCAGCCGCGTCTTCACATCGCAGCAACTGCTCGATCTGCCCGGCGTCACGTTGATGCTGCGGGTCGATGGCTGGCGCTCCGAGCCCGATCTGTTCCCGAACGTCCTGACTGCGCTGGTCACGGCGGTGTCGATCGCGCTGGTGTCCGTGCTGGTGCTGCTGGCCCGCGACACGCGCCGGCGCCTCAAGGCCGAACGCGACCTGGCCGACACGCTGGCCTTTCGCAAGGCGATGGAAGACTCGGTCATCACCGGCCTGCGTGCGCGTGACCTGCAGGGTCGCATCACCTATGCCAACCCGGCCTTCTGCGCAATGGTCGGCTTCAGCCTCGATGAACTGGTCGGCAGCGCCGAGGCGCCCTACTGGCCGACCGAACTCGCACATGAATACCACCAGCGCCAGACGCTGCGTCTTGCCGGCCGCGTGCCGCCGCGCGAGGGCTTTGAGTCGGTCTTCATGCGCAAGGACGGCACGCGCTTTCCGGTACTGATCTTCGAGGCGCCGCTGATCAACGCGCAAGGCGTGCAGACCGGCTGGATGAGTGCCTTCGTCGACCTCAGCGAGCAGCGTCGCATCGAGGAGATCTCGCGTGCCAGCCAGGAGCGCCTGCAGGCCAGCGCACGCCTCGCCACCGTCGGCGAAATGGCATCGCTGCTGAGCCATGAATTGACGCAGCCGCTGGCCGCCATCGCGAGCTATGCCACCGGCTCGCTGAACCTCCTGGATGGCCAGGCGGGCAGTACGCCGGCCGAGCTTTCCATGGCCATGCGGCGCATCGGCGAGCAGGCCGAACGCGCCGGGCAGGTGATTCGCAGCGTGCATGACTTCGTGCGCCGCCGTGACCGGACGCGCGAGCCGGTGGCGCCGCAGGTCCTGCTCGACGCAGTGATGCCGCTGGTGCGCCTGCAGGCACAGAAGCTCGGGGTGCGCATCGACATCGTAGTGGAGCCGGCATTGCCGCAAGTGCTGTGCGACCGGACGCTGGTCGAGCAGGTGTTGCTGAATCTGGCCCGCAACGCCATGCAGGCGATGGACCAGCCTGCCATCGCGGAACGCGTGCTGTTGCTTCGCGTGGCGACTGCACCCGGCCGCGTGGACGCGGCGCCCGAGGCGCGGCGCTGGCTCGAATTCTCGGTGGCCGACCTGGGCAGCGGCATCGACGAAGCGGTGGCGCGGCGCCTGTTCACGCCCTTCTTCACCACGCGCACGGATGGCATGGGGCTCGGCCTGAGCCTCTGCCGCACGGTGGTCGAGCAACACGGCGGCGCGCTGCTGTTCGAGCCAAACCGACCGCGCGGCACGGTGTTTCGATTTACATTGCCGGCGGTGGTGCGAGAACCCGCCGAAGTCCCGGCCCTGGCAGCCATTCAATGACCATGCAACCCCCGATCGATGCCCTGATCTTTATCGTCGACGACGACGCCAGCGTGCGCGAGGCGCTCGCCTGGCTGCTGCGCTCGCGCCGGCTCATGAGCGAACATTTCGCCAGCGCCGAGGCTTTCGAGGACCGGCTCGCGGGCGACCCGGCGCTCGTCGCGCCGACACAGCCACGCTGCCTGCTGCTGGACGTGCGCATGCCCGGAACGAGCGGACTGGAACTGTTCGAGCGACTTGCCGGGCGCGGGCTGCTCGACACGATGCCGGTGATCTTCCTGACCGGCCACGCCGACGTGCCGACCGCCGTGGACCTGGTGAAGCGCGGCGCCTTCGACTTCTGCGAAAAACCGTTTTCCGACAACGCGCTGGTGGACCGCATCGAGCAGGCGCTGGGGGCGTCCCTGCGCGCGGTGGAGCGTCAGCGCGAGCGGTCGCGCCTGTCGGCGCGCACGAACGAACTGACCGAGCGCGAACGCGACGTGATGCGGTTGATTGTGGAAGGCGTGCCGAACAAGCTCATCGCGGACCAGCTTTCGATCAGCGTGCGCACGGTGGAGGTCCATCGGGCACGCATCTTCGAGAAGATGGAAGTCAAGTCGGCCGTGGAATTGGCCAACCTGCTGCGGGCGATCTAGATGAAGCACCCCCGAAGTGCCTGCGGCGCTTCCCCCTCAAGCCCCTCAAGGGGGCGCACCCAGCGGCCCGGCAAAGCCGGTTCCGCGGGGAGGTTCAAACACCCCCGATGCGCCTGCGGCGCCTCCCCCTCGAGGGGGCGCACCCAGCGGCCCGGCAAAGCCGGTTCCGCGGGTGCCCACGAACAGACTTCGCCTTGCTCGTCCTGGTTCATGCGTCGCGGGTCATGCGTCGCGGGTCATGCGATGGCGCGGCGGAATCTGACATGAACAGGTGCCGCCGCGTCGAGGCTGCGGAAGCCGTGGACTCAGCCTTGCGGTGGACGTTCGCCGACGAAGATCTCGACGCGGCGATTCTGTGCACGGCCGGCGTCGGTGCCGTTGTCCGCCACCGGCTCGCGTGAGCCGCGGCCGTCGATGTTGAAGGCGTTGGAACGCACGCCGCGCGAGATGAGGTAGTCGCGCGTGGAGGCGGCGCGCTCGATCGAAAGCGGGTTGTTGATGGTGTCGGTGCCGGTACTGTCGGTGTGGCCGATGATCCGCACGTCGGCATTGGCGTTGTTGCGCAGGCCGGTCGCGAACTGGTCGAGCACGCGCGCGAAGGTCGGCTTGATCACGGCGCGGCCGGTGTCGAACGACGCATCGCTTGGAATGGCGAGCTTGAGTTCGTTGTTTGCGGTCTGCGATACGGCGATGCCCGTTCCCTTCGTGGCCTGTTCCATTTCCTTCTTCTGGTTTTCCATCCGTTGCGACCACAGGTAGCCGCCCAGCGCGCCGGCCGCCGCGCCAATGGCAGCGCCGCCTGCAATGGCGTTGCGGTTGCCGCCCGTAGCGGAGCCGATGGCAGCGCCAGCC
Organism: Variovorax humicola; assembly: GCF_037889915.1. NCBI lineage: Bacteria > Pseudomonadati > Pseudomonadota > Betaproteobacteria > Burkholderiales > Comamonadaceae > Variovorax > Variovorax humicola. The sequence goes on along the minus strand of NZ_JBBKZV010000003.1, from coordinate 42,276 downwards.
AGCGCCCCCGCGCCGGCGCCGATACCGGTGTTGCGTTGCGTGTCGGTCATGCCGGCACAGCCGGTCAACACGACGGCCAGGGCGCAAGTGCTGAGAACGAGTTTTTTCATGGATTCCCTTTCAGTGATAGTGGCGAAGAGCCGAGGATTATGGAGAACGGGCAAGGCGGTCTATGGTGTCCGCATGTAAAGAAGCCGTAACGGCGAAATGGGCCGAAAGGCTTGTCGTGCAGCCAATCCATGCTATTAAAGAGATAGCAAATGGCCGGTCGGCTGACGGCGGGAGGCGGCAGCGGGCTACAGCAGATCAGTCACGCTTCGGCGGTTTGGCCTGGTCTGCCGCGCCTGGCGCATCGTCGCCATGGTCGCCATGGTCGAGTTCGCCGCCCTTGCGCCCGGAGAACATCGTCCACCAGACGATCAGGATGAACACGGCACCGGCGAGAAAGGCTTCAAGCAGAATCAGACCCATGAAAAAAGGACTCCTGTGGCGGCTGGCTGGGCCCGCGATCGTAGTGGCAATGGTGGCCGGCTGCTCATTCAGCCCGCGAACGCCCGAAGTTGCAGTGCCGTCGGGCGTTGCGCCGCCGGCGCCATTGCCTCCGCTCGCCGGCTCGCTCACGCATCCCAAGAGCCGCTGGGTGCCTGTGTCCTGGGCCGACCTGCCGGGCTTTGGCGACGATCCGTTGCATGAAGGCTGGGTGGCACTGGTCTCGAACTGCATGCGGCCCAATGCAGCCATCCGGCCGCTGTGCGACGACGTGCGGCGCCTGGCCATTGCCGATGCCTCCACGCAGCGGCAGTGGATCACCGAGCGGTTGCAGCCCTACCGCATCGAGTCGCTCAGCGGCCAGAGCGACGGCCAACTCACCAGTTATTACGAGCCCGTATACGACGCCACGCGCCGCCCGAGCGCGCAGTTCAGCGTGCCCCTCTACCGCACGCCCGACAGCATCGCGACGCGCAAGCCCTGGTACACGCGCCAGCAGATCGACACGCTGCCTGAGGCGCAGGCCGCGCTGCGCGGCCGCGAGATCGCCTGGATGGCCGACCCGATCGACGCGATGATGCTGCACATCCAGGGCACCGGCCGCCTGCGCCTCACCGAGGCCGACGGCTCGCAGCGCATGGTGCGGGTGGCGTTCGCCGCCACCAATGACCAGCCCTATCGCAGCATCCAGCAATGGCTGACCAACCAGGGCGTGCGTGCCGGCAAGTGGCCGGACGACACGCGTGACTGGGCCCTGCAGAACCCGCAGCGCGTGCCGCAACTGCTCTGGAGCAACCCGCGCTATGTGTTTTTCCGCGAGGAAGAGATGAGCGAACTGGACGCGTCGGCCGGACCCCGCGGCGCACAGGGAGTGCCCTTGACGGCCGGCCGCTCCATTGCGGTCGACCGCGACAGCATTCCCTATGGCACGCCCGTCTGGCTCGCGTCGAGCGGCCCGGCCGCGCAGTTGCAGAAGCTGGTGGTGGCGCAGGACACCGGCAAGGCGATCACCGGTGCGGTGCGTGCCGACTACTTTGCCGGGACCGGCCCGGAGGCTGGACGATTGGCGGCGGGCATGAACCAGCCGCTGCGGCTGTGGGCCTTGTGGCCGAAGCAGGCGGCGCCGTCGCCTTGATGGCGGGGAACTCCGAACGGCACGTCTGCCGCGAAACGTGCGTCCTCGCGAGGAATTGACCAGCGCATCCTCACCGCGGGGGACGTGGGGCGGCTCCCGTCGCGGCGCGCAGTTGATCGGCGTCGGTCAGGGTCCGCAGGAACGCCACCACGTCCCGCACTTCCGAGTTGGTGAGCGCTGGCCGGTCGCCGGGGAGTCGGTCGAACGGCGGGTCGGCGTTGAGGTTGTCGTGGTACGCGGGCGGCAGGTCGTCGAACTTCCTCACCCGGCCGTCCCTGCCGCGCGGATACCAGCGGGCGGGATGGGTGTCGCGCTCAGCATAGAAGCGCACGGCTTCCTCGAGCGAATGGAAGACGCCGTTGTGAAAGAAGCTCTGGCGCACCGCGACGTTGCGCAAGGACGGTGTGCGAAACAGGCCGCAGTATTCCGGCCGGTCCCTGAAGTCCGTGCGGATCGGCCCGCACAGGCCGAGATCGTGGAAGGCCGGGTCGGCGTTCGCCGGCAGCCGGCGGTTGCGCGGAACGCCGATCGCGATCAGGCCGAAATCGGTGAACAGCGGAAAGGCACCGTCCGCCGTGACCGCGCTGATGTGACAGGACGCGCAATTGCCTTTGCCGGAGTCGTTGAACAGCCTCAAGCCGCGTGTCTCGGCAGCGCTCAGCTTTTGCTGGCCGCGCAGGTAGGCGTCGTACTTGCTGTCGAACGGATAGAAGTCGGCCGGCGATTGCTGGAACACCTCGAGCGCCATCGATGCGGCGCGAAAGGTGCTCGCCGGGTCGGCAAACAGGTCGTTGCCGAATGCGGCGCGCAGCTTGTCGGCATAGGCTGCGCGCGCCAGTTTGCGCGCCACCGCTCCCTTCGATTCATTGGCCATCTCGGCTGGCGACAACAGCGGCATGCCGGCCTGTTCATGCGCCGACCCGGCACGGCCGTCCCACATGCGGCCCCCGGTGGGGCCGGCGTCGATGCTGTCGTCGCCGTCGTTGTCGTGATGGTGCTCGGTGAATGCGGCCAGCGTCTGCAGGTAGCGCAGGGAGGGCGAGGCGCGCAGCCCTGGCGTGCGAAGGTCGGGGCCCCCGGTCTGCACCGACAAGGCGTTCGGCGGGCCGTAGGCGTGTCGGGGGTCGTGGCAGCTTGCACACGACATGCGGCCCGACGCCGACAAGGAGGCGTCCGAGAAGATGAGGCGGCCGAGTTCGGTCAATTGCGCGGCGCTTGCCTGCGGCTTGCCCTGGGTGGCCGGCGCATAGGCGGCCCCTGCATGCGCGGGCGGGGCGGTCTTTTCCACGGGGACAGCCAGGTCGGTGGCAGCGGCAGGTCTGTGGGCCGCGCTGATCGCGACGAGGGCGGCCAGCGCCAGCATGCAGTTTGCTGCAGCGGGGCGGAAGGACGAGGGGTAGGACGAAGGAAACGACACGGGCAACACGATACGGTGCCGTCCACGGTATCACCAACATGTTCAGGCGCCATGACGCTGGAACCCTTGTTGGCATGCTCAAGCAATCCCTTTTGCCATGGGGCTGTCATTCAAGTGAAAGACCATAGGAGATGGCGGAGAAATCACGGACGCCCGCCGTCAGAATGCAGCGTAAAAGGCCACGGTCACACCCATGAATCTCCCTCGCTCCAACTCCACCTCCGGGCGCGTTCAAGCGCCTTTGCGCTGCTGGCCCGTTGCCGCAGTGGCCGCCGGGCTTCTGGCGGCCTGCGGCAGCAGCGGCGCCCCGGGCGGCGCGGCAGGGCCATCGACGAGCGGCGTGGTGACGGGAAGCTACTACCGCAACGCCAAGGTCTGCGTCGACGACAACGGCAATGGCCGTTGCGATCCCGGCGAGACCAGCGCGATGAGCAATGCCAACGGCGCCTTCGTCGTTGGCGGCCGGGGCGCGCTGGTCGCGGAGATCGGCACGTCGAGCAGGCGCTTCGACCCCGCGACCGGCACCGAAAGCGCCGTCCTCCAGCCGCTGGTGTTCCGCGCGCCCGCCGAGGCCAATGGCGTGCTGAGCGCCATCAGCACCGAACTCGTCGTGCTTGCCGCGGCCAATGGCGGCAATGTGGCAACTGCCCGGACGACGCTTGCTACGCGACTTGGCGTCGGCGAAGCGCAACTGCTGGCGGATCACAACAAGCTGGGCGACGCCAAGGCCAAGGCGGCGCTGCAGACCGAGATCGAGCAGGCGACACCGCGCATCGCGGAAGCCGTTGCAGAAGCAGGCGCCGGCGGCGACATCGTGCGCGCATTGCGCAACCGCTTTGCACTCGATCCGATCCAGAACGTCGTCATCATCTATGCGGAGAACCGCTCGTTCGACAACCTCTATGGGCTGTTCCCCGGGGCCAACGGCGTGCCTGGCGCCAACCCGGCGGCCAGCCCCGCCGAGCCGCAGAAGGATTTCGACGGCGCCGTGCTGCCCAGCCTGCCGCCGGTTTGGGGTGGCGTGACGGCCGCTGGCCAACCCACGGTGGTCACGCAGGCGCAGACCGTCGGCATGCCGAACAGGATGTACCGGATCGACGACCCGGCCGGCTTCTTCAACACCGGTCTCGTCGTGTCGCAGCAGACCATCACGCGCGATCTGGTCCACCGCTTCTACAACAACCAGATGCAGATCAATGGTGGCAAGAACGATAAGTTCGCCGCCTATTCCGACGTCGGCGGCCTCAGCATGGGCTACTACGACGGCAGCCGCATGAAGCTCTGGAAGGTGGCCCAGCAGTTCACGCTGGCCGACAACTTCTTCATGGGCGCTTTCGGCGGCTCCTACCTCAATCATCAATACCTGGTGTGCGCCTGCGTGCCGACCTATCCGAACGCCGACGCTGAAACCTCACCCGCCAAAGGTTCGATCTCCGCCATCGACGTCGATGCCAACGGCAACTTCGTCCGGCTGACACCCGCGGCCTCGTCGCCGGCCTCCGTGCTGAACGGCGCGCCCGTCTACAAGCACGACAGCACGCTGACGCCGAAAGATGCAAGCGGCATGTTCTATTCAGTCAACACCATGCAGCCGGCCTACCAGCCGAGCAGCAATGCACCGGCGCCCAACGACGCCACCAAGCTCTTCGCCGATCCGGCCAAGGCCACGACGCTGCCGCCGCAGACACAGGCCACGATCGGCGACCTGCTCTCCGCCAAGGGCCTGAGTTGGGCCTGGTACGGCGGCGCGTGGAACAGCACCACGGCGCTCGCGACCGGCAGCCGAGCCTTCCCGGCCGCCGTGCCGCCGGCGGCGTTGACGCCCAACTTCCAGTACCACCACCAGCCCTTCAACTATTACGCCCGCTTCGATCCCGTGGCCCACCCCGGCGAGCGCGCCCTGCACCTGAAGGACTTCGACGCCGACTTCCTGAAGGACATGGCCGCCGGCACCTTGCCTGCAGTGAGCTTCTACAAGCCGCAGGGCAACCTGAACCAGCACGCCGGCTATGCCAACGTGAGCGACGGCGACACCCACATCGCCGACCTCATTGCCAAGCTTCAGGCGAGCCCGCAATGGAAGAACATGCTCGTCGTCGTCACCTACGACGAGAACGGCGGGTTCTACGACCACGCGCCCGTGCCCCGAGCCGACCGCTGGGGGCCGGGCACGCGCATCCCGGCGATCATCATCTCGCCGTTTGCGAAGAAGGGCTTCGTTGACAAGACGCAGTACGACACCGCCTCGACCTTGCGTTTCATCACGCACCGCTGGTCGTTGCCGCCGCTGCCGGGCCTGGTCGAACGCGACAGGGCGCTCGTGAAGAACGGCGGCCGTCCCATGGGCGACCTCACCGGCGCGCTGGACTTCGGCGGCAGGTCCTGACGCTTTTTGGGTCATCATGCGTCTCCCTGAAGGAGACACATCCATGACCTTGACCATTGGACTGATCGGCCTTGGCGCGATGGGCAGCGGCATGGCCCAGTCGCTGCGCCGTGCCGGCCATTCGCCGCACGTGTTCGACGTGCGGCCTGGCGCCGCCGAAGCTTTCGTGCGCGATGGCGGCCATGCCTGCGCGACGCTGGCCGACCTGGGCGCGCGCTGCGACGTCGTGGTCTCGGTTGTCGTCAACGCGGCGCAGACCGAGAGCGTGCTGTTCGGTGCCGGCGGCGACGGCGACGGCAGCCTGGCGGCGGCGATGCAGCCCGGCAGCGTGTTCGTGATGTGCTCGACGGTCGACCCGAACGTGTCCATGGCATTCGAGTCGCGGCTGGCAAAGAAGGACATTCTGTACATCGACGCGCCGATCTCCGGCGGCGCCGCCAAGGCCGCGAGCGGCGAGATGACGATGATGACCGCCGCCAGGCCCGAGGCCTATGCCAAGGCCGGCGCGGTGCTCGACGCGATGGCTGCAAAGGTCTACCGGCTCGGCGACCGCGCCGGCGCCGGCAGCAAGGTCAAGGTCATCAACCAGTTGCTGGCCGGCGTGCACATCGCGGCCGCCGCCGAGGCCATGGCGCTTGGCCTGCGCGAAGGCGTGGACCCGGCGGCGCTGTACGAAGTCATCACGCACAGCGCCGGCAACAGCTGGATGTTCGAGAACCGCATGGCCCACGTGCTGGCGGCCGATTACACACCGTTGTCTGCCGTGGACATCTTCGTGAAGGACCTCGGCATCGTGCTCGACATGGCGCGCGCGACCAAGTTCCCGCTGCCGCTGTCGTCCACGGCGCACCAGATGTTCATGCAGGCCTCGACCGCGGGTTTTGCCAAGGAGGATGACAGCGCGGTGATCAAGATCTTTCCCGGCATCGAGTTGCCGAAGAAGGCGTAGCAACCCTTATCGCTGCACGATATAGCGGGTCACGACAGGCAGGTCTTCGCCCAGGTGGAACGCAAGCCGGCGCTCGCGCAGCGCCAGGTCGGCGGCGGTCGCACGGTTGAAGCGGCGCAGGTGCTCCGTCCATGACTCGTCCACGATCTGTTCCACATAGCGCTGGGGCTGGGCGATGTCGTGCAGCAAGTCCCAGTCGATCGCGCCTTCGCTCAGGCGCGTGCGGCGGGTCTGGTGCATCACGATGAGGAAAGCGGCCGCGCGCGCGGGGTCGATGATGTATTCGACGTTGATCACCACGCGCCCTTCGCCCGGCGCCGGATGCGCAGGCGCCTTGCTCCAGCCGGGCTGCGCGGGGCTGACGTCGTCGTCGGTGCCGTGGTCGCGCACCATGCGCAGCGCGACCAGCATCGTCAAGGTGCCGCTCACGGCTGCAATGCAAAGGGTCGCCTGCAATGTCGACAGCGTGGCGATCTGGCCCCACACCGCGGCGCCGAAGGCGGTCGCGCCCATGATCGCCATCTGGTAGGTCGACATGCCCCGTGCGCGGACCCAGTCCGGCAGCGCCAACTGCGCCGAGACCGACAGCGAATTGGCCACCGTGATCCACGCTGCGCCGCCGAACATCATGGCCGGCACGGCGATCCACACGTTAGGCGCAAACGCCATCACTGCCGTCGCCACCGATTGCACCAGCGTGCCACGCAACACCAGTTGATCGCGCTCGAAGCCTTGTCGCAGCCGTGGCAGGAACAGCACCGCGATGATTGCGCCCGCGCCCATCGCCGCCAGCAGCAGCGTGAAGGTCCCGGCGTCGCCGCCCTTCAGCCCGCGTGCCAGCAGCGGCAACAGCGCGAGCAGCGCGGTCGAGTGCAGGAAGAAGATCGCGACACGCGACAGCACGGCCCACATGCGCTGCGATTGCCACACGAACTGGACGCCGACGCGCATTGCGCTGATGAGTTTCTCGCGCCCCAGCGGATTGGGCGTGTGCTCGCGCCGCCAGCGCAGCACGATGAAGCCCGAGGCTACCGACATGGTTGCGTTGAGCACGAACACCCACAAGGTGCCGGCGCTCGCGATCAGCGAGCCGGCCACCAGCGGCCCGATGATGCGCGAGGCATTCATCGCAATGCCGTTGAGTCCGAGCGCCGCCGGCAATTGCGGCCGCGGCACCAGCTCCGGCACGATTGCCGAGAACACCGGCCAGCGCATCGCCAGGCCGATGCCGTTGGCAAAGGTGAGCGCCAGCAACAGTGGCGCACTCATCCACCCCAGGGCCACCGCCGCGCACAACACGATCGCCACGATGGCCAGCCAGAACTGCGTCGCGATCAGCCAGCGCCGCCGGTCGAGAATGTCCGCCAGCGCGCCGCTCGGCAGGCCGAGCAGGAACACCGGCAAGGTCGAGGCCGATTGAACCAGCGCGACCCAGATCGGCGTGCTCGTCAGCGTGGTCATCATCCATGCCGCCGCCACGTCATTCATCCACATGCAGATGTTGGCTATGAGCCAGGTGCTCCAGAGCATGCGGAACACCGGGAGCTTGAGGGGCGTCAGCGCGCCGATGCGCGTGGGGCGCACGGACTGCGGCGGTGTCTCCTCGGTGGATATAGGTGGCATCGATGGTATTTCGTGAAGATTCTCAGTAATCCTATTCCTCATGCCGCACGAGCAATTGACTCAAGATCTCTCTGACGTGCCGCCACCGCGATACCAGCATGTCAATCATGAATCGACTCCTCCAAGCAAGCGAGGGGGTGCAGTTGCGATGGCCTGGTGCAATCGGGCCTGCAAAGCCTCACGTGGTGGCAACACCGTCAGGTACTCGGCGACATGGATGCCGCTCATGCGCTCCTGCAACTGACGGGCCACACGCCGGCGCGCACCGTCGATCCGTTGGCGAACGTCGGCAATCAAGGCCATGTCGTGAGCGGGCGGTGTTGCCACCGGTTGATTTTTCTTGCCGGGTAGCTCCTCAGGCGCCGAACAGGCTTTCGCACTCTGTGATTTCTTGATGGCCATGGAGGCGGGCGTACGGGCTTGGGGTTGGTGGGACTCGCTGCTAGTTTCTCACCGCCCGGGACGATTTCTCAATCGCAAGAACCGTGTATTTGGCGCGGCGCCAGAGGCGCCAAGTGCTTTCGTAGTCTCAGCCCCGATCGCTACGCGCCAGCCGATGTTCCAGCCGCCGCAGCATCGTCGTCAGCGCCAACGTCATGAACCAGTAGATCACCGAGATCGCCAAGTAGGGTTCCCAATAGCGCGCATAGGCTCCGGCCACAGTGCGCGCCGCGTACGCCAGCTCCGCCAGCCCGATGGCGGACACGAGAGAAGTGTCCTTCAACAGCGCGATAGCGTTATTGCCGAGCGGCGGCAGCATGCGGCGGAAGGCTTGCGGCAGCACGACGTAGCGCATCACCTGTGCCGGCGTGAAGCCGATCGAGCGCCCCGCATCCACTTGCCCCTTGGATATCGACTGGATCCCTGCGCGGAATACTTCCGAGATATAGGCCGCCGAGTTCAGCGTCAGCGCAACGATGCCCGAGATCAGCGCGCCATGCTCCTGCTTGAGCTCCCGCGCCAAATCACCCGTGATCAGCAGCCCGCTGGTTGGATGGATGAACACCGGCATCACCGCGAAGTGGATCAGCAGGATCTGCACGAACAGCGGCGTGCCGCGAAAGAAACTCACGTACACCGTCGACGGCCAGCGCAGCAGGTAGCGCGTGATCCACGACCATGGCGCATGCCGCGCGTTCGCAAGCCGCGCAATGGCCAGGCACAGGCCCCAGCTCGAACCCAGCAGCACGCAGACCACGGTCATGCGTAGCGTCATCCACGCGCCCTGCAGGAACAGTTCCTTGTATTCGAGAAGGATGTCGACCCGAAACCAGCCGAACCAGACGATGGGCTCCATGGTCAGTGGGTGTTAGGGTCTTTGTTGAACCACTTCTTGTAGATGGTGTTGTAGCTGCCGTCCGCACGGATCGCGGCGAGGCCGGCCGCGAGCTTGTCCTGCAGCGCCTTGTCGCCCTTCTTCACGACGATGCCGAAGCCCTCCTCAGGAAAGGATTTGTCGTCGACCGTCTTGAGGTCGGCGTTTTGCGCCACGCGATACGCGATCACGCCGTTGTCGCCCACCGCTGCATCGACGCCGCCACCCGCCAGTTCCGAGATGATCAGCGGCGTGCTTTCGAAGCGGCGGATGTTCGGGTTGGTCTTGCCGAATTCGCGCGAGACCACGTCGTCGGCCGTCGAGGCATTGACCACGGCGATCTTCTTGCCGTTCAGGTCTTTCAGCGACGCGACGCTACTGGCCTTGGGTACTGCGATCAATTGCTTGGCCGCGAAGTACGAGGGCGAGAAGTCGTAGCTCTGCTTGCGCTTCTCGTTGATGGTCACGCCCGAGATGATCAGGTCGACGTCGCCGTTGTTCAGCGCCGCGAAGATGCCGCTCCAGGGCGTGTTGACCAGCTTGATCTTGAGGTTCTGGTTCTTCGCGATGGCATTGATGATGTCCACATCGAAGCCGACGATCTGTTTGTCCTTGTTCTCGAACGCGAACGGTGCGTAGGTGGCGCTGGAAGCCACGGTGAGTTCGCGGTTCTGGGCTTGCGCGCCGAGCGCAAGGGTGGCGGCGGCGAAGCCCAGCGCGAGGGCGCGGCGGATGCGGTTCATTCGGTCTCCAGGTGGAATAGTTGTGGTCTGGAAATTCTAGGCGTGCGAACAGGCCCCGCCGCGAGGCGCCGAACCGGTCCGAACGACTCCACGTCCCCCCAGGCGCCAGATGGCCGAGCGGCAGCGCACTGCTCGCCTTCACCTCCATCAGTGAAGAACTGATGTGCAGGGCTTTCACGTTCGGCAGGTTCATCAGGTGCTGGTGCGCGAAGGTGGAAAAGGTGTCGAGGTTCTGCGCCACCATCTGCAGTTCGAGGGTGCCGGTCCCTCTGATGCAGTGGCAAGACACCACTTCGATAGTAGATTCGCACGAATGGGCCGGGTCGGCCCATGCGCTTGCTTCTTCATGGCACCTTGGCGCGCAAGCGGTCCAGCCATGTGGGCGGCAAGGTGATATTCACACTCCCGTCGCCGACCCCCACATGCACGTACCTTTCGTCCCAATAGATCCAGCTGAAGGATGGATTCTGGAATTCCGCCTCGGCGAGGACGGTGCCGTCCTTTGTCGAACGAAGCCGCGCAATGCCGTCGAGAGTGGCGTCCTGCCCCCTGCCAGCCATATAGCAGGTCTCCAACTCGTACAGGCCGTCGGGAGACCGTCCCTCGTCTCCGACACTGCAGTAGGCGGCAAGGGTTCGGTCCAGCATTCCCCCGGTAATGTAAAGAGCTACCGTCAGCAGCAGCCAGCGCCCGAGCTTTCTCGCACGTGCAATGGCGCGCTCCCTGCGGCCCTCCACCTGCTTGAGGATGATCCACGGCGACAGAAGAACCATCCATGCAAGGATGGGAATGCACAGCATCCAGAAGCCCTGGCGCAGGTAGTACTGCTCGCCGAACAATTCGAAGGGAGTCGCCGTCATGGCTGACTCGCATGAAGGGGCCGCGTCGGCCAATGCGATTGCTTCTTCACGGCAGTTTGGCACGCAAGCGGTCCAGCCACGTGGGCGGCAGGTGGATGAACGCCGCCCCACTGCTAGCGCCCACTATCACCAGCTTTCCATTCCAGTCCCAAAGGATGTTATTGAAGGACGGGTCGTGGAATTCCGCTTCGGCCAGGATGGTGCCGTCCTTTGTCGAGCGAAGGCGCACGAGGCCTTCGATGTCGGAGTCCTGCACTCTGCCGCCCATGAGGCAGACCTCCAACTCGTACAAGCCGTCGGGTGACCTCCCTCTGACAACGCATTCAGTAGCAAAGGCGCGGTCCACCATCCCCTGTGCGATGTAAAGAACGGCCGCTAGCAGCAGCCATCGACCGATCTTTCTCGCGCGTCCGATCGCGCGCTCTTTGCGGCCCTCCCCCTGTTTGAGGATGACCCACGGCGACAGAAAGAGCATCCACGCCAGCACGGGGACGCACAACATCCACAGCCCCTGGCGCAGGTAGTAGTGCCCGCCGAACAGCTCGAATGGAATCGCCGTCACAGCTTCACCTTGATCGGTCGAATCCAGACCTTTCTCACGTCTGAATAGGCGATGAAATCGCCGCCTTGGCCGTGCCTGTCGCGCCAGTCACGAAAGCTCTTGTTCGTCACCGGGTACATCACGGTGCCCTTCTCGTAAATGCTCTTGTCGATGTCCACCAAGGGCCTGCTGATGGCCCGCAGCGCCAGGCCGTCGCCCTGCAGCGGCAATGGTGCGAGATAGACGCCGTTCTGGTTCCAGTGGCCCAGGTATTGGGTCGCGCCCAGTGCGCTTGCTACGCGAACCGCTATGGACCCTTCCTCCGGATCCAGGAAGGAGTACGAATCCCGCACATAGACGTAGACGGATTCCACCGTGGCGGTGCCGCCGCGGTCCACGACGAAATCACCGATGGCCGCATAGATGGAGAAAGAACCGAGCGCACCTGTCAGGTCGTCGGGCGCCATCGCGATGCCGAACTTTTCCTTGGCAAGCAGGGCGGCCTTGTCGGACCAGCCTTCATCGACCGGCCCGCGCTGAAACTGGAATGCAGGATGCAGCCGGTGGACATCGCCGCCGCAAGCCGTTGTGGCGTCCGCTCGATACGGGAGCGTTGGCAGTCCGTTACGAAAAAATCGTCGCAGAGCTTCGCGAAGTTTTTGCTCTGCTTTTTCTTTGTAAATGCTCTTTCCAACCAATTCCTCATACACCTTCTTGGCCCGAGGAAAGCCTAGCACCCAATCCAGCCTGAGGATGCTCTGATCGATCATGCTCAGCGGAAATGGCTTTCCGTTGTGGTCGATCGCGTTGGTCACGTCCTCCGGAGTCCGCGAGTAATTGGACGCCCCCGCAAACCAATGCCGCATCATCCGAGCCGACATCGGCCGCTTGGTCTTGTCCATGACATCGGGAACGTCCTGGATGTCAAACGGCGGAATGACGGGTTCAGCCGCCGCCGGTGCCAGCGCCTTGGCTTGTCGCGGAGGAAAGAGCGGGGGCGTCGGCCTCGTCCACCAGTCTTGCATCGCGTCGCCGACCGCGAGCAGGTTCTGCACGAACTTCCGGTCTCGCTCGGCCTGCAATTGCTCCCGGGTCTTGCGCGGAGGCGAGGGCGCCAGAGGCGGCGTCGGCTGGCCGCGCAAGGGCGGCGGCGCGCGGTCCAGCGACAGCGCGGCTCGCTCCAGCGCCGCGCATCCCTTCCTGTCCTTGGCCGCGCAGGCGACCCAGGTCCATAGAAGCCAATTCGTCTTGTAGTAGGTGACCGGCGTGTCCGACTTGCTCAGGATCACTTTGCCGTTCTTGCCGAACTCGAATCGGCCGACTTCCGCGTAGCTTGACCCGCTCATTCATGCTCCCTGACTCTTTTTGGTGCACCGAGGCTACCAGACGCCAGCCGAATTTCCTGCCAGGACTTCGCGTCCCATCGTAGGAGCGCGCAACGGCCGTGATTGCTTTACGAAGAGGCCGACAGGTGCCCCAGCGGCAGCGCATGGCTGGCCTTGACTTCGCCCAGCGAGAAGCTGGTGTGCAGGTCCTTCACGTTGGGCAGGTTCATGAGCTGCTGGCGCGCGAAGGTGGAAAAGGTGTCGAGGTCTTGAGCGACCACCTGCAATTCGAAGGTGCCGGTGCCGCTGATGTAGTGGCAGGACACCACTTCGGGCATCTTGCGGATGGCCTCTTCCAGCTTGCGGGTGGCGTCGCCCTGCACCCGTTCGGCATCGATGCGCACGAAAGCAAGCACGCCCAGGCCGATCAGGTGCCGGTCGATCTCGGCGTGATAGCCCCGGATGAAGCCGGCCTCCTCGAGCGCGCGCACGCGGCGCCAGCACGGCGCCGCGGAAAGCCCCACGCGCTGCGCAAGCTCGGCGTTGGTCAGCCGGCCGTCGGCCTGTAGTTCTTGCAGTATCGCAAGGTCGAACTTGTCAATGCTTTCCATATGCGCTGATTTTAAGAAAGATTCTTTCTAGAACGCGGGTTTTCGAGGCAAAGAACGCAAACACCTATCCGAGGTGCAGGCATACACTTTGCGTGATCATTTGGGAGCGCCCTACCAGGGCTCAATCACCTTTTTCAGCCACGCCCACAAGGCCACGCCACAGGAGACCGGATTCATGAACGCCCCGCTACCCGAGCACATCCGCAAGGCCCTCGAAACCGTCACGCTTGACGACAAATACTCGCTCGACTACGGCCGCGCCTTCATGAGCGGCGTCCAGGCGCTGGTCAAGCTCCCGATGCTGCAGCGCCTGCGCGACCAGCGCAACGGCAAGAACACTGCCGGTTTCATCAGCGGTTATCGCGGTTCGCCCCTCGGTGGGTATGACCAGGCCCTGTGGAAGGCCAGCAAGTTCCTCAAGGCGCAGAACATCGTCTTCCAGCCGGGCGTAAACGAAGAACTCGCGGCCACGGCACTCTGGGGCACGCAGCAGCTCGGCTTCTCGCCCAAGGGCACCAACAAGTTCGACGGCGTCTTCGGCATCTGGTATGGCAAGGGCCCGGGCGTGGACCGCTGCTCCGACGTGTTCAAGCACGCCAACATGGCCGGCACGACCGAATTCGGCGGCGTGATCGCGGTGGCTGGCGACGATCACATCTCCAAGAGCAGCACGGCCGCGCACCAGAGCGACCACATCTTCAAGGCCTGCGGCACGCCGGTGTTCTTCCCGACCAACGTGCAGGAAATCCTCGACCTGGGGATCCACGCCTTTGCGATGAGCCGCTTCTCGGGCATCTGGTCGGGCATGAAGACGATCCAGGAAATCGTCGAATCCAGCGCCACCGCGATGATCGACCCCGAGCGCGTCGACATCGTCATTCCCACCGATTTCCAGATGCCGCCCGGCGGCCTGCACATCCGCTGGCCCGACCATGCGCTGGAGCAGGAAGCGCGCCTGATGCACTACAAGTGGTACGCCGCGCTGGCCTACATCCGTGCCAACCGGCTGAACCACAACGTCATCCAGGGTCCGAACGACCGCTTCGGCATCATGGCCAGCGGCAAGGCCTACAACGACACGCGCCAGGCGCTGATCGACCTGGGCCTCGACGACGATGCCTGCCGCCAACTCGGCATCCGCCTGCACAAGGTGAACGTGGTGTGGCCGCTCGAAGCGCAGCTCACGCGCGACTTTGCGACCGGCCTGCAGGAAATCCTCGTGGTCGAGGAAAAGCGCCAGGTCATCGAATACCAGCTCAAGGAAGAGCTCTACAACTGGCGTTCCGACGTGCGTCCGAACGTGGTCGGCAAGTACGACGAAGGTGAGGTGCATGCGGCCGAGGGCTACTCGGGCGGCGAATGGTCGATGCCCAACCCGACCTCGCACACGCTGCTGCGCGCCAATGCGGACCTGAACCCCGCGCTCATCGCCAAGGCCATCGCACAGCGCCTGAAGCGGACCGGCTTGCTTGCCCAGGCCGGAGCCGACATGGTCGCTCGCATCGACGCGCAACTCGCCATCCTGGAGGCCAAGGAGCGCTCGATGGAAGTGCTGCAAGCCGGTGGCGGCGTGACCGAAGGGCGCCAGCCCTGGTTCTGCTCGGGCTGCCCGCACAACACCAGCACGGTCGTGCCCGAAGGCTCGCGTGCCATGGGCGGCATCGGCTGCCACTTCATGGCGACCTGGATGGACCGCTCCACCATCGGCTTCACGCAGATGGGCGGCGAGGGCGTGCCATGGGTGGGCCAGCAGCCGTTCACCACCGACCAGCACATCTTCGCGAACCTCGGCGACGGCACGTATTTCCACAGTGGCCTGCTCGCGATCCGCCAGAGCATCGCGGCGGGCGTGAACATCACCTACAAGATCCTCTACAACGACGCGGTCGCCATGACCGGCGGCCAGCAGGTGGGCGAGCGGCCCGAGGGCCACTCGGTGCTGCAGATTGCCGAGAGCCTGCATGCCGAGGGCACAAAGAAAGTCGTCATCGTTACCGACGAACCCGAGAAGTACCAAGGCGTGAACGTCCCCGGCGACCACGTCGCGGTCAAGCACCGCGACCTGCTCGACGACATCCAGCGCGAATTCCGCGAGATCAAGGGCACCACCGCCATCATCTACGACCAGACCTGCGCCACCGAAAAGCGCCGCCGCCGCAAGCGCGGCACGGCCGTCGACCCGGCCAAGCGCGTCGTCATCAACGAACTGGTCTGCGAAGGCTGTGGCGACTGCAGCGTGCAGAGCAACTGCCTGAGCGTGGAGCCGCTGGAGACCGAGTTCGGCCGCAAGCGCACCATCAACCAGAGCACCTGCAACAAGGACATGAGCTGCCTCAAGGGCTTCTGCCCGAGCTTCGTCACCGTCGAAGGTGGCCAACTCAAGAAGAAGTCGAAGGGCAAGGCCAACTCGCCATTCGAAATGGGCGCCATGCCCGAGCCCGTGGTGCCCATGCTTGCGAAAGACCAGGTATGGGGCGTCGTGGTCGCCGGTGTCGGTGGCACTGGCGTCATCACCATCGGCCAGTTGCTCGGCATGGCCTCGCACATCGAAGGCAAGGGCATCGTCACGCAAGACGCGGCCGGCCTCGCGCAAAAGGGCGGCGCCACCTGGAGCCATGTGCTGATCGGCGATACGCAGGACGCGATCCGCACCACGCGCGTCGGTACCGCCGCGGCCGACCTGATCCTTGCGGCCGATCCGCTGGTGGCCGTCAACAACGAAACGATGACGCGCATGCGCGAAGGACGCACGCACGTTGCGCTCAACAGCCACAGCGCGCCCACGGCGGCATTCGTGCGCAATGCTAACTGGCAGAACCCGCAAGACCAGTGTGCCAACGAGATCGCACGCGCGGTCGGCACCGATGGCCTCGCCACCTTCGACGCCGACGCCACGGCTGTCGCACTGATGGGCGACAGCCTCTACGCCAACCCGATGCTGCTGGGCTTCGCCTGGCAAAAGGGCTGGGTGCCACTGGAGCATGAATCGCTGATGCGTGCGATCGAATTGAACGCCGTGGCCGTCGAGAACAACAAGACCGCCTTCGAATGGGGCCGCCGCGCCGCACACAGCCCCGCCGCCGTTCAAAAGCTCGTGACGCCCGGCCAGGTGATCGAGTTCAAGAAGCGCGAAACGGTCGAAAGCGTGGTGAAGCGTCGCGTCGAATTCCTCACCGCCTACCAGAGCGCTGCCTATGCCGAGCAATACAAGGCCTTCGTTGGCCGGGTGCAGCAGGTCGAAACCGCCCGGGTCGGCAAGAACACCCTGACCGAAGCCGTCGCTCGCTACCTGTTCAAGCTGATGGCGTACAAGGACGAATACGAGGTCGCGCGCCTGCACACCGACCGCAGTTTTCTCGACCGCGTCGAAGGCATGTTCGAAGGCGACTTCAAGCTCAACTACCACCTGGCGCCGCCGCTCATGGCGAAGAAGGACTCGAAGGGTCACCTGCAAAAGCAGAAGTTCGGCCCGGGCATGCTGACGGGATTCAAGTTGCTTGCCAAACTCAAGGGCCTGCGTGGCACCGCATTCGACATCTTCGGCAGGACCGAGGAGCGCAAGACCGAACGCGCCCTCATCGGCGAATACCGCGCGAGCATCGAGGAGGTGATCTCCGGACTGACTGCCGCCAACCATGCCACTGCGCTGGAAATTGCCGCCCTGCCGGAGCAGATCCGTGGCTACGGCCATGTGAAGGACCGCAATCTGGCCGCCGCGCGCACGCGCTGGACCGCGCTCATGACCCAGTGGCGCCAGCCACAGGGAGCCCGCGCGGCGGCCTGACATCTGCCGTCATTTCAGACGACCAAGCCAGCAACGCCCAGCCATTGGGCGTTGGCTGCTATCAATCAAATAGCAGCACGGGTGCCCCACGCAGGCCATCCAAAGCCCCGTTCACGGCGCCGGATTAGCGGTCGGCCGCGTCGACACCCACGAATACAATGCCGGGTGCTGCCGCGCGGGCATGGTCCCGCGCCGCGTGGCCGCACCCTGCGGTCGCCGCGACTTGCTGTGGGCATCGCCCGCGTTCCTGACATCCTCTCTGCTGGAGACTCCCGTGTTCATTTCCTCTGCCTTTGCCCAGACCGCTGCTCCTGCTGCCAGCGGCGACATGTTGTCTGCGTTCGGCGGGCTGCAACTGCCGATGATGGTGGCCATATTCGCAGTCTTCTACTTCGTCATCATCCGCCCGCAGCAGAAGCGCCAGAAAGAAGCCCGCGCCATGATCGAGGCGCTGGCAAAGGGCGACGAAGTCGTCACCGGCGGCGGCGTGTTGGGCAAGATCACTTCGGTCGGCGAGCAGTACCTTGGCCTTGAAATCGCCAATGGCGTCGAGATCAAGATCCAGCGCAGCGCCGTCGTCCAGGTGTTGCCCAAGGGCGCGATCAAGTAATTGACGGCCGCGGGGGATCGCCCCCGGGGCAACCATGCGCCAAGCCGAACTTCCAACGCTCAACCTCCCGCCATGAATCGTTATCCGGTCTGGAAGTACACGGTCATCGTGATCGTTCTCCTGTTGGGGCTCATCTACGCCCTGCCCAACTTTTTTGGTGAGGCGCCTGCCGTGCAGGTGTCGGCCGCCAAGTCGACCGCCAAGGTCGACGCGTCGACCCAGGCCCGCATCGAGGAAGCGCTCAAGACGGCCGGGCTCAAGCCCGACCTGCTGACGCGTGATGCGTCGGCAGTCCGTGCCCGCTTTGCCAGCACCGACGACCAACTCAAGGCGCGCGA
This sequence comes from Variovorax humicola, assembly GCF_037889915.1. NCBI lineage: Bacteria > Pseudomonadati > Pseudomonadota > Betaproteobacteria > Burkholderiales > Comamonadaceae > Variovorax > Variovorax humicola. Next base: position 24,150 of record NZ_JBBKZV010000003.1, on the reverse strand, counting down.
CGCGCTGCAGCATGCGCTGGTGCCCAATGCGGATGACCCGTTGTACGTGGTGGCGCTGAACCTTGTGTCGCGCTCGCCATCCTGGCTCACCACTTTGCATGCCTTCCCGATGTACCTCGGCCTCGACCTGCGCGGAGGTGTCGACTTCCTCATGCAGGTCGACATGAAGGGGGTGCTCGACAAGAAGGCGGAAACCTTCGCCGGCGACATCCGCACCGGTCTGCGCGACAAGGAAATCCGGGGCACGTCGGTCACCCGAAACGGCCAGACCATCGAGGTGCGCCTGCGCGATGCGGCCAGCCTTGAAATCGCGAAGCGCCTGATCCAGGACCAGTTCACCGACCTCACCACGGTCGACAGCCAGGAAGGCAGCGACTACAAGATCGTCGCCTCGTTCCGGCCCGAGGCTGGCGTGAAGATCCAGGACGCGGCGCTCAAGCAGAACATCACCACGCTGCACAACCGGATCAACGAACTCGGCGTGGCCGAACCGGTGATCCAGCAGCAGGGCATCGACCGCATCGTGGTCCAGTTGCCGGGCGTACAGGATCCGACCCGGGCCAAGGCCATCCTGGGCCGCACCGCCACGCTCGAAATGCGCCTGGTCGACGAAAGCGCCGAAGGCCGCGCGGCCGAAACCGGCAGCGGCCCGGTGCCATTCGGCTCCGAGAAATTCCTCGACCGCGAAGGCCGCACCGTCATCGTCAAGAAGCAGGTGCTGGTCACCGGCGAGAACCTGACGGACGCCCAGCCCGGCTTCGACGGCCAGACCAGCCAGCCCAAGGTCGACCTGACGATGGATTCGAAGGGCGGCCGCATCATGCGCGACGTGAGCCGCGAGAACTACAAGAAGCGCATGGCCATGCTGATGTTCGAGAAGGGCAAGGGCGAAGTGCTCACCGCCCCGTCGATCAACGGCGAACTCGGCAACCGCTTCCAGATCTCCGGTTCGATGAACGTTGTCGAAGCCAATGACCTTGCGTTGCTGCTGCGCGCAGGTTCGCTGGCGGCGCCGATGGAAATCATCCAGGAACGCACCATCGGCCCGAGCCTCGGCGCCGACAACATCGCAAAGGGATTCGACAGCGTGATGTACGGCTTCGCCGCGATCATGGTGTTCATGTCGCTCTACTACGCGCTGTTCGGCGTGTTCTCGTCGATCGCGCTGGCGGTCAACCTGCTGCTGCTGGTGGCAGTGCTTTCCATCCTGCAGGCCACGCTCACGCTGCCCGGCATCGCGGCCATGGCGCTGGCCATCGGCGTGGCCATCGACTCCAACGTGCTGATAAACGAGCGTATACGCGAGGAGTTGCGCAATGGCGCCGCACCGCAAGCCGCCATCCATGCCGGCTATGACCGCGCCTGGGGCACCATCCTCGACTCCAACGTGACCACGCTGATCGCCGGCATTGCATTGCTGGCCTTTGGCTCGGGTCCGGTGCGCGGCTTCGCGGTAGTGCACTGCATCGGCATCGTCACCTCGATGTTCTCGGCCGTGTTCTTCTCGCGCGGCCTGGTCAACTACTGGTACGGTCGCAAGAAAAAGCTCAAGACCGTGTCTATCGGCACCGTCTGGCGCCCCAAGACCGACGGCGCGGCCGTGGCCGAATAAGAACAGGACGACCAAGCCATGGAGTTTTTCAGAATCCACAGGACGATCCCGTTCATGCGCCATGCACTGGTGCTGAACATCATTTCGTTCGTCACTTTTGCGCTCGCCGTGTTCTTTCTGCTGCACCGCGGCTTGCACCTGTCGGTCGAGTTCACCGGCGGCACGGTGCTGAACGTGGGCTACCAGCAGTCCGCCGATGTGGGCAAGGTGCGCGACATCATCGGCAAGCTTGGCTACCCCGATGTGCAGGTGCAGAACTTCGGAACCTCGCGCGACGTGCAAATCCGCCTGCCAGTGCAGAAAGGAATGAGTTCGGCCCAGCAGGGCGCGCAGGTCATGGAGGCGCTCAAGGCGGCCGATCCGGCAGTCGAGTTGCGCGGCAATGAATTCGTCGGCCCGCAGGTCGGCGACGAACTCACTACCAACGGGCTGAAGGCGCTCGGCATGGTGGTGGTCGGCATCATGATCTACCTTGCGTTTCGCTTCGAATGGAAGTTCGCGCTGGCCACGGTTCTGGCCAACCTGCATGACGTGGTCATCATCCTGGGCTTCTTTGCCTTCTTCCAGTGGGAGTTCTCGCTCGCGGTGCTGGCGGCGGTGCTGGCGGTACTTGGCTATTCGGTGAACGAATCGGTGGTGATCTTCGACCGGATCCGCGAGAACTTCCGGCGTTATCGCAAGATGACGACCATCGAGATCATCGACAACGCGATCACCTCGACCATCAGCCGGACCATCATTACCCACGGCTGCACGCAACTCGTGGTGCTCTCGATGTTCTTCTTCGGCGGGCCGACGCTGCACTACTTTGCGCTGGCCCTGACCATCGGCATCTGCTTCGGCATCTACTCTTCGGCCTTCGTGGCGGCGGCGATTGCCATGTGGCTCGGTGTCAAGCGCGAGGACCTGGTCAAAGGTCCGGTCAAGCGTGACGGCGACCCGGACGACCCGAACGCGGGCGCCGTGGTCTGATTCAAATGCTGAAAATTGCGGGTTGGCGAGCATGCAACGGGTCTTGTGTCAAAAGGCTTCCCGATGCAAGCTTGGCGATTGCCAAAGTTCCCGAGCTGTCTTGATTAATTCATGAGCACCCAGCGGTCCCACGTTGCCTCTTTGCAGTTAGCCCGTGAGGCCCGCGAGCGTTTCGTGACCGCGACCGGCGGGGTCATCGCGCCGTCCGCGCATGCCATCCGGGAGCGCCTGACGGCGCTGTCGCAGCAGGTTGCCACCGCGCGCGAAATGCAGGAGCACCGCGACGATTTCCTGACTTTCCGGACCAAGGAGTCGAACTGGGTTTCGCTGGCGCAAGACGGTTGGCGCAAGGCCCTGGCGGGGGTGTCGTCCAGCACCGGCGGCTTGAGCAATTCGTTGTCGACGCTCGAACTCATTGGCGACGAGGTGGTTGAAAACAACATCCTGTCGTCACGGCTGGCGCTGGTGATCCAGGACAAGGCCAGCTTCGAACTGAACGACCTGCGCTTGCGCATCCAGTCCCTGGAAGGCACGACCGAACTCGGTTCCAAGGACGTGCTGCGGCCCGAGTCGCTGGCCAAGATGCTGGTCGAGCAATGGCTGGCCGCGGGGCTGAGCCGGCAACTCTGGAACAAGGTGCAGGACGTCGTCCATACCCGCTTGCTGGAGGTTGTGGTGGGCGCTTACCACGACGCCAACGCATTCCTGATCTCCAAGGGAGTGATGCCGGAGATCGACCTCAAGCACTTCGTCAAGCGCACCGGCGCCGTCACGAATTCTGGTGCGCTGGGCGGGAGCTTTGCGCATGAAGCCAGCGCCCATCCGCCCACTGGGGGCGGTGGATATGGCGCTGGGTCGGCCGGTGGATTCGGCGGCGGCTATGCCGGTGGCTTCGGCGTGCCACCGGGCAGTTTTGCGCCTGCGGCCATTGGCGTGATGCCCGTCCAGGGTGGGAGCGGTGGTACCAGTGGCGGCGGCAGTGGCAGTGGCAGTGGCAGTGGCGGCGGCGGCTCCAGCGGACGTGGCTATGCCGGTGCCGCGATGCCGGGCATGGATGGCATTGCCGGTTCGCCGTTTTTCGTGGCGCGCCAGCGCGCCCAGGGCGTACTGCTGAACCTCAAGCGATTCGTGACCGCGCGCATTGGCGGTGAGACCGTGGCGCAACGCGGCGGCGCGATGGGCGGCGGCGTCGGCGCTACCGGGATGGGTGTCAGGTCTGCAACCGGCGGCGGAATGGGCGGCGGCGTCGGCGTCGGCGTCGGCATGGTGGGGGGTGCCGGTGGCGGCATTGGCGGCGCAGCCTTTGCCGCGGCGATCGCGGACGCGGAGGCGGCCTATCAAATTGCCGCGTCGCAGTACCTCCTCGGCGACGAAGCCACGGCCGTCCAGCAGACGGCGGTCGACTTGCGCCGCCGCAGCGCCGAACTCAAGAAGAAGGCGCCGACCACCGCCGACAAGGCCACCGTCGAAATCGTGGCGCTGATGTTCCAGGCCATCCTTGCCGAGGAGCGCATTCCGTTCTCGGCGCGCGTCTGGTTTGCACGGCTGCAGATGCCCGTGTTGCGCGTGGCGATTGCCGAGCCCGAATTCTTCGGCACGCTGCAGCATCCTGCGCGCATGCTGATCGACCGCATGGGTTCCTGTGTCATGGGCTTCGACGCGGCCGCCATTTCAGGCAGCGCACTCGAAGGCGAGATCCGACGCGTCGTCCAGGTGATCGAGCAATATCCGGAGACCGGCCAGCGGGTATTCAAGCTGGTGTTCGACGAGTTCGTCGCGTTCCTGAACAAGTACCTGACGCAAAGCGATGCCACGCAACGCCTGATGAGCGTCGCGCAGCAGGTCGAGCAGAAGGAAACGATGGCGATCCAGTACACCATCGAGTTGCGCAAGATGCTCAACGACATGCCGGTGCGCGAGGAGATCCGCGAGTTCCTGTTCAAGGTCTGGGCCGAAGTGCTGGCCATTGCCGCGCTGCGCTATGGTGGGCAGGATGAGCAGACCGTGACGCTCAAGCGCGCGGCTTCCGAACTGGTCTGGGCTGCCAGCGCCAAGCCGAACCGCAGCGACCGCACCCGCGTGATCCAGGACTTGCCGAAGCTGCTGCAGCGGCTGCGCGCCGGCATGACGCTGCTGGGCATCGTGGGCGAGCCGCAGGAACAGCACATCAAGATCATTGGCGATACGCTGGCCGACGCTTTCATGTCGAAGACCGAAGCCATTCCGACCGCGCAGATCGATGCCATGGCCAAGCGACTGGCCAACCTCGAGGACTTCGTCACCGACGAGGGCGGTGATGTCTCTGGCGAACTGCCGATCGACGCCGGCAGCATCGAGCTGCTGCTGGGCGTGGATGCCGCCTCGATCGAAGTCATTCCGAATGCGGGTACCAAGGTCAGCGAAGACATGCTCGCCTGGGCACACGAACTGCAGGTCGGCACTTGGTTCATGCTCGATCACAACAGTCGTGTGAACCAGGTTCAATTCGTCTGGCGCAGCGACCGCAAGCAATTGCACCTGTTCGCCGCCACCCACGGCCGCAATTTCCTGATCCAGGCCGGGCGACTCGCCTCCTACCTGCAGGCCGGCCTGCTGGTGCCGGCCGAAGAGGAAACCCTCACCGTTCGCGCCACTCGCGAAGCGCTGGCCAAGCTCGACGCCAATCCCGAGCGTCTGCTGAACTGACTAATCAGCGGCCAGCCGCAGGCCACGAACTGCACTGCCAGAAACATCGCGGAACCGGCTTTGCCGGGCCGCCGATGTTGCCCCCGGCCGGGGGTGGGAGAAGCGACACGAAGTGTGCGGAGCCCTGGGAGCGAGAAATCAATGCGCCACGCGCCCCGCGCGGGTTTCGCAGAGTTCGTCGAGCACCAGCGCGTCGGGTTCGATGCCGGTGCTCCAGTGCACCATGAGCACGATGATTTTCAGTTCATCCAGCGCCACCGGATTGCCCGGGGCCGCCATGGCGCGCTCGATGACGATTTCGCGCAGGCCGCCGTCGAGCACGTTCGACGCCTCCAGAAAGGTGATGAAGCCCAGGCACTCGGCGCCCAGGTGGTTTTGCTCCGCGCCGGAGTAGACCCGCATGGCCAGGTCGGATTGGGGCAGGGCTGCCTCGTCGGGGCCACGCAGCGTGACCGTGGCGCTAGTGCCGTCGGCGTCGAACTGCAGTTGGGCGCCGCGGGTCGCGAGGCTCAGGCCATCCAGCCACTGCAGCGCATCGCGGATCTCGTCGTGGTCGAAGCCGTGCGCGCTGAGCTTGCGGCCCAATTGCTCGGGTTCGGGACAGGCGTCGCCGCGCCAGTAGTTTTCATAGACGAATACGAGCACTTCGAACATGCCCCAATATAGCCCAGCCGCCTGAAAAAGCCGTGCGGCTTTTTGTCAGGCGGACGCAACGCGTTGAAACAGCCCGCCAGGCAATCGCGCCACGTGCCCATCCAGCTCGAGTTCAAGCAGGCGGACCTGCAGATCTGCCGCGCTCCAGCCGGTACGAGCGGTCAGCGCGTCAAGGCTGACGGGGTCGTGGCCGAGGGCATCGAGCAGCGGGTTTTCTGGTTCCGTGACAGCAGAAACCCCCGCCGACCTTGCATTGGCTGCTATCGAATCGATAGCGACCGGAAATTGCAGTTCTTCCAGGATGTCCTGCACCGACTCGACCAGCTTGGCGCCTTGCCGGATCAGCGCGTGGCAGCCGCGCGACTGCGGCGCGTGGATCGAACCCGGGATCGCGAACACTTCCTTGCCTTGCTCGAGCGCCAGCCGGGCGGTGATCAGCGAGCCGGATTGCAATGCGGCCTCGACCACCAGCGTGCCTTGCGAAAGGCCGGCAATCAGGCGGTTGCGTTTCGGGAAATTCTGCGTGAGCGGAGGCGTGCCGATCGGAAATTCGCTGACCAGCATGCCCTGCCCGACGATGCGGCGCGCCAGGTCGCGGTGTCGCGCCGGGTAGACGCGGTCGAGTCCGGTGCCGACGAAGGCGATCGTCGCCAGCCGAGGTGTGCCGCCGGCAGCGTCCAGCGCGCCTTGATGTGCCGCGCCGTCGATGCCGAGCGCCAGACCGGAGACGACCGCGATTCCCGCTTCGCCCAGCGCCTGGGCAAAGGCGCGTGCGTTGGAAAGCCCCTGTGGCGTCGGATTGCGGCTTCCCACCATCGCCAGGCTGCGATCGACTTGCGCCAGATCGAATCCGGCGGCGCCCAGTGAGTAGAGCATCAACGGCGGGTCGGCCATCTGCAGGAACCCGCTCGGGTAGCCGGCATCACCAAGCGTCAGCACCCTGCGCGCGGCGCCGGTTTCGTCGCCGCCGTGCAACCACTGCCACGTTGCTTCGACGAGTGCGTCGAGCCCGGAAGGCAGTTGCCGGAGCGCCGCGGCGGACGCGTCGGGCACGAGGTGGCCAAGTGCGGCCGGCGTCTGCCGGAAAACGTCGTCGGGCAGCCCGAAGGCGCCCAGCAACTTGCGCGCGGCGATGTTGCCGATGCCCGGCGTCAGGGTCAGCCGCAGCCAGCCCGCAAGTTCTTCACGATCCACTCCCTACCCACTCCCCTGTTGTTTCTCAGGGGTTGATGAGCAAATCCCCTGCCTTCGGAGTGTCGCTGATCTCGAGCACCAGGGCGTACGAGACCTTTTCGAACGGTCGGAACACCATGAGGAGGCCGATCCGTTCGTTCGGCAGCTTGAGCGTGTCCTTGCCGCCGTTGGTGCGGTCGACGATGACCTCGCCATTCTTCAGAATGGCAAGCACGTGGCCGGTTTCGATGCCGTCGCGGGTGCCCTTGTTGATGGACACCACCTGGTTCTGCGCGGCAAAGGCCACCGAATTGCCGTAGACGGAGATGATGCGGCCGTTGGCGATGGTGCCCGAGGGCGCACGCGGCGCATAGCTCAACAACTGGCGCGGCGGTTCGGGCAGCAGGCGGTCACCGGCACGGATTTCCTCCTTGGCTGCCACGACGTCGACGGTGGCGGGCACCACGTTGGTGACCTCCTTGCCGTCCTGCATCATGGTTTCGGTCGTCTCGCTGCGCTGCAGCTGGACTTTGCCCAGGTACTGCGCCTCATAGCCGAGGATTTCGCCGGTGGCCGGATCCTTCAGTGGTGTCGCACTGCGGAACACCCGGTACTGGTTGATCGGTCCGGGGATCTCGATCAGCGGCATGTTGGCCTCGCCACGCGCATAAGCCCGGTCGCCGCGCGACAGCAGCACGTGGTTGTCATTGCCGGCGACGATGCGCGGCGCCAGCTTGACGGTGTCCTCGTCGACCACGATCGGCTCGGTGAGGAAGGGCTCGATCAGCGCCGAGTTCAGCGTCGGCAAGGCCATCCCCGACAAGGATTCGGTACGGGTGCGCGGCGACAGCTTGATGGTGTCGGGCGCGCCGGTGCCGGTGCCGCGGCGGGTGCTCAGGCGGGCGCGGCCGCCGGTCTTGTCGAGAAACAGCACCTGGCCGGGGTAGATGAGGTGCGGATTGCGGATGTCGTTGAGATTCATGCCCCACAACTCCGGCCAGCGCCACGGGGAGCGTAGGTACATGCGCGAAATCGCCCAGAGCGTGTCGCCTCGCTTGACCGTGTATTCGTCCGGCGCATTGGGCGCCAGCTCGCTCACCGGAATACCGGTTTGCGCCGTCTGCTGGGCGGTTGCGCGTTGGGTTGGCGTGACCGGATAGTTCTGCGCAGACGCCACCGTGGCAGAGCCGAACAGCGCCAGGGCTGCGAGCGTTGCAAGAGGGGTCGGACGCAGGCCAGCGATGGTTCGGGATGTATTCATGAGTTTGATGGTGTGCACACACTACCGCCACGGAGAGCGGAAACGAATCCTCACAATTTGCAACGAATTTTGCGCTGAAGCCCATGGGAGGGCAACGTTTATCCCTTTTCGCGTCCGCGAGGCGTCGCGGAATTGGCGAAAATAGCCACAACTTTCGCACGATTTCATGGCCAAACGACCCATCCTGAGTTTTCCCGATAAACGCCTGCACACCGTCGCCAAGCCGGTGCAGGGCATCGACGCCCGCATCAAGACCCTGGTGGCCGACATGCTGGAGACCATGTACGACGCCCAGGGCATCGGTCTGGCTGCCACGCAGGTCGATGTGCATGAGCGCCTCGTGGTCATTGATGTTTCCGAGGAGCGTAACGCCCCGGTGATATTGATCAACCCCGAAATCGTGTGGGCGAGCGACGAAAAAGTGATCAATGAAGAGGGCTGCCTCTCGGTTCCCGGCATCTATGACGGCGTCGAGCGGTCCACCTCCGTGCGCTGCACCGCCCTCGACCTGGACGGCGAACTCCGCACCATCGAGGCCGACGGGTTGCTGGCGGTCTGCATCCAGCACGAACTCGACCACCTGCTCGGCAAGGTGTTTGTCGAGTACCTTTCGCCACTGAAGCGCAATCGCATCAAGAGCAAGATGCTCAAGCAGCAACGCGAAGAGCAGCGCGAAGGCCGGGGATGAGCATGTTCTGCCGCCGGCCGGGGCCGGCTGCAATGTTGATGACGGTCGCCCTGGTGGCCGGCCTCTCGGGTTGCGCCGGCGAGCCGACGCGGCTTCCGCTCGACAGCACCCGGGCCGAGACACTCCAGCGATTGGGTCCGCCGACCGCGACGTATGCGCTCGCTGACGGCGGAGAGCGCCTCCAGTATTCGCGCGCGCCGGCGGGCTTTGAAGTCAACAACGTCGATCTCGACAAGGGCGGCCGGGTGGTTTCCATTCGGCAGGAACTCGACGAGGGCCTGTTCGGCGACACCATCGAGCCCGGCGTCTGGCGCGTGCCCGACGTGCTGCGCACCTATGGCCGGCCCTCCGAGATCACCCGCGTCACATCGTTCGACGGCGGGGTCTGGACCTGGCGCTACAAATGGCACAACACGATCCGGCTGCTCTATGTGTACGTCGATCCGCAAGGCGTGGTGGACCATTACAACGTCGGCGACGACCTGACGTTCGAGCGCCGGATCCGCTGAACCTGCGAGTACCGATTGAGAATTGTCTTTGCGGGCACGCCCGACTTTGCCGCGACCGCGCTGGCCCGACTCGATGCCGCCGGCTTCGACATCGCCCTGGTACTGACCCAGCCCGACCGCCCCGCCGGCCGTGGCCTCAAGCTGCAGGCCTCGCCAGTCAAGACCTTGGCGTTGCTGCGCGGATGGCGCGTGGCGCAACCGCGTAGCCTGCGCCTGGACGGCAAATACCCGGACGATGCGGCCGCCGCACAGGAGGAGTTGCGGTCCGCCAACGCCGACGCCATGGTGGTGGCCGCCTACGGCCTGATCCTGCCGCAGTGGGTGCTCGACATGCCGCCGCTCGGTTGCCTCAACATCCACGCCAGCTTGCTGCCGCGTTGGCGCGGCGCAGCGCCGATCCACCGCGCCATCGAAGCCGGCGATGCGGAAACCGGCGTGACCATCATGCAGATGGACGCCGGACTCGACACCGGCGACATGCTCCTGCGCGAGTCGCTCGCCATCGGCGACGACAGCACCGCGGCGCTGCACGATCGGCTGGCCGAAATGGGCGGGCGGCTTGTGGTCGATGCGCTACGCCTTGCCGAAGCGGGTGGGCTGAAGCCGCAGCGCCAACCCGCCGAAGGCGTGACCTACGCCCACAAGGTCGAAAAGCACGAAGCGAAGATCGGCTGGGACCAGCCTGCCGAGGCCATCGTCCGCCGCATCCGCGCCTTCGACCCGTTTCCCGGTGCGAGCAGCGAACTCCATGGCGAAACCGTGAAGCTGTGGGCGGCCCGCAGCGAGACCGGCACGTTGGCGCAGCCGCCCGGAACGATCCTGGCAGTGACGCCCGCGGGCATCGCGGTCGCCGCCCGGAGTTCGACCGTCGTCGTCACTGAACTGCAGCGCCCCGGCGGCAAGCGCCTCGCGGTGGCGGACTTCCTGCGCGGGTTCGAGGTCCTTCCCGGTCAGACCTTCGGACGCTGATCGTTGTTCTTCCTTCGCGCCGTCCGCAACCATCCGGCCTTCCGGGAAGGCGCCCGCAACATGGCGCCGCTGGCGCTCGGCATCTCGGCATGGGGCTTGATGACGGGCGTGGCGATGGTGCAGTCGGGCATGAGCGTGTTCGAGGCCGTCGCGATGACGCTGCTGGTCTATGCGGGAAGTTCGCAGCTTGCGGCGATTCCCTTGCTCATGGCGGGCGCGCCGGGCTGGGTGATCCTGGCCACCGGCTTCTGCGTCAACCTGCGCTTCGTGGTGTTCAGCCTGCATTTGCGGCCCTACCTCATGCACTTGCCGCGCTGGCGCCGGCTGGTCAACGGCTACATGACGGCCGACCTCAGCTACGTGATGTTCACGCGCCGCTACCCCGAGCCGGCACAGGACACGGCAGGACGCGACGAGCAGGAGGCGTACCTGGCAGGCGGCTACTTCCTCACCTGGGCAGCATGGATGGGCCTGAGCCTGATCGGCGTGGCGCTCGCCAACTTCATTCCGCTGGCATGGGGGCTCGGCTTCGCCGGCGTGCTGAGCCTGGTTGCCATCCTGTGCTCGATGGCGACCAGCAAGCTGCGCATGGTCGCGGTCGGCATTGCCGGCGCGACGGCGGTGGCAGCCTACAACCTGCCGCTCAAGCTCAACATCGTGGCCGGCATCGGCGTCGCGGTGTTGCTGTGCTTCTGGTTCGAGAAGCAACTCGGGCTCGACCCGAATGCAGGAGACGAGGCATGAGGGGCGGCTTGATGCCCGGCGTGACCGACGGCTGGACGCTGCTGATCATCCTGGGCCTGGCAGCCGTCAGCGTGCTCACCCGCTGCTTTTTCTTCATCCTCGACCGGCCTTGGGGCTTTCCGCCGTGGGCGCACCGCGCGCTGCACTATGCGCCGGTGGCGGCGCTGGCGGCGGTCGTCGTTCCCGAGATCGTGATGGCAAAAGGGCATTTCATCGCGACCTGGCAAGACGCGCGGATCTACGCGGCAGTGGCCGGCGCGGCCTATTACTTCCGGCGCCACGGGGTGCTTGGCACCATCGTCACGGGCATGGCGGTCTATCTGCCGCTGCATCTGGGATTGGGCTGGTAATTGGGCTGGTAGCGCGAGCCCTGTTCCGCCGTGCAGCTATTTGCGTGAAGACGCGCCAACGCGTACCGATGCCGCCATGACGGACTCCTAGAATCGGCCGCATGAACGTCATCCGCTTTACCGATCTGTGCGCCCAAGGCAAAGCTGCCGGCCAGCGCGTTTTCATCCGTGCCGACCTCAACGTGCCGCAAGACGACACCGGCCGCATCACCGAGGACACGCGCATTCGTGCCTCCGTGCCCTGCATCCAGCAGGCGTTGGCCGCCGGCGCCGCGGTCATGGTGACCTCGCACCTGGGCCGCCCGACCGAGGGCGAGTTCAAGCCTGAAGATTCCCTCGCGCCCGTCGCAGCGCGGCTGGCCGAGTTGCTCGGCCGTGAAGTACCGCTGGTGGCGAACTGGGTCGACGGCGTCGACGTGAAACCCGGCAACGTGGTGCTCCTCGAGAACTGCCGCGTCAACAAGGGCGAGAAGAAGAACGACCCCGCGCTCGCGAAGAAGATGGCCGCGCTGTGCGACATCTACGTGAACGATGCCTTCGGCACCGCCCATCGCGCCGAAGGCACGACCTACGGCATCGCCGAATATGCAAAGGTGGCCAGCGCCGGCCCGTTGCTGGCCGCCGAGATCGATGCCATCAACCGCGCGCTCGCGGCTCCGAAGCGGCCGCTGGTCGCCATCGTCGCGGGCTCCAAGGTCAGCACCAAGCTCACCATTCTCAAGAGCCTGGCCGAGAAGGTCGACCAGTTGATCGTCGGCGGCGGCATTGCCAACACTTTCATGCTGGCGGCCGGACTGCCGATCGGCAAGTCGCTCGCCGAGCCTGACTTGCTCGACCAGGCCAAGGCGGTGATCGAGGCCATGCGCGCGCGCGGCGCCGCCGTGCCGATCCCGGTCGACGTGGTCACGGCCACGGCGTTCGCCGCCGATGCGCCTGCCACGGTCAAGGCGTCGACCGATGTCGCCGCCGACGACCTGATCCTCGACATCGGCCCGAAGACAGCCGCGCAATTCGCCGCGCAATTGCGCGAAGCCGGGACGATCGTCTGGAACGGGCCGGTCGGCGTGTTCGAGTTCGATGCCTTCGCCAATGGGACCAAGGCCATCGCCGAAGCCATTGGCGACAGTCCGGCGTTCTCGATTGCCGGCGGCGGCGACACGCTGGCCGCCATCGCCAAGTACGGCATCGAATCGAAGGTCGGCTACATCTCGACCGGCGGAGGCGCCTTCCTCGAGATCCTCGAGGGCAAGACGTTGCCGGCGTTCGAGATCCTGACCCGGCGCGCAGCCGCATGACCGCCCTGCATTGAACCGACACCCGTTCGCGCTCGTCTCGCGGGCGCGGCGGGCTGGAATCCTGAAGACCCTCTGACCCCATACCGCTCCGGAGACTTGCCCCATGGACACCGCCGCCCGCCTTCCCCGTCACGCCACGAAGATCGTCGCCACGCTTGGCCCGGCCTCCAACACGCTGGAGCTGCTCGAGCAGATGATCCTGAACAAGGTCAGCGTGGTGCGGCTGAACTTCAGCCACGGCACGGCACAGGACCACATCGACCGCGCGGCGATGGTGCGCGAGGCGGCGCGCCGCACCGGCCGCGAGGTCGCGATCATGGCCGACCTCCAGGGCCCGAAGATCCGCGTCGGCAAGTTTGCCGAAGGCAAGGTCTGGCTCGAACCCGGCGCCAGGTTCCTGCTGGACGCGGCACGCACCGAACCCGGTGACATCGACGGCGTCGGCCTCGACTACAAGGACTTGCCGCGCGACGTGAAGCCCGGCGACAGGCTGCTGCTGAACGACGGCCTGATCGTGCTGTCGGTCGATGCGGTCAAGGGCGAAACGGTGCTCACCACGGTCAGGCTCGGCGGCGAGTTGTCGAACAACAAGGGCATCAACAAGCAGGGCGGCGGACTCACCGCGCCGGCGCTGACCGGCAAGGACATGGAAGACATCAAGACCGCGATGAGCTTCAAGGCCGATTACGTTGCCGTCAGCTTCCCGAAGAATGCGACCGACATGGAAATGGCGCGCCAGCTTTGCAACGTGGCAGCGGCCGACCTCGGCCACAAGCCGGGCCTCATCGCCAAGATCGAGCGCGCCGAGGCGATCCCCAAGCTGGAGGAAATCATCCGCGCCAGCGACGGCATCATGGTGGCGCGCGGCGACCTGGCCGTGGAAGTCGGCAACGCAGCGGTGCCGGCGCTGCAGAAGAAGATGATCCGCATGGCGCGCGAGATGGACCGCGTCGTCATCACCGCCACGCAGATGATGGAATCGATGATCACCAACCCGGTGCCGACGCGCGCCGAGGTCAGCGACGTGGCCAACGCCGTGCTCGATGGCACCGACGCCGTGATGCTCTCGGCCGAAACCGCCTCGGGCCGCTACCCGCTCGAAACCGTGCAGGAAATGAGCCGCATCTGCGAAGCCGCCGAAGCGGCCGAGGACAAGACCCGCGACACCGACTTCAGCGGCCACACCTACAACCGCATCGACCAGTCCATTGCGATGGGCGCGCTGTTCACCGCGCACCACCTGGGCGCCAAGGCGATCGTCGCGATGACCGAGTCGGGCTCGACGCCGTTGTGGATGAGCCGGCATGCCGCGCACATTCCGGTCTACGCATTGACCTCGCGGCTGGCCACGCAGCGCAAGATGGCGCTGTTCCGCAATGTGCGCCCGCTGCTGATGGATTCGCAAAGCGACCGCGACACCGCGCTGGAACAGGCCGAGGCGCACTTGAAGAAGCGCGGCATCGTGCAGAGCGGCGATGTGTACGCGATCACCTGCGGGGAGCCGATGGGCGCGCCTGGCGGCACCAACATGCTGAAGATCTGCCGGGCTACATGACCTGACTCTCTGCAGGCCAGCGAATCCATATCGCCCCGTCCGGCGTATTGCCCCCATGATTCGCGCTCTCTCCAGCCGGCGTGCCGCGCTGTTCCTTACCGCCATCGGCGCCGCGCTGCTCTCGGCCTGTTCGCCGGCCAGGCTGCTCGACCGCGTCGTGCCGCGGGACACCTACGACTTCGAGGGCGGCGTGGCCTACGGTCCGGCGCCGCGCCAGAAGCTGGATGTGTTTCGTCCGCTGGCCGCCGCATTGCCGGGCCCGGGACGACGTCCGCTCGTGGTGTTTCTCTTCGGCGGCGCCTGGACCACTGGCGATCGCGCGGACTTCAGGTTCGTGGGCGAGGCGCTGGCGTCGCGCGGCGCGGTGGTCGTGCTGCCCGACTATGGGCTGTCGCCCGCGTTCCGGTATCCGGTGTTCGTGCAGGACAGCGCGCTGGCCGTCAAATGGGCGCTCGACAACGCGGTTCGTCTCGGCGCGGACCCAAGGCAGATCTATGTGATGGGCCACAGCGCGGGCGGCTACAACGCGGCGATGGTGGCGCTGGACGATCGCTGGCTCGGCGCAGCCGGCGCAAGCCCGAAGCAGCTCGCCGGCTGGATCGGCCTGGCCGGCCCCTACGATTTCCTGCCCATCGAGAATCCCGATGCCAAGGTCGCTTTCGACTGGCCGGCCACGTTGCCGGAGTCGCAGCCCATCGGCCACGTCTCGGCCGCGGCGCCGCGCACGCTGCTCATGGCGGTGAACAAGGACACCCTGGTCAACCCGGTTCGCAACACGCGGCAAATGGCCGAGCGGCTGCGCGCGGCGGGCGTCGACGTGGAGGTGAGCGAGTTCGACGATCTCGGGCACGTGTCGTTGATCGCCGCGGTCGCGAAGCCGCTGCGCTGGCTGGGCGGCCCGGTTCTGCCGCCGATCATGGGTTTCATCGGGTTGAAGTAGACGCACAGCACCGGGATGTGAGGGCAATCCTCTTCTGTCGCAGAGGGGGTCGATAGAATCGCGGGCAGTACTTTTTTCCGACTTCCCCCCAACATATAGCGAGGCACCCCCATGGCACTGGTATCGATGCGCGAGCTGCTGGACCACGCAGCCGCCAATGGCTACGGCATTCCGGCTTTCAACGTCAATAACCTCGAGCAGGTGCAGGCCGTGATGGAAGCGGCAAAGGAAGTCGGCGCACCCGTCATCCTGCAGGCCAGTGCCGGCGCCCGCAAATACGCCGGCGAGGCGTTCATCAAGCACCTGATCCAGGCCGCCATCGAGGCCTATCCGAGCGTCCCGCTGGTCATGCACCAGGACCACGGCCAGAGCCCCGACATCTGCAAGGGCGCCATCGACCTGGGCTTCAGCTCGGTCATGATGGACGGCTCGCTCGAAGCCGATGGCAAGACCATCGCCAGCTACGAATACAACGTCGAGACCACCAAGAAGGTGTCGGACATGGCGCACCGCGTGGGCGTCACGGTCGAAGGCGAACTGGGTTGCCTGGGCTCGCTCGAGACGATGAAGGGCGACAAGGAAGACGGCCACGGCACCGACGCGACCATGACGCGCGAACAACTGCTGACCGACCCGGAGCAGGCGGCGGATTTCGTCAAGCGCACGCAGATCGACGCGCTGGCCATCGCCATCGGCACCAGCCACGGGGCCTACAAGTTCACCCGCAAACCCACCGGCGACATCCTGGCAATCGACCGCATCAAGGAAATCCACCGTCGCATCCCCAACACCCACCTCGTGATGCACGGCTCGTCGAGCGTGCCGCAGGAGTTGCTGGCCATCATTCGCCAGTACGGCGGCAACATGAAGGAAACCTACGGCGTACCGGTCGAGGAAATCCAGGAAGCCATCAAGCACGGCGTGCGCAAGATCAACATCGACACCGACATCCGCCTGGCGATGACGGGCGCGGTGCGCAAGTTCCTGGCCGAGCACCCCGAAAAATTCGACGCGCGCGAATGGCTCAAGCCGGCGCGCGAAGCGGCCAAGCAGATCTGCAAGCAGCGCTATATCGAGTTCGGCTGCGAAGGCCAGGGCCTGAAGATCAAGGGCGACACGCTGCAGATCGTGGCGGCCAGGTACGCCAAGGGCGAGTTGGCGCAAGCGGTGGTTTAAGCTCGCATCACTCGAAGCAGGCCACCCTTCGCGGTGGCTTTTTTCTGCGCGCACAATTCGGGCCTCCGACCCGTTTTCCAGATCGATTCCTGTCCCATGACCACCGTCCACACCTCCTCCATCAAGAGCCTGCCCCTGCTGGCGCGCGGCAAGGTTCGCGACAACTATGCCGTCGGCAATGACCGCATCCTGATGGTGGCGAGCGATCGATTGAGCGCCTTCGACGTGATCATGGGCGAGCCGATTCCCGGCAAGGGAGAGATCCTCACGCAGATGGCGCTGTGGTGGTTCGACCGGCTCGGCGACATCTGCCCCAACCACCTCACCGGCGACGCGCCCGAGAGCGCCGTCCAGCCCGAGGAAGTGCCGCAGGTCAAGGACCGCTCGATGCTGGTCAAGCGCCTGAAGCCGATTCCGGTCGAGGCCGTGGTCCGCGGCTACCTGGCCGGCAGCGGATGGAAGGAATACCAGGAGAACCGCGCGGTCTGCGGCGTGCCGCTGCCCGAGGGCCTGACCAACGCGAGCCAGTTGCCGCGCCCGATCTTCACGCCCGCGGCCAAGGCCGCGGCCGGCGAGCATGACGAGAACATCAGCTACGATCGCGTCGTCGAGATCGTCGGCCCCGCGCTCGCGCAGCAGATTCGCGAGACCAGCATCGCGATCTATGAAACGGCGGCCGAAATCGCGCTGGCCAAGGGCATGATCATTGCCGACACCAAGTTCGAGTTCGGGCTCGACGAAGCGGGCCGGCTGGTGCTGATGGACGAGGTGCTCACGCCCGACAGCTCGCGCTACTGGCCCGTCGAAGGCTACGAGGAGGCGCTGCGCACGGGCACGAATCCGCCAAGCTACGACAAGCAGTTCGTGCGCGACTGGCTGGAGGCCACGAAGATCAACGGCAAGCCCTGGGACAAGACGCCGCCCGCTCCCCGCCTGCCGGCCGACGTCATCCAGAAAACCGCCGCGAAATACCGCGAGGCGCTCGAACGCCTGACCGGATAGGGCGGCACGTTGCGCGCGTAGTGTCAACGTGAATAAGTCACACGCGCGGCGGCAATAGTCCCCACCTGCCAGCGTACAGATTCCGGACACTCTTCTCATCCCAACGATTGAGGAGAGCGACATGAATCTGGCATCCCAACTGCAGGCCTCGACCTCCTACGCCCCGGCGAGCATGCCGCCTCCGGAAGCGCTGCATGCCGGCATGCTGGCCCGCGTGCTCGACGAAATCGACCATGGCCTGCTGCTGGTCGACCTCACCGGGCGCATCCTGCATGCCAATCATCCGGCGATGCGCGAGTTGGCGGCGCAGCGCACCTTGCGCAATGTGGACGGGATGCTCCACGCGGCGCAGCCCGGCTGGCAGAACCCGATCCGGCAGGCGCTCAAGGATGCCGAGCGCGGCTGCCGCAGCATCGTCGAACTCGAGCATGCGAGCGAGCCGCTGTCGCTGGCCTTCGTTCCCCTGGGTCCGCGCGACGAAGGCGCCGGCGTCGACACCGTGCTCGTCATGTGCAGCCGCTCGGCGGGCTGCGAGACCATCACGATGCAGATGTTCGCGCGCGCCAAGCAACTCACGCGCGCCGAACAGAACGTGCTGGCCCAGCTCTGCGCTGGCCACGGCGCGGAGGAAATCGCGTGCCTGCAGGGCATTTGCCTGTCGACAGTGCGCACCCACATCAAGAACGTGCGCCAGAAGACTGGGAGCGGGAGCATTCGCGAGGTCGTGCACCGGGTCTCGCGCATGCCGCAGGTGGTGTCGGCGCTGCGCATGCACGGCTAGGAGAGTTCTTTACTGCGCTCGCCGTTCGGCGACCCGGTGAAAGGCAGCCCCCGGAGGTCGGCCCTATATTCGGTGGATGCCCGCGCCCGCTTCCGATTCCCGTGTCGACCCGAACGCCACGCTGCCTCCCCACTTGCTCAAGCTTGCCGCCCTGGGCGTACAGCGCCGCTTTCGAACGCATGCGGTGCTGATCAACGAGGGTGATCGGGGGGATGCCATCTACATCGTGCTCTCCGGCCGCCTGCGGGCCTTTGTCTCCGATTCGCGTGGGCGCGAAGCCACGTTGGGCCACCATGGACCGGGTGAGTACGTCGGCGAGATGTCGCTCGACGGCGGCTTGCGCTCAGCCAGCGTGCAGGCGATGGAGCCGACGCTTTGCGCCGTGGTGACGCGCGAAACGATGCTGCGCCACATCGCGGCGGACGGCGAGTTTGCGATGGGCCTGATCCTCAAGTTGATCAAGCGTGCCCGGCTTGCGACCGCGAGCGCCCGCAGCATGGCTCTGCTGGACGTGTACACCCGGCTGCGCCAGTTGCTGGAAGCGCGCGCGCAGTTGCAGCCCGACGGGTCGCGAGTGATCGTCGAGCGACTGACGCACCAGGCCATTGCCAGCGAGATCGGTTGCTCGCGCGAGATGGTGAGCCGCTTGATGAAGGATCTTGAAGGAGGCGGCTATGTCGTCGTGGAGGGCCGGCAACTCAGTTTCACCAAGGCGCTGCCGACCCGCTGGTAGGCGAGACCGTCATGCAGGCAGGAGCCCCCGACCCCGGTGGTTTTCACGGCTATCTCGGCGACGGGCTTCTGTGCCTGCCGGTGACTCCACCGCCCCTGTCAGGGGGGTGATGCGGTTCGCAATCCGAGCTCCAGCACCGCCAGCGGCATCGAACGCCCGTCGAGCAGCGTGAGCTGGCCGCCGCTCACGGTGTAGCCGGCGGTGGTGTCGAGCACGGCCAGGAAGCGGGTTTCGAGCGCGTTGCGGCTGGCGTCGATGCAGGCCTTTCGCGTCGAGGCGAGTGGGCCGATGCGCAGCGCCTTGCCGGTGATCCGGTACCCGCCGGAGAGGTTGTTGCAGCCGCTGGTGCCGCTGACGCGCTGGGACTTGCCATCGAACTGGATGCGGGGCGTCGCGGCGGGTTCGGCGCCGGCCATGACCTGCTGGCCGTCGAGCTGCACTAGCCGCCATGGCGTTCCTTCCAGCGGCTCGTCGAGACTCACGCTGGCGCAAGCCGCGAGCGCGGCCAGTGCAACGAAGGCGCATGCAAGCCGCGCCGGGACGGGAAACCAGGAAGGGACCGGATGCGGTGGGGTTGCGGGCATCGTGCGTGTTCCACCCAGGGATCAGTCAGCTCAGGACGACGCTGCTGAGGCGGCGCCGGTATGTCGATACGGTCGGGTCGGCAGGCGGAATCTGCCCGTCGGCCACCTTGACCTTCGGCGGCTCGATGATCTCCAGGATGGCCACGTAGGTCTTGCGCGCCAGGTCTTCGCTCCAGCTCTTGTCGCGCATGAGGATTTCCAGCAACTCGTCCATCGCGTCGGTCCATCGCTGCGCGGCCATCAGCAGGCGGGCGCGGTCGAAGCGGGCCGGAAAATCGCGCTTGGCGGCGGCGATCTTCGCGTCGAGCTCGGCCAGCGCGGGCGCGGCGCCAGTGGGCGGATTGGCGAAATCGATGGCATCCATCCAGCGTTGCAGGGCATCGAAGCGGCGCACGGTCGGAGCCTTGCTGATCACCGGCGCGAAGGCGACCTTCGCATCGTCGTCGCGGCCCTGAAGTAGCAGCAGCTTGACGTAGTCGAAGCGCGTGTCGTCGTTGGACGGGTCAGTCGCGACGGCGTGCTGCAGCTTCTCGAGCGCGCCTTCGGTATCGCCTTCCGCCAGGGCGTCTTGCGCGGCCTCTTCCTGCGCAGCGGCAGCCAGTTCTTCGGGGGCCGGCACGTGCTTGTCGAGGAAGGTGCGAATTTCCGCAGCGGGCACGGCGCCGACGAATCCGTCCACCGGCTGGCCCCCCTTGAACATCACGCAGAACGGGATGCTGCGCACGCCGAACATCTGGCTCAGCTGCTGCGAAATCTGCGGCACCTTGTCGGCGTCGAGCTTGGCCAGCGTGAAGCGGCCGGCGTATTCGACTTCGAGCTGTTCGAGCACGGGGCCGAGCTGCTTGCATGGGCCGCACCATTCGGCCCAGATGTCCAGCAGCACGGGCGCGGCCATCGAGCCTTCGATGAGTTCGGTCTGAAAGTTTTCGAGGGTGATGTCGATCATCGGATGAAGCTGGGGGTCAAAACGTAAAATTGCGACCATGAACCAAGCAATCCAGGTCGGTGTGGTGATGGGCTCGAACTCCGACTGGGAGACGATGCGCCATGCCGTCGAGATTCTCCAGCAATTCGGCATTGCGCACGAATCACAAGTGGTCTCTGCCCATCGCATGCCCGACCAGCTCTTCGCCTACGCCGAAAACGCCGCCCCGCGTGGGCTGGCTGCCATCATCGCAGGCGCCGGCGGTGCGGCGCACCTTCCGGGCATGCTCGCCGCCAAGACGACAGTGCCCGTGCTCGGCGTGCCGGTCGCCAGCCGCCACCTGCAGGGCGTCGATTCGCTCTACAGCATCGTGCAGATGCCCAAGGGCGTGCCGGTGGCGACCTTTGCCATCGGCAACGCCGGCGCGGCCAATGCGGCGCTTTTCGCGGTGGCGATGCTGGCCGTGGACAACCCCCGCCTGCGCACCCAGCTCGACACCTTCCGCGCTGCCCAGACCGCCACGGCGCAGGCCATGACCCTGCCGCCACCCGGCGCCGACGCGCATGCGCCGGGCGCCCCGTCGGTCTCGCTCTTCTCGCCGCAAGGCGGGGGCGCCCTGTGAGCGTGGATCCCAAGAACGGCGCACCCATTCTTCCCGGCGCCACGCTCGGCGTGATGGGCGGTGGCCAGCTCGGCCGCATGTTCGTCCATGAAGCGCAGCGCATGGGCTACGCCACGGCCGTGCTCGATCCGGATCCGGACAGCCCGGCCGGCCGCGCGAGCCACCACTACATACACGCCGACTACACCGACGTCGATGGTCTCGCGCGGCTCGCGGGCCTCGCGGACGCCATCACCACCGAGTTCGAGAACGTGCCGGCGCCTTCACTGCAGCACCTGGCCGTGGCGCGGCCCGTTTCGCCGGGCGCGGCGCCCGTGGCCATCGCCCAGGACCGAATCCGCGAGAAGGCGCACTTCTCCCGCTGCGGCGTGACCTGTGCGCCGTATGCCGTCCTCGAGGACCTCGACGACCTGGCCGCAATCGACGACGAACTGCTGCCCGGCATCCTGAAGACTGCGCGCCTCGGTTACGACGGCAAGGGCCAGCAACGCGTTCGCACGCGCGACGAGCTGGCCCGGGCGTGGGAAGCCGCCGGCGGCGTCGCCTGCGTGCTCGAAAAGATGCTCCGGCTGGACTTCGAGTGCTCGGTGATCGTGGCGCGCGGCCGCGACGGGCAGATGGTGCATTTGCCGCCGCAGCGCAACCTGCACCGCGACGGCATCCTGGCCGTGACCGAGGTCCATGAATACAACATGGCCGCGGACGTGGCGGAGCAGGCCATCGCGGCCGCCCGTTCGATTGCGGAGGGCCTCGAGTACGTCGGTGTGCTGTGCGTCGAGTTCTTCGTGCTGATGGATGGCACGCTGGTCGTTAACGAAATGGCGCCGCGTCCGCACAACAGCGGCCACTGGAGCATGGACGCGAGCGACATCTCGCAATTCGAGTTGCAGGTGCGCACGCTCGCTGGCCTGCCGCTCACACAGCCGCGCCAGCACAGCCCGGCGATCATGCTCAACCTGCTGGGCGACCTGTGGTTCCCGGACGGCGATGCGCGGCGCGAGCCGCCATGGGCCGACGTGCTGGCGCTGGCCGGCGTCCATCTGCATCTCTATGGCAAAGCCGAGGCGCGGCGCGGCCGCAAGATGGGCCATCTCAACGTCACCGGCGCCGAAATCGACGCGGTGCGCAGCACGGCCGATTTCGCGGCGGCGCTGCTGGGTCTGCCGATCCCGTTGTCGGAATGACCGGGTCGGGCGAACTTCCATGATCCTCGACGGCCACTCCCCCGATGCCATCCACCAGGCCGCAGTACTGCTGCGCGGGGGTGGCCTGGTCGCCTTTCCCACCGAAACGGTCTATGGACTGGGAGCGGATGCCACCAGCGATACCGCGGTGGCCGGCATCTTCGCGGCCAAGGGGCGCCCGAGCGACCATCCGTTGATCGTTCACGTGGCATCGGGCGTTGCCGGCGCCGAGGCGGTGTCGCGCTTCGCGCAGCCGCTGCCGCCGTTTGCCGCGTTGCTGGTGAAGGCCTTCTGGCCCGGCCCGCTGACCTTGATCGTCACGCGCCAGCATGGCGTGGGCGCCGCGGCGGCGGGCGGGCAGGACACCATCGGTCTGCGTTGCCCTGCGCACCCGGTGGCGCAGGCGCTGCTGGCGGCTTGCATGGCGCAAGGCGTTCCGGGCCTGGCCGGCCCGAGCGCCAACCGCTTCGGCCGCGTGAGCCCGACCACGGCGGCGCACGTGCAGCACGAGTTCGGCGACGACTTGATGGTCATCGACGGTGGACCCTGCCATGTCGGCATCGAGTCGACCATCGTCGACTGCAGCCGCGGTGCGCCCGTGCTCCTGCGGCCCGGTGGCATCACCCGTGCACAGATCGAGGCCGTCTGCGGCGAGCGCGTGCGTGAACCCGCCGAACTGGCCCAGCCCGACCCGCGTGCTTCCGGCACGCTGGAAGCGCACTACGCGCCCAATGCCAAGCTGCGCCTGATGGATGCGCGCGCATTGCAAACCGGGCTCGACGTGCTGGGCGCCGATGCCGCGCACATCGCCGTGTGGTCGCGCAGCCTTCTCACGAGTCGGTCGCAGCGCGTGAGGCAGCGGCGCATGCCCGACGACGCCGTGGCCGCGGCGCAGCAGCTTTTTGCCGTTCTGCGCGAATTCGACGCGGGGGGCGCCAAGTTGATCTGGATCGAAACGCCGCCCGATTCGCCCGAGTGGGAAGGTGTGCGCGACCGGCTGCGACGCGCCGCGGCCGCTTGAGCTGACGCATGAGAAGGTTGATGCCAATTCGCTGAGGCGCAATGTGCCGCGTTGGCCGACAGTGGGTCGGGCCCAGGTTGCTGCCGAAGCGCAGCAGTTCGTACCAGCCGCTGGGGCTGCTGCCTTGCGAGTTCGCACCCAGGCTGTTGTGGCGCCGGTTGGCTTCGGCGTAGAGGTCGTACTCGAAAGTGGCATCCGACCTCTCGGTGCCGATGTCCACTCCCAGGGCGTCGTAACTTTTCAGATAGGCCTTGCCCTTGTCATAGCGGATGGACACCCATTGCGCCACGCCAAGGGTGGTGGTTGTGCTGGCCGCTCGCAGGTGGCTGGTGGGATTGGCTGCGCTGGTGGGCGTCGCGGCCGGCAGGTAGACGACGCTGTCGGTGCGGCCATCGGCAGTGGGGGCGACCGGTGGATCGATTTCGCTCCAGCACGGCTGGCGTCCGATGATGGTCCGGGCATTGGCTGCGTCGCAGCAGATCTCGAAGTGGATCTGGCCGGTGTGGCTGTAGATCCGCCCGGGACTGCCCAGTTCGTCCTTGCGGTAGATGCGGTCTCCAGTCTTCCACTGAGCGTTCGTCTGGGGGTTCCTGGCGATGGCGCTCAGATGCATGTACAGGCTGTAGTACCTGATCGTGGTGGATCTGGACGCTGTGTCATTGCTCGCGCCGATCTCGGTTTCGTGCTCGATGATGAGCACGCCGTTGTCGGTCCA